>DASQSS010000279.1:0-2749 GCA_035642255.1 Ktedonobacterales bacterium | reverse complement strand
CTTCGTGGCCTTCTTCGCGACGCTCGCGACCCTCCTTCTTGGAGCTCACGCGCTCGGTCTACACCCGGGAATTCTCAACCTCCTCGTGGTCGGCGGCCTCGGCATCGTTTCTACCCTGGGGTTCGTCCAGCTAGGCATGCGGCTCTTCGACCTCTTCGACCCGACCCGTCTGGCTGACCGTCTGATCCTCGAGATCGGCGACAGCATACGCTCAGCGACCCCAGAGGGAGCCTTCTGGAACGTCGCCGAATACCAGGATTACTACCGACGAGAGGCAGAAGCGATCCTCGCGATCTACGGTAGCATTGTGCGCTTGGCTGCGCATGAGGAACATCTCCGCGGGAGCCGCTTAGCCCAGCTCGCGACAAACCTGCTCACTCTGCTGCGCGGATACGCGGCTCAGAAGCCGCGCATTCCCACCAAGAGTCACTGGTTCCCCCGTACTCAAGGGCGCGGCGACTGGCTTACGGCGGACGACATCCGTGTGTCACTCGCCTTGGAGACCGACACACCGCTCTACACTGAGCAGGTGCCCGACGCATACTGGCTCGAGGCCCTTGTCATGGACATGGTACGCACCGCGCTGCAAGCGCTCCTCGACGGCGACTATCTCCGCGATGCTGCACAGGTGAGCGCCCACGTGGAGGCTGCCTTGAGAGGCATGGGCGAGGAACTCGCTGTCGAGGATGCGCTGCGTTTCCTTCGCGGGCTCAGGCCGGTCCACCTGTCGATCGGACGAACCGTAGAAGTTACCAACCTTGACCACGATGAGCAGGCGGAGCGGGTGGCCGCTGCGCTTGCCCTGGCTGACATTCCAGGCTGGTCTTTCATCGGTGTACTCCTGGCCGTTGCCGACCGCATCGAGACGATCACTCCAGAGGTGCTGGAGGCCAGCGTAGCAAGCATCGGTTGGCGTAAGCGGCGCGAGTTATATGCAACAGCATTGCCGCAGGCGCTTGTCGCCCAGGTGGAGGTACTGGAAAAGTGGTTGACATTCGAGCAGTTGGCAGAAGGCCGCATCATTAGCGCACCCTGGTACCGCGTGCATGTCGTCGCGGCGAAATATGTGCGTCACATCTCGACCATGCTGGAGGCGCTCATTTCAGCGTTGGAGGTGCAGTACGCCCCCGAGGCTGAGCAGCTCATAGATGAGGGACATCCAATATTCGCTGCGCAGTACCTCCAGCGCGGGCTGGAGGCGTGCAACAAGTTCACGCACCACCTGTCGCGCATCCAAGCGGCGACCATTGCCATCGACGCCTTTCGCCATGCGAGTAAAGATGGCTGGCCCGCCGTCCCGTGGGAGTCCTTCGAGCAGCGGGTGACCGCCGTCCGTGAGCAGCTCGTTCGGGACTACGCGCGTATTGCGAAACACCTGACCGACGTCCCGACTTCGCGCTACTGGCCAGATTTCTTCGGCCAAGCCTACACACTCCTCGCCCAGGAGGCATATAGAGCACTGGCCACTGGCAATCAAGCGATGTTCAAAACCGCTTTCTCCGCTTTCTTCGTGGCCACCGCTGGCGCGGAGGCGCGGTTGCGCGCCCGCGTGCGCGATGAGGATGTCACAACCGCGTTCATCTTCAGCACAGAGCCGCTGGAGACACTCGTCCACTTGTCTGGATTTGCACTCATCTATGCTGAGCTTGACGGCGGCGGCGCCTGGGCGTTCACCGCTAGCGTATGGGACAGGTACCTTTCGGGTCCCGATGGCGCGCAGCGCGCCTCCGCTATCTGCACTGCGTTGGAAGCGCGACGTTCGGTGTTTTCGATCAAACCCGGCGACATCAACCGAACCCGTTGGGCGCAGGAATTCGACCGACGCCTGCGTGAGAAAGGAATAGAAGACGACACCTATGGCCTGCCGTCGTTCCTCCGACGGGATCGAGTGCAACCGCTACATTCGAGCCCCATTATCAGCGCCCTAGCGCGTGGCGCGCATTCGCTCGGAATCGGCGACACAGCGCGCGATGTCTTCCTGGCGCTGTACCTCAAGCGGCATCTACCGCCAGGCGTGCAACTGCTCCGCGAGGCGCGTGAATTTCGCCGTCGCGTCTCACGCGAGAGAGCGCTGCAGCGGAGCGCAAACAAGACCGACATTGCGGAAAGCGATTCAGGTGCCCCCAGACCGGGGGCCGATCAAGAAGTCGCGGACAAAGGCGACTGCCAGGATCCGCTTGATGAGAACCACTCTGACTAGTCACTGTGGTCAATCTCTACTCGTCCACCAACAACGGGCAAGACGCGCTGTGTAAGAGGAGGCACTTGCATGGAGGAGCACCGCGCTCGTGGCGACGTCTCGGGCCGTAGAACCCACCTCAGGCGGCGTAGCATCGCTTACGTGTCGTCGGAAGTTCCGCCGGGTGATCCAGTCTATCAGGGCCGCAGGGACTATTCTGAAGGTTTCTACGTGTCAATGCTGACGCAGGACGTCGCCTACAGCATCATGCCGCACGGTTCCGAGGCCAAGGGGGGCAAGCCACCGTTACGCGTCGAACTCGTCCCCGAGGATGAGCGCGCAGCACGGTTGATCGCCTCGGGCTTCACGCGCCGCGACTTTGGTGGCAGAGCATACAAACAGGACCTGGCTGACGCAGTGCGAGATTTCGTGGAAGGCTGTGCGTCGACCATCATGCGATTCGGTGAAGCGGCCTACGAGATTGCGTACGAGTACGAGCCTGCGCGAGAGCAATCCGACGAAGGACGTGGCGGCCACGCCGATCAAGAAGCGGAGCAGCACCGGGAGGAC
>DASQSS010000278.1:0-10658 GCA_035642255.1 Ktedonobacterales bacterium | reverse complement strand
CGGAGAATCGCCGCCGCAACCGAGACCTCCGTGCCGAGCAGCATGCGCCCGCTCGTGTCGAGCGTCACCTGCGCCTGAATCGGCAGCGTGACCCCACTCTCCTCGAACGCCAGACGAATGCCGTGAATCGCGGCGCGCACTTCGAGGATGTCCTGGCTGGTCTCGATCAGCAGCAAGTCCACGCCGCCATCGATCAGGGCCGCCGCCTGCTCGCGGAACAGCTCGGCCAGCTCGGCGTAGGTGATGTTGCTCAGCGATGGATCGTCAGAGGAGGGAAGCATGCCCGTGGGACCCATCGAGCCCGCGACGAAGCGTGGACGCTCGGGTGTAGAGAACTCGTCGGCGGCGGCGCGAGCCAGACGCGTGGCGGCGCGATTCATCTCATGCGTTCGCTCACCCAGGCTGTAGTCATCGAGCTTGAGGCGCGTGCCCGTGAACGTGTCTGTTTCGAGAACATCAGCGCCAGCGGCCAGGTATGCGCGATGGATCTCGGTGATGGCGTCCGGGCGCGTCACAGCCAGAATCTCAGGGCAGCCGTCGTAGCGCTCGCCGCCATAATCCGCGGCAGTGAGCGCCAGATTCTGGATCTGCGTGCCCATCGCCCCGTCATAGATCAGCACGCGCCGCCGCGCCTCAGCCAGATACAGGCTCGCGCGCCCATCACGCGTCTGGTCGCTGGCTGTCTGATTCGCCACCGAA
Organism: Ktedonobacterales bacterium; assembly: GCA_035642255.1. GTDB lineage: Bacteria > Chloroflexota > Ktedonobacteria > Ktedonobacterales > JADMIN01 > JAKAIY01. The sequence goes on along the minus strand of DASQSS010000278.1, from coordinate 9,959 downwards.
GTCAAGGTCTTGCCCTCCCATCCAAGGACGCCTCAGAGCGCCGAGCTACTCACGCAGGTATCGCCCTTCATTGTATACCGCGCGAGCGCACGCCGCGAGAGTGGAGAGCAAGCGGCTCAGCCCTGCGCCCGCTCCACGAGCGCGGCGACCAGCTCGCGCAGGAAGTCAGGGATATCCTCGACGACACGGCCCCAGACGATATTGTCAGAGCGAAACGCTGGCTCATCGGCCCAGGTCGCCCCAGCATGGACCATGTCGTCGCGGATGCCCCGTGAGCCTGTGACCCTCATGCCGCGTACGATGTCCGCCGAGGCGGCGACCCAGCCGCCGTGACAGATCACGCCGATGATCTTGTGAGCGGCATTCACGTCGCGGGTAATGCGCAGCACATCCTCGCTGCGGCGCAGTTTGTCGGGCGCCCATCCGCCGGGGATGACCAGCGCATCGAGCTGTGACGCCTGCGTCTCGCTCGCGGCGACATCGGGCGTCGCGGTCAGGCAATGCTTCGCGGTTACTTCGTCATGCGTGAGGCCGATGACGAGGACGCGCGCGCCCTCCTCACGTAGCCGCATCACTGGAACCCAGAACTCCAGATCCTCGAATCCCTCGGCGACAAAGACGCCGATCGTCTTACCATCCAGCCGTGGCATCGTTTGACTCCTTCAGCGGTAGCAGTCCACTAGAGATCGCCGCGCCTAAGGCCGTCTGGAATGACCAGCCGGCGTCCAGCGGGCGTCACGCGCCGTGGACAGTGAACTTGGCGACCATTGCATACTGCGGACACATCGCATTGGGTGGACATAACGCCGTCCCTATAAACGTTACCACCACGTCGCCCGACCGTGCGACCTGAAACTCCCACACGCAGTCACCCTGCTCGAGCGCCCCTTGCGCTCCGGTCGGCGCCAACACGTCACTCGGCGTCACAGAGTTGAGCCGCCACACATGCTGGCCATCCATGCGAATTGCGACCAACGACCCAACAGGCGCCGATGCGGTATGGTTCGAGTCGGCGTTACGCAGAGTGACACTTGGCGCGGGGGCGCTGGCTGCGACACCCGCGCAGGGCGCGGGCATCGTTGGCGAGGGAGTCTGTTTGGCGCTCGGCGCGCCGCCACCTATTGCGCCCGCCGCGCCGCATCCGGCCAGCAGCAGCGCCAGCAGCGACGCCAGCAGCGCGAGCGCGGCGACGGATGTTATCAGCCAGCGCCGATAACCGTTCACGCGCATCTCAGGCCCCTTTCTCGGGTCCCTTTCTCGGGTCCGCAAGTCAGATGACAAGCGCTCATCGCAAACCGTATACTGCATGAGCGAGTCACAAAGGCGTGTTTCGCCTCATCAACGCTCGTCACGCTTCACCATTGAGTATCACTCGTATGACGCGCCTGCGCCAGGAGAGGTTCCCGCGCCTGCGCGCTATAGTAAAGGTCTATCAAAGGTCCATCAACGCGAGGGAGTCGCCATGTCGCGCCAGATACGCTTTCCCAGTCTGATTCCGCTGTTCGATGAGCTCACAGATGATCGCGTCACGGTACGCCCACACCATCAGAGCGACTTCGACGAGTTGTGGGAGGCTATCCAGGAGTCGCGAGATGAGCTGCGACCCTGGCTGCCGTTCGCGGATCAGTCGCAAGAGGAGCTGCGCAACTGGCTGGCTCAGACTGAAGCGAAATGGATCACGCGCGAGATGCTCGGCATGGGGATCGTCGAGCGGTCAACAGGACGGCTCGTCGGCAATATTGGACTGATGGTGCGGAGTTGGGAGATTGGTTCGTTCGAGATCGGCTACTGGCTGCGTACCAGCGCGACCGGCCACGGCTACATGAGTAACGCCGTGCGCCTGGTCGCCGATTTCGCCTTCGATCATCTCGACGCCCATCGCGTCATGATTCGCTGCGATGCAGAGAATGCTCGCAGCGCCGCGGTCCCCACGCGCCTCGGCTTCACGCTGGAGGGACGGATGCGCCGCGACTTCTCGGCGCCAGACGGGCAAATTCGTGACACGCTGGTTTTCTCGATGGTCCGCGAAGATCCGCGCTGGATTGCCCGCTAGTCGGATGGCGAGGGGGCCGAAGACAGAAACGCTGCTCCTTTAGACGTTGTGGCGCTGGAGGCGACCATGAAATACTGAGCGCGCTACCGGATACGATTGACCGTCTTGCCCATGAACTTGCCAAACAGCTTGTACGCCCACTTACGCAGGAAGTAGCGCTCGATGCGCTTGGGATCGCCGCTGCTGAGCACTTCACCCATGTACACGGCGCTATCCACCTTATGCGCCTCGCGCGCCACCTTGTGCTCCTGCGCGGCGACATGCTTCAGGCCGCCTGTGGCTCCATGATGCTGGTTTGAATGGCCCTGGCTCATTAGCTCGCCTCCTCGTACTCGCGTGCGTCGTTCCCATCGGCGGGGCTTGAGCCATCAGACCTTGCGGTTGATGACCACAGTACGCATCCTAGGCAAGCGCTCAGCCGCTGTCAAACCAGCCGACGATTGGGGCGCCCCAAACGGCGCGTAGCATATACGAGCGATGGAGTCGCTCTGGTGAGCGCGCGGGTGAAACCGCCGGCCGAATCATGCGGAACGCGGAACGCGGAAAGAGGGACGAGCGACATGGAGACTCACGGCTATCAAGCCTATCGAGACTGCCCAGGATGTGGTCTCAGCCTGCCGGTAGAGGACGTCGCAGCCGATGCCCGCTTTTATGCGTCACCCGAATGCCAGCGCATCTATGGCGAGCTAACGGGCTATACCGTGATGCTGCGTGACACAGAGTTTATCCACCAACATCTCGTGGATGCGTACGCCGCACAACATGTCGGCGATGGTCAGCCAACGATCGGAGCGGCGTTCGCTCTCATTGGCCTCTATCTGGCTGTCGAGCGAGGATACACTGGCAAACAGGTGCAGCGCATGCATATGCTGCTCGCACGGCGATCGAAAACCTGGCCTCGGTTCACACGGCCCGCCCATGTCGGCGCGCTGACGGCGCTGGATGTGCTGAATGCGCAGCCGGGCGCCGCGCGCAAAGCGCACATGATGTTGTGGGCGCGGTCCGTCTGGGACGCATGGGAAGGTGAGCACGAGCGTGTCAAGGCGCTGCTCGCACGCGTCATGGCGGATTGATGGTTCTCATATCAACACGCCCCGGGTTGCCTCACGCGCCTCGCGACGCCTATGTGTATGAGCAGATGATTTCATGGTTGTGGCGCGCATGCCCGCGAGAGGACTAACCAGCGATGGCTCGTGAAGAGGCGCCGATCATGTGGAGCGACGAGGATGATCTCGTCGTTATGCGTGAGCCGCTCGACCATGCGTCGACTGGTAGCTCATCGGTGAGCATACCTGCGCCTTCCTCTCCAGACACAGCGACCGAGCCCGGCTCCGGTATGCGTCCGACTTCAGCTGACCTCGCTGGCGCGAGTCCTGCGTCGGCGTCAACGCCACTCAGCCGCATCGCATGGGAGCGCACCCTGACACTGCGCCAGAGAATCTTGCGAGGGAGCGGCATCACCCTCGTGGTCGCACTCACCATCTATCTACTTGCCGGCGGCCCCGGGCTGACCCTGGTCGCACTCCACCAGGCTGGCGCCGCCATCAACGCCCGTCTGCATCCGCCGGTCCCGCAGCCAACACTCGAACAGCGTGGGTACACCTTCATCAAGTCGCCGCCCGGCGCCTACAACCTGCCGCAGATGAGCGTGGCGCCCGCGATGGGCAAGGACAACGCCGCGTGGACGTGCTGGACCTCGCGGTTGTCGTCATCATCACAGGCGTCAAGCGGCGCATGGACAACGCAAGCCTATTACACATCTACAGGCGGCGCGGGCTGGACTGCGCTGAAACTTCCCCAATTGACAGCGCAGGACTGCTCGATCACCGCCGACAGCCAGCGCTCAGACAGCGCGCTGTTCGTGCTGGACCAGGGCCAGGCGCCAGATGGAAGCTGCATCGCGCCGTATCTCTACCTGACCAACGATACAGGCGCCTCGTGGACTCACGTCCCCTGGCCGCTCGGTCCCTCAGACGGAGCCTGTCAGTTCCAGACGTCACTGCAGAACGGAACAATCTACATCTGGTCAACGGGGCAGCTCCTGCGCGGGTTCAATGCGTATGCGCCGCCGACTGGTCGCTTGGTCGTCTCACGCGATGCTGGACAAACGTGGTCGGTCGCCGACACCGGATTGGATGACAGCACGGAGTATGACATCATAGGCTTTCGGCCCGGCGGCCACATTCTCGCCTCCATCGCCGACGTTCGCGGATCGGGTGGCTCTGCGCTCCTGATGAGTAGCGACGACTACGGCGCTTCATGGCGGAGCCTCGGTCCGCTCCCTGGGGACTTTCCGCAAGTGGCGATCTCAACGGACGACGGCGTGACCGACCACGGTGGCTGGGGCCGACTCTATGCGCTCTCTCGCACGGAGATCAATGGCCAGCCCAGCATCCCGCCGCAGTACGAGCTTGCCACCGCATATGCCGGGCAGGGCTGGACACCCATCCCTCTACCACCGCTCGACGGTGAAGCCAACGCCACCTCCATATGGAATCAGCCCATCCTGCTCGGGGTCGGCCCCGCTCGCTCCATCGAGGTAGAGCGCGGAATCGTCGAGGCGGCGAATGCGCAGCTCAGTCCGTCGCGGCGTCTCTGGGTATGGAACCCCGCGGTGCGACAATGGCTGCTCGACCCACAGGTCGTGCCCGGAAATCTTGAGCTCCAGGGCGCGGCATGGCGCGCAGGAACGCAGACGTACTGGGTGACCACGCTCCAGCTTGGCGTCCCGCCTATCCTGCGCATCTACACGAAGAGCTATCCCGCCGACTTGCTCCAGCGCCTCACATAATGTTCGTTTCAGCGGGCCCCGGCGTCGCGCGTATTCTGACACGACGCCCTCCTGCGCGAGTAGCCCGGAAGAGGGCTGCGGGAGGGCTGACGCCAACGCATATGGTATAGTGGCCTGGGTTTTATGCGGCTGTGGTCGGCGCATGCGATCATGTGACAGCGGCGGCCAAATGGGGCGATCGTAACCCAGAGGATTCGAGCGAGCGAGGCAAAGGCATGACTGGGGCGACAGAGAGCGCGCGACGTTACGACGTATTGGTAGTTGGAGGCGGCCCGGCGGGACTGAGCGCGGCGGAGGCTGCCGCCGGAGCAGGCGCCCGGGTGGCAGTGCTGGAGCGCCGCAAAGAGATCGGCTATCCCGTGCATACGAGCGGCGGCAGTTGGATCAGTGACATGCGCGCCCTCGGCATTCCCGCCGACCTCTACTATCCCATCCGCAACGTCACGTTTCTAGCGCCAACACGCTCCGCGCAGTTTCACTACGACGACCCGGTCTGTTGTGTACTCGATGTGCGCGGCGTCTACCAGTTTCTCGCCGGTCGCGCCGTGGCCGCTGGCGCGGAGATTCACCCGAACTCTCCGGTCGAAGGGCCCATCATCGAGAATGGGCGTGTGGTCGGTGTCATCGCCAAAGATCACCGCAACCGCGCGAGTGAATGGCGCGCCGATGTCGTGATCGACGCGAGCGGCTTCTCCAGTACACTGGTGACGCGCGCTGGACTGCGCAGCGGATTCAAGCGCTATGGCTACGGGGCGGAATTTGACCTCGTCGCGCCACACTACGACCAGGACTCGCTCTATCTCATCATGGGCAGCCAGGTTGCGCCCTCCGGCTACGCCTGGGCCTTTCCACGCGGCAAGAGCCGTGTGCGCCTGGGTGTCGGCGTCATTCGCCCGGATGTGAACGCCGACGCGCGCGAGTATCTGGATAACTTTACCGAGCGCCTTCCACAGCTCGCGGACGCGTTCAAGGGGGCCAGCCCGATTGAGTACCACACGGGACTCTTCCCCTCAGAAGGCGCCGTCGAGAAGTTCGTCAGCGATGGCCTGATCGCGACGGGTGATTCGGCGGGTCAGGGCTCCACGCTCGTGGGAGAAGGCATCCGCTTCGCCATCTATAGTGGGCAGATGGCAGGCGCGGTCGCGGCGGAGGCGGCCAAGGCGGGCGACGCGTCCGCCCAGTATCTCGGACGCTATGAGCGACAGTGGCGCGAGCGGTTCGGCCGCGAGATGGACATCTCGTACATCGTCAACCAGCGCATCGCACAATGGAGCGACTCACAGTGGGATGAAGGTGTGAGCATGCTCACGCGCGTCACGCCCGGCCAGGCGGCAGAGCTGCTGCGTGGTGATTATAGCGTCGGCCTGTTCCTCAATGTGCTGCGGCGCAACCCGGGCCTCCTGCGCACGGGCGCGCGCAAATTCTTCGACATCGCCATGCAGCGGCTGGGACGCTCGAATCCGGTCACCGACGCCGAGGTCTCGGCCAGCGCCTGAACAACCATCGCCACGTCATCCGTCTCGCGGTCAGAGCGGATGTGACGGATTAGACGGATACGACGTGGTCACTCGAAGGCGCCGCGCTATTTCTTCATCAGCTCTTTCCAGCTCGACTCGTGGATGTCCACGTCGAAATGGCGCGCCGCCTTCTTGATGTTGGCGAACGCCTGCTCGCGGTCGGCGTCTGACACCCCTTCGACCTGATCGAAGCGCGCCAGGGCATTCCGCACATGTGAGGCGTCCGTCAGCGGCTCCTTGCGCTGCTTGGGGAAGGCGTACGCTGAGTCGGGCAGGTCGTCACGCTTGCTCGTGGACAGATCGCCGTGCGCCTCCACTGGTTTCCATGTCGCTTCTGCGCTCATTGTCTGAACTCCTTTCGATGTTCACCGTAAGCGTCATATCGCGCGTTATCATGCTTCCAGCGAATTCCGTGCCGCATCCCCACCTAGCGTCTCGCGGCTCCTTACTGCGCCTCACCCAGCAGCAGCGCATATTTGGCGCGTAGTTCGGGAGTAATCAGCGAGCGGTCCGTCATCAATGTGTCAGTCAGCGCCGTGGCGCAGCCACACGCCGACTCGGCGCGATCAGCGGGCAGCAACCGCGCTACCTGACGGATGATCCGCTGGGCGTTCGCCACATTGCGCGTCAGATTCGCCACCACTATCTCGACGGTCACCGGACCCTCGCTCTCATGCCAGACGTCGTAGTCCGTCACGCAGGCGATGGTCGCGTAGCACAGCTGCGCCTCGCGCGCGAGCTTCGCCTCGGGAAGCGCGGTCATGCCAACGATGTCACAGCCCCACTGCCGATAGATCCGCGACTCAGCCTTCGTAGAGAATTGCGGACCCTCGATGCACACATACGTTCCGCCTCGGTGATAGGTGATATCGCCAAGCGTCGCCATCACATCGGCAAGCTGCCCGCTCATGTCTGGGCAAAAAGGGTCCGCGAAGCCAATGTGGGCAACCAGACCGCCTTCGAAGAAGCTGGCCGGGCGGGCTTTCGTCCGATCTACGAGCTGGTCGGGAATCACGAGATCGAGCGGGGCGATGTCTTCACGCAGACTACCGACAGCGCTGATCGAGATGACACGCTCGACGCCGAGGCTCTTGAAGGCGTAGATATTCGCGCGGGACGGTACCTCGGTGGGGCTAAGCCGGTGCCCGCGCCCATGTCGCGGTAGAAACGCCACCGACACTCCATCCAGATCGCCAACGGTAATCGCGTCGCTCGGCGCGCCAAATGGCGTGCTCATCTCGACCTGCTCTACATGTGTCAGGTCGGGCATCGCGTAAAGACCACTTCCGCCGAGCACGCCCAACCGCGCCTGCCGCGTCGCCATCGGCTTGCTCCCTTTCTCCGCTGCGCCCACGTCAACCAGCGTCAACCAGCGGCAGTTCGCCCGAGTCACTCAGGCGTCCGGCCACCTGTCCAGTCTATCCTATCATCGCATCTGACATCATCGCGCCGTGACATGCGACCGCCCGGCGCCGTAGTAGCCAGTATATGCGGGACATAAACCAAGAGGCGGAGCCTAATGGAGAACATACGGGCCGTGACCGAGGCGCCAACGCGAGCGCCAAACATCAGGACAGGCGGCAAGCGTCGCAACTGGCGTCGGGTTGGCGTCGCCTTTGCGCGGGGCGCCCTGACGCTGATCTTTGTGGTGAGCCTGCTGCTGGCGGTGACGCCAACAGGACGCTCAGCAGTACGCGCGGCCCTCCTGCTGCCTGCGCTGATTACCGCGACAGAGCCAGCGCCTCTGCTGCTCGCGGGCGACCCAATCCACCACCTGAGCCAGGTCATTCCATCACGCGATGGCAGCGTCTACCTGGACATCTACGCCCCGACCACCCCGGCGCCAGCTTTTCCTGGCTCGCGTGAAGGACTGCTGCTGATCTCGGGCGTCGGCGATAATCGCGGCGTACCACAGTTCGTCAACCTGGCGCAGTCACTGGCGCGCTCTGGCGTGGTGGCGATGACGATGACGACCGACACGCTGATGAGCTACACACTGAATCCCGCGACAATTGACGCTGTGGTCGAGGCGACACTCGCGCTGCGACGGTTTCCAGGCGTGGATGGACACCATGTCGGCATTGTCGGCCTGAGCGCAGGTGGCTCGCTTGGCGTACTCGGCGCGGCCGACCCGCGCATCCGCGACACGCTCGCCTTCGTCTTGAGCTTCGGCGGCTACTACGACGCGACAAGCATGTTGCGAGACATCGGACAGCGCGCGCTCACTGCCGATGGTAAGCTCACGCCCTGGAGCCCTGACCCCGTGCCAATTCAGGCGCTGGCCAACACCATCGCGCAGACGCTCTCAGATGGCGACCGGCAGCTCCTGATCTCGGGATTCAACACCCTCAACGGGCTGGAGCTTTCCCCTGCCGATCAGGCGCGACTCTCGCCCGCCGGGCGGGCCGCGTACCACCTGCTGACGGGAGATCAGCCAGCCCAGGTGGACTCAAATCTGGCGACGCTGCCACCTGAGGGGCGTCGACTGCTGATCAGCCTCTCGCCGAGCAGCGTCATCGCGCAGCTACGCGCGCCGATCTATCTGCTGCACGACCAAAGCGATATCTACGTGCCATTCACACAGTCGCGCGACTTCGCGGCCGCGCTGGCGCATGTGGGGCATGCTCACAAGTTCGTCGAGTTCAGCATATTTCAACATGTCGAAGTGAAATCAGGGCTGGGCATCGGGCAGACTCTGCGCGATGGCTGGGCGCTCTATCAGGTGTTGCTAGCCACACTCGCGCCAGCGGCATGAGCGTGGCGATGGTTCACGTCGCGGAGAGGAGAAACCATGCTACTCCTTGCGCTCTTCTGGATGGGACTCGGCGTGTGCGTCGGCGCGATGGCGGTCGCGGCGCGGCTCACTCCTCCACGCTGGGAAGGGCGTCGCTGGCTGGCGACTCCAGCCCTTGGCGCTGGCGCGGCGCTCCTCGGTGGCTGGCTCGGCGCAATGCTGCTAGACCACATCTTCGCCAGTTTCACTGCGCTCTGCGTGAGTGTCGCGGCAGTAGGCGCGGCGGGCATGGCTGGACGAACCCGCAGAGCGAGCGCCACAAAGGAATGACGTGACGCATCCCTCCCTGGCCGTATGCGGAACAAACGAGCGCTCCAATGCGTCAGATTGGCAAAGCGGTCGAAGAGGTCCCCCACATACGCAAGGAGCAGTCGCCCATGGCCCGTTTCACCACAACCCATGTAGGCGTTCGCGCTGGCGGGTGGGCGTTGGCCGTTAGCCTCCTGTGCCTCGCGCTCGTCGGCTGTGGCGCGCAGGGCGGAGTGGGCGGTGTTAACACTACACCGCCGCAGGGATGGGCCGACATTACGCCACCTGATAGTGGCCAGAACGCGTCCTATGTCGTGAGCCCTGACATTCCTGGCCTGATTCTGGCGACTATTGGCGGCCATGCGCAAGTGAGCGCTGATCCACCTCCCACCGCTCGTCTCTGGCGCTCTCGCGATGGTGGCGCAACCTGGCAATCGCTCGATAGCCTGGACACAGGCTCAGGGACGCGCCTCGTCATGCCGCCTGGCGGGCAGGGCCTTGTCTTCGCCCAGGATTCGCGAGACGCCACTATCTCCGTCAGTGGTGACGCGGGGA
>DASQSS010000277.1:0-2072 GCA_035642255.1 Ktedonobacterales bacterium | reverse complement strand
GCTCGCTGAGTGTCGCTCCAGAGAAAAGAAGCCTCCGCTCGCCTGAGCGGGGGCTTCTTTGTGTGTTTGTGGTGGGCGGCGAGGGATTTGAACCCCCGACCTTTTGCGTGTAAAGCAATTGCTCTGCCGCTGAGCTAGCCGCCCGTGAATTCCGACGCCGGACACTGACTTCAAAAACACGACGACGCGCTGTGGGCGCGCATCGGACCAGTCTCGCTGGTGAGCGCTTCAGCGCGTCGTCTGGTGTGCCAGAGATGTGTGAATCGGCGGTGCCTCCGAGTGGACTCGAACCACCACGCCCTTGCGGGCACAGGCCCTCAACCTGCTGCGTATACCATTCCGCCACGGAGGCTTGACGCCAGCGAGCGTATCGCTCGTTAGCGAACATTAGTATACAAAGCCTGGGCGACCGTGTCAAGCGGCGCTAGCCGGGCGATCAGCGAGGCGACCGACGAGGCGGCGCGCATCGTATCGGGCGCGCTCATACGCGTTGGCTGTGGTAGTCTGTTGGCTGGGCAGGCAGAGCGATGTGCCTGGATGCTCGATAGGTCACATGAGGAGGCGTAGGCGCATGGCGGTGATCGTTCCCTCGATTCTCTCAGCCGACTTCGCGCGGCTCGGCCAGCAGGTGGAAGAAGCGCAAGCGGGCGGCGCCGACCGCATCCAGATTGACGTGATGGATGGGCGCTTCGTGCCGAACATCACCGTCGGGCCGATGATTGTGGAGGCCGTGCGGCGTCACACCAATTTGCCGCTCGAAGCGCACCTGATGATCGTCGAGCCTGAGCGCTATGTCGAGGACTTCGCTCGCGCGGGCGCCGACATCATCATCGTACACCAGGAAGTCTCGCCCAACCTGCACCGCACTGTGCAGCAGATCCACGCCCTCGGCAAGCGCGCTGGCGTCGCCATCAACCCCGCGACTCCGCTTGCTACTCTGCAGGAAATCCTCAGCGACATCGACCTCGCCCTCTGCATGACAGTCAATCCCGGCTTCGGTGGCCAGGCGTTCATCCAGACGATGGTCGGCAAAATCGAGCGGCTCCGCGCCATGATTCAACAGCATGGTGGCCGTTGCGATCTGGAGGTCGATGGCGGCATTTCCGCCGCGACCGCGCCGGTCGTAACCCGCGCGGGCGCCAACGTGCTGGTGGCCGGCTCATCGGTCTACGGCGCGGCTGGCGGCGCTGCGGCTGGCATCTCGGCGTTGCGAGCAGCGATTGGCTGATGCGGCTGATATGGCTGGCGCGGACGCCACGAGTCACGCATGCACGAGTCACGCAAAGTTGACGAGCGGGCGACATAGGCCAGGGAGTCCTTGCTGCGCCTCTGTTCATGGACGTATGCCGCGCCGCCGATGTACAATACTGTAACGCTGCGAACGTATGCCAGTCAGGCTCGCACAGCGATATGATCGCGAGCGACGCCAGCGAATGCGCTCAGCGCCAGTGGATAGCAGGGCAAGGCGTCTCCTTGCCATGTCCGCGTGGGGCGCTGATATTGTGGACGCGCAATGGAATGAAGGGCGCCGACATGAAGAAGATTCTCGTCGCGGATGACGACAAGACAATCGCTGAGCTCCTCCAACAGGCGCTCGAAGCCGAGGGCTACGAGACCTATAAAGCCACACAGTCACTACGCTTCTATGACGCGGTGATGGAGCGCCAGCCTGATCTGATACTACTTGATCTGATGATGCCTTATCTTGGCGGTGATGATGAGCTTCAGCTCCTGCAGATGAATCCCGACACCAAGAATATCCCTGTGATCGTCGTCACGGCTCGGCAAGAGGCGAAGCAGGAGGAAGCGCACTATCGCACGCTCGGTGTGGTTGAGATCGTGACCAAGCCATTTGATCTGGATACCCTCGTCGGCGTCATCAAGCGGACGATTGGCTAGCGAGCGCCACGAGCGCCACGAGCGCCACGAGCGACATGAGAGCATTCGCGGGGTTCGGCAGGGTTCGGCAGGGTTCGGCAGGGCGCAGCATTAGAGGAGAATCACGGCGTGGCGGAGACGAATGGGCAGACTGGGGGAAGCATTCCCCCCACGCTGGATGGCGATGGGCTGAA
>DASQSS010000276.1:0-10764 GCA_035642255.1 Ktedonobacterales bacterium | reverse complement strand
TCGTGTGCCACGCATTTGAGCACAATGACTGTCCCATTGGGCAGGACTGCTACCAGGCGCCCATTGATATGGCATGATGATCAACATGGGCAGGCAGCGTCCACACAGACGCGTCATCCGATGTACTCGCCACGCATTCGTCACGCACTCGTAATGAGAAGGAATCAGGAATATGGCCACCACAACCGCCTCAGAGAAGATTCGTAGCTACATCGACCGCGACCTCGATGACCCGCCCCAAAGTGTGATCAAGGTGGACGAGCTGCGAACACTCCGCTCTGATCTGGTCAATTACGTGTTGACCGATCAACTTGCCAAGGAGTACAGGCAAGTGTTCGAGCAGGTGATCGAGGCGGCCAAACCGGGCAGTGGCGGCACGGGGCGTATCGGCATTTGGGTCTCGGGCTTTTTCGGCTCTGGCAAGAGTCTGTTCGCCAAGATTGCAGGCCATGTGCTCGCGGATACCTCGTTTGGCGCGGACACGGCGCGCTCGCTGTTTCAGCGCCACCTCAGGTCAGGGCGACGCGAAGATGATCGGCTGGCTGAGTTGTTCCAGAGCGCGGATGTCTACCGGCTCAATATGAAGCTTGTCGCCTTCGATATCATGTCGCAGCATATGGCCGCCGCTGAGCGCAATGTGGGACTTACCTTTTTGCGCACGTTCTACCACTCGCTTGGACTCTCCAGTATCATCCCGATTGCCGATGCCGAGATGGAGTTGCAACGGGCGGGAAAATATGATGCCTTCAAGGAGCTCTATGCGACCCGTGGCGATCAGGTACCGTGGATAAAAGACCGTGACCTCATGACGTGCACACCCATCCTGGCGCAGTGCCTCGCTGAATTGTTGCCTCACCGCTACTCTAGCCCTGAGCTCGCGATCCGAACGCTGGAAATGTCGCAGCAGCGTAGCGAAACCCAAATGAGCATTGACGATGTTGTGCATATGTTGCTGCGCTGGCTCGACGAGCAACAACAGCCCTCTGGAACTCAGGGTACACCCCGCTTGATGTTTGTCGCAGACGAAGTGGGCGCGTGGGCTGGGCGCAACCTCGACCGGATCGAGCAATTGCGCGCATTTGTGGAAGCGCTCGATAAGCTCGGCCAGGGCCGCATCTGGATGCTGGTCACCTCACAGGAAAAGCTCTCCGACATTCTCGCTGACCTGGCAAATGCTGGCGCGAATATCCCTCTGCTCCAACGGCTGGAGGCGCGCTATAGCCTCAATGTGCACCTGGATAGCTCCGAGGTCGGGACGGTAGTCGCCGATCGTGTCCTCTTCAAGAAGGCGACCGCGCTCGGTCCATTGAGCACGCTCTGGCAGAATACCGAGCAGACGCTGCTGGATATCGCTACCCGCCCAGGTCTGGAGATGGGCGCCAACTATCCAGCGCCAGAGCGCGAGGCGTTTATTGCGGACTATCCGTTTCTGCCCTATCAGCTTCCAGCGGCAGCCGACATCTTCGGGCGCTTACGCGGCGTGAAGGTGAGCGCGGGCGCACGCTCCATGTTGAAGGTGGCGTTTGACGCCACACGCTCAGTCGCTGATGAGCGCCTCGGTACTCTGATTCCATGGGATCAGATTTTCGATAGCGCCAATAGCGGCAATGAGTTCGCGGACGAGCAGTACCTCGGGAGTCAGGGCCTCGAGCACATCGAGCAGGCCGATCGAGACGTGACCCACACACCTGTCACGCCATCACGTGTGCTCAAGGTGCTCTGGCTGATGCAGTACAATCCAAATGTTCCGCGCACGCCGCGCAATCTGGCCCGGCTGCTGGTGGATCACCTCGATACGGATGTTCTGGCGCTCGAGACCAAGGTACTCAAGACGCTGGAAGCGCTGGAGCAACGGAACTTCGTGCGGCGTGACCCGGCTACCGAGCAATGGAAGCATCTCTCACTGGACGAAGTGACCGTCGAGCTCATGCTCAGCCGAATCCAGAGCGAGGTGAAAGCAGGTGACGTTCGCAAGGAGATCCTCAAGCTCTATGAGGATCGGCTAACGAAGTCGCTTCCTGCGCGTGTCACCGTGGGGCAGATGGGGACGGCCTTTGGCTATACCCTGGAGTTGGAAGGCACAGTCCTGAAGGGTGAGGGTGAGGCAGTTGCCTTACGCGCCCTACGCCCCAATCCGCGTGAGACGCAACGCATCGCAGCGGAAAACGCGGCAAACCTGGATGCTCCCGTGGTGTACTGGGTGCTGGACGACGTCAGGCATCTGGAGGAGCGCATCCGGCGCGCTCTGGCGATCGAGCGGCTGCCGAGCGATGAACAGTTCCGCCAGAGCGCGACAGACCGTACCAAAGATCAAGCCTTCCATCTCGAACAAGAGGCTGGCCAGCTTCGTCGTGACGCTGAGGCGGAGGTTGAGCGCGTCTTTGCGGGCGGTACGCTGTACTACGCCGGTAACGTCGTGCCGCTGGGCGAGACGAGTGGGAGCGCAACCACGCGGAGCATGGTCGAAGAAGCGCTGCGAGACCGGGTGTTGACCGTCTATACGCGCTTTGGCGATGCCGACCGACGCTTCCGCGCGGATAACATTGATCGACTCTTCACCGAGTCGCCCGCTGGCCGCGCGGGGCTGGACAGCGCCCTGGGGATCTTTAGCAGCGATGGCCATGTGCGTGGCGGCCACATATTAGTCGAGCCGGTGCTCCAGTACTTGCAGACCACCAGTCGCACCAGCGGTCAGGACGTCATGGAAGCCTTCGCCAAGGTCCCCTATGGCTGGCCGGGTGATCTGCTCCGCTACGTTGCGGCGGCGCTCTTTGTCGATGGCCGAGTTGCCGTCAGCGACCGCACGGGCAAGCGCTACGACGATCCACGGGCGCAAGGCGCTCGCCAGCTCTTCGGCACGGCGGCCTTCAAGATCATTCGGCTTGAGGTAGAAGAGGAGGCGCTCACACCCGACGAGGTCACCAATGCCCGAGCGTTGCTAGACGAGTTGGGCTATAAAACAGCGGATGCCACCGAGGTGACGCTCAAGGAGGCGACGCTTCAGCTCTGTTCCGAGCTGACACGGCGCGCTACAGTGCTGGAACGCGCCCGCGCGGTACGTTTCCCGTTGGACGCACATTTCGGAACGATTCCAGGGCTGGTACGCGAGATTCAGGAAGCCGGCTCACGCGCGAAAGTGATTCGCGCCCTGCTGGCTAGCGCATCCGACCTACGCGCGGCGCACGATGATCTGCACCGCCTCGAGGAGTTTGATCAGGCGTCTGGCTTCGCCCAGTATCATCGGACGCTGGAGCTGATCGCGGCGGTGAAGGCGGCTGGGCTCGTCCAGGACGGAGAAGCGGCGCCCCAAGCTGGCGCGAGCGAGGCAAGCGAAGCGTGCGAGCAGCTAGAGCACTTGATCGCCGAACATCAGGTGCTGGACGAGTGGACCAAGACATTCCAGCACAATCGTCTGCAGCTGCTCGACGCGTTCAAGGCGGTCTATGTCCCGCTGCGCCGCGAGCTCACCGAGAAGACGGAGGCGGCGCGCAAGACGATCCTGGAGATGCCAGAGTTCACCGCGCTCAATGCAGCTCACCAGATTGAGGTGCGGAATGCGTTTCTCGCCCAGGGCGCGCCGCTGCAGAAAGTCGAGCAGGTGAACTTGCGCGGAGATGCTGACATGCTGGCTGCTAACGAGGCATTCAACATCGCGCATCTACGCACGGCGCTGGGTGGTCTCGCTGCGCAGGAGCGGCAGGCACGGGCGCGTGTCATTGTCTTGTACTGGCAGGAGCGGCAGAAGCCTGTCATGACATGGGAGCCGAGCAAGGCGTTCGCCGGTAAACACTTCAAGACGGTGGCGGAGCTTGAGGCTGCCTTCGCAGAGCAACTCGATCAACTCAAGCGGCAGATCGCCGAGGGCAAAGAGATTCAAGTTCTGTAGGCCGGCGAGCGAAAAGGATACGGTGGCGCATGGATGATGACATGATGAACCCGATCGAGCCAGCACAACATCTCGCGGAAGAGTCTGTGGCAAGCCGCGAGGCGATGGATAGAGACAACGCAGGGACATTGTTGGGCGACGAGTACGTCGTCGGCATTGCCGCTGAGAGTGGGGCGCTCTGCTTTCCGTGCGCTCGGGAGACGCTAGGCGATGCGAAGGTGGATTGGTTCCTGGCGCAACCCACATATGATGTGACCGATGAGCAGAGCCAGACATTCAGGGCCATTGAGTGGGAGCCGATGGAAGCGCTCATCGATTGCGACCGCTGTGGCCGTCCACTGAAGCCCGGTGAGCCAGCCGACCGCGGTGCTCCCGTTGGCGTGATGCAGTGGTCCGATAGCCATCACGTCTACTGCGCCGAACACGCTGCGGCGCTTATAGGCTCTGACCGTGCCGCCCAGGTTCTCGCGCCTGATTATGCGGGACTCGCCCACGTTCGTGGTGAGCATGGCGAGGATGTGCTCATAGAGTTCGCCAGTGGTGGCGAGACGTGGAAACTCTCATGTGAGGTGTGCGGCGAGCGGCTGACGCCAGAGCCAGAGGACGACGACGAGGACTAGCGATCGCGGCGAGGTGGAGTTGTGACACCCTGCGCATCGTGAGCGCAGTCGCAGTTGAGGGGTGAACCATGACGTACCACGTCTATGAGAACTGGACGGTTGAGGGCCGGCCGCGTGCGACGATCCACCGGTCCGCGTGCTCGTTCTGCAACAATGGGAAGGGCATCCATCCAGGCGCATCCGCTGCGCATGGCGCCTGGCATGGACCCTTTGCATCGCTGCATGAGGCGGAAGACACGGCGACTCGCAAGGGAAATGGCAACGTGCGTCACTGCAAATTCTGTCATCCCACTGTCGCCTAACGCCCAGAGTGGCTCGCCACCGAGGGACCTCCGTAACGCCCGAACCAACGCTATCCACCCTAACGAACTGGAGAACGATTCGTATGGCAACGACGCCGAGCGCTCGCATCACGTCCACCTCGACCACTGACAGCAGCGCGCTCACACCCGAGGTGCGCCGCAAGCTCAAGAGCACAGTGCTCGAGCTGCGTCATCTACTGGAGGATGACTTCCGCCGCCAGCTGGGCGCCGTCGCCGTCACCGAGGATGGTGTAAAGTCGCTCGCCGCCGGGCGGGCGCTCTCGGATGAGCAGCAGCGCGTGCGGGACACCGCCGTGGCCATGCTGAAGCGTGAGGTAGCGGGCGGCGCGTCGCAGACTGACGCGTTCACCACGCTGCTGCGCGAATCGGTCTTCACGTTCCTGAATCGCGCGATTGGTCTGCGCTGCATGGAGGCGCGCGGCCTCTTGCTGGTGGATGGACAGACCGAGACGGCCATCACGCAGCAGGACGAGCTTGGCGGAATCTCCTCGCTCTACTGGCGAGTGCGCAACACGCCAAGCGCCCCGGCGCAGCCGCGCGAGATCTGGCGCGAAACCTATCGCCGCGCCTGCGTCGCCGTCTCGCGTGACATTCGCGTGCTCTTCGACCCCCAGGCCGAATACGCGGCGCTCTTCCCGCTGCAGCCGACGATGCAGCGCGTGGTGGAGGCGCTGAACGACCCCGCGATTCCGCCCGCCGCCTATACCGAAGATGCCGTGCTCGGCTGGGTCTATCAGTACTTCCAGAGCGAGGAGAAGGACCGCATCTTCGCCGAGGTGCGCAGCAAAAAGAAGAAGATCGGAGGCGCGGACATCATTCCGGTGACGCAGCTCTATACCGAGCAGTACATGGTGGACTTTCTGCTGCAGAACAGCCTCGGCCGCACATGGATGGAGATGTACCCCGATTCGCCCGCCAAAGCCGCGTGGCCCTACTACGTCGAGCCTGCGACGCCGCACGCTCGCCCGCGCAAGCCACTGCGCGACTGGGCGATCCTCGACCCCTGCGTAGGAAGCGGGCACTTTTTGGTGGTCGCTTTCGACCTGCTCGTCCCGCTCTACGCCGAGGAGCGGCGCATGGGCGAGTCTGGCGCCATTCCGCTGGAGGAGACGGTCGCGCCCGCGGACGCACCGCTGACCATCCTGGAGCGCAACCTCTACGGCATCGACATCGATCGCCGGGCGACGCAGATCGCGACGCTCGCGCTCTACCTGAAGGCGCGCGAGGCGGGGCTGGCGCGCTCGCCACGCGTGGGCATCGTCGCCGCCGACGCCTCCTTCTTGCAGGGCGAGGCGTGGGAGCGCTTCCTGGCGGGCTTCGAGCGCGAGCCGAGCGTGCGCCGCGTGCTGGCGGCGATGGCGGGCTACCTGAAGGACATCCGCGAGCTGGGGTCGCTGCTGCGCCCGGAGGAGGAACTGAAGCGGCTGATCGCGGAGGAGCACAAGCGCTGGGAGGATGCGGGTCGCCCGCAGCAGGCCGGACTCTTTGTCGAGTATGAGACGCCACGACAGGAGCGGCTGGCCTTCGAGCAGGTGAGCGACGAGACCTTCTGGGAGCAGCTTTCCTATCGCGCCGAGGCGGCCATCCAGGGCTTCTACGACTCCGCCCGCGCCAGCGGCGACCTCGACGAGCAGATCGTGGCAGGCGAGGCGCAGCGTGGCTTCACCTTCCTGGAGATGTGCCAGCGCCGCTACGATGTGGTCTGCACGAACCCGCCGTATATGGGAACGAGAACGATGGGAGCAGGGCTGAAGATCTTTATCTCAAAGCACTATGCTGCGGGCAAGCACGATCTATATGCTGCATTCGTACTCCGCTGCCTGGAACTGGTGCATACAGACGCCCACCTCGGAATGGTTACACAACAAAGTTGGATGTTTCTTCAGACCTTTGCTGACCTACGCGCACTTGATGATCTGCAGCAGAGACGGGCACCGGACGCGTTTCCAGGGCTCTTGCGGGCCACTTGCATAGATACGCTTGTCCACCTCGGTCCCGGTGCGTTTTCGGAGATAAGCGGTGAAATTGTCAACATTGCATTGTTTACGTTGCGGCGTAGTGAAGTAACACCAATTCACCAACTAACGTCATTTCGGCTCATTGGTCCGCGAGGGGTCCGAGAGAAAGCCGCTGAACTGCAGAAAGCCGCGAAACAATCCGGCAATACTATTACCATGACGTCTACTCAGATCAGTTACCTGAAGGTTCCAGATGCGCCGCTTATGTATTGGTTGTCCCCTATGTTCTTTGAGTTGCTCAGTTCTGGCGCGCGGCTGGCATCGATTGCAGAAGTCAAGCACGGTATTGTGACATCGGATAATGACCGGTTCGTTCGCTGGCACTGGGAAGTGCACCTTTTAACCGCTTGGCAAGTATTCGCTAAGGGCGGAAGCTACAAGAAATGGGTCGGCTCAGAATACTTTGTGATCAACTGGGCCAATTCGCGGGAGCATATCGCACAAGCATTTGTCGGCAGAGTGCGTGACGCATCCTTCTTCGGGAGACGAGGCTGGACCTATGCGCTCGTAGCTACAGGTAGGATGTCTGCAAGGCGTTTGAGGAGCGACTGGTTGTACGACAATGGTGCCCCGACAGTTTTCAGCGCTGGGCATTGGGAAGTGGTAGGGGCTTACCTAAATACCCACACTGCATCCTATCTTCTGCGATTGCTCAGCCAATCCATCCGCTTCAATGGCTATTATGTCGAAAAGTTGCCCTTGATCCCGCAGAATGAATCACTCGCTACTGCTACGGAGTTGTGCATTCAACTCAAACAGAAGCAAGTCAGAACGGATAATACAGAGTATTCATTTCGCGCATCGCTAGTGTATGACGCGCGGCAGACGCAGGTGGCCTCCGCCGTCTCGCTCAGCTCTCAGATTGCAGATGGCGAACTTGCTATACTTCACTCTGCTGAAGGTTGGTCTGAATCACTAGTTGCTGCGGAACTTGGACTCCAATCCGTGGACATGGCAACAATATTTGATGAGACTGGCACTCCTGCTGCCTACTATCCGCTGCTGGCGGGCTACGACGCGCTGCCCACGCTGCCCGCCGACTTGCCGTCCGTCCCGCAGGAGTTGCTGGACTATCTCGCCACACACCAGCGGCTCACCCTCGCGCCCGAGGCGCTGGCGCGATTGAAAGACCGGCTACGCACGCTCTACATCGCTGGCCCCGGCGCGAAGGTCGAGGAGGTCGCCGAGGAGAAGGCGGGCGACGGCGAAGGCGATGAGGGCGGCGACGAGGAGCAGGAGGGCGCGGTGGCGCTGGGCGCGCGCATCCCCATCCCCGCCGAGACCTTCCTGGAGGAGCTATCGCAGCGGCTGGAGGTTCACCCCATCTCGGTCTACTGGCTGCTGGAGGAGATGCGCCGCGACGAGGGGTTGGTCTGCCCGCCCGAGATGAAGCGCCAGATGGAGGACTACGCCAGCGTCACGCTGCTGCGCGAGCTGGGCTTCCGCTGGCCCGAGCAGGACGCCTACGAAGCTGAGCATGGGCTGATCCTCGATCCAGCGCTCGTCGTGGAGGATGGCATCCTGCCGCTGGTAGACTGCGGCGCCGGGGCGACGGCGGCTCAGCAGCTGCGCCTGCGACTGGAGCGCGACTTCGGCGAGGAGGGCGCGGACGAGAGCGAGGCCGAGTTCCGCAAGTGGGTCGGCCGTCCGCTCGACGACTGGCTGCGCCGCGACTGCTTCAAGCGCCACATCCAGCAGTTCAAGCAGCGTCCCATCGCCTGGCATTTCGTCTCCCCGGGCAAGACTTTCGAGGCCTTCGTGCTCTACCACAAGCTCTGTGACGAGGCCATTGGCCGCGAGACGCTGCAGCGGCTGCGCACGCAATACGCTGGCGGACTGATCGCCCGGCTGCGCGGCGAGCAAGATCGCGCCCGCATGTCGCGGGATGACCGCGAGGTGACACGCCTGCAGCTCGCCATCGAGGATGTCGAGGAGTTCCGCGAGCGGCTGGAGCGCCTCGAGCGCGCCGACGAGCTGAAGGCGCGCATCCGCTGTCGCTGGAAGGGCGACGAGGCGCGTGAGGGGCGGCCCGGCCCCTACGCCCCCGACATCAACGACGGCGTGAAGGTCAACGTGCGCCCATTCCAGGAGCTGGGGCTGCTGGCGGCGGTGGTGATCAAGAAATGGGAGTGAGCTAGGGCTGACTGTGCAGACCCCATCCCCCAATTGCCCGTTCCTTAGAAGCGAGGGGGAGCCGCAGGGACGCCGAACGCCAACGCTCGAAACCGGATGAGGCATGACGTTGATGACTGATGGTGCGAGAGCAATCCCCAGGACCAACTTCAATCCGACGCGAGTTGACGTAAACGCTACCAGCGGTGCGCATGATGAGCGCCAGACGGCGTTTGCGAGGCCTCCGCCTCTTGCGCCGCAGCCGTTTGCTGTAACTGCCCATCATCTATGATGCTCTCACGCATCTCCTGTAGCGTTGAGAGCAAGGCACCACTACTCCTGACGACCATATCCACTTCGCTCGCAACATGGGTGTGATCAGGAGTAGGAGCAGTCCTGCGTCTCTTGGGTCGAAGCCAAAATCCACGCCGTACTGTTGTGGTATCTGGACGTCTCTGATCGGTTGCCATGACGATCTCGCTTGTCTGCGTGCGAATTGCGTCCTCTGCGCGTGTGATTGCCCGGAGCGCCTGAGTGTACAGCACGTCAGACCCTGCGTTAGAATCAACGAGCGCGCGAAGCTCAGTCGCATCCTGCGCAAGCGGTCCAAAATGAGGATACTTGGGACCTTGACCTACGCTCGCTGTAAGAATTTGCAGCATCCCCACAAGTGTCGTCACATGGCGGGCAACTTGATTGCCTTGGCTGTTGCCACTATCTGTGTCCAAGCGACCGTCCCTCTCACTCATGATAGTGCGCTTCCTCACACGGCCGATCAATCTACAGCACTAGACTTTCTCGTCTGCCGACGAGCAGACACTCGCATGCCCCTACAGTGTAGGGTAGTAGTTCGCTCCGGTGAGATGCAAGGCGTATTCCGCAGCGGCGGAACACATTGGCAAACACGACGGCACCGCTACTATGAACGGATAGAAGTCATCGCGGGTGAACGGCCACGCGCGTCCGGCCTCGATGTCTATGAGATAGTTCGCGAGGACAGCATCGCTGGTGACCCGGGTGGCGCCATTGGCTGTGGTAGGAGTAAATCCGGAGGCTAAGAGCAAGGCTGAGGCGAGTGCATGAACTGAAACAGAACCTCGGCAGAGTATCAGCGCCTGACCAAAGTTCCATGCCAACATGCCCCAACCTCATCACTCTACTGACGGCGCCACTGCTCGTTGGATCAATGGTAGCGTCACAGTGTAGGTCCTGTCAAGCACGCTTGTTGGCCAAGTAAACCACCGGCGCTACTGTTTACGCGGCCTCCGAGTGAAAGGAGCTGCGAATACCAAATGTGAGCTAGTTGTCATGTCTTCTTTGGGTCAGTAAGCATGCCCTGCTTCGTCCGCGCCTCACGAATTTGGCTCCAATACACATCAGCAGCTTCCGCTCCAACCCGCTGTATCAATATGTCGCGCACGAGGTGATCCATCAAATTGTGATACTCGGGGCTGTTCTTGTCCAACGCCAGGCAAGGAATTACCTTCTCGATGAAGCGCTCAGGATCCTTCGGCAGATAGATTCCCTGCTCTATGTCCGAGAATGCGGCCGGGCTGATAGGGTAATCCGCGGCTCGCATGCAAGCAACCACTTCCTTGGCGGACAACTGAATTTCGGGGAGTCGTCCGGGTACGTAACGCCGGAGCCTCTCTGCGATATTCTCACGGTAGTAGCGCAACGCGCCGCCGAAATTCGGGAACTCTCGCATGTCGTTTCCAATAGGAGCCATGTGGGATCTCTCCTCTGACTGTCCGATCGCGTCGTGGCGCTCTGTGGCTCCAGAGACACGCGCTATTGACCGGACA
>DASQSS010000275.1:0-3927 GCA_035642255.1 Ktedonobacterales bacterium | reverse complement strand
CTGCGTTTCGTTCGCGAGCGCGTCGCGATGCCGATCATTGCGGACGAAAGCTGCGTCACCGAGAGCGATATTCCCCGGCTGGTCGGCGCGGTGGATGGCATCAACATCAAGCTCATGAAGTGTGGCGGCATCCACCATGCGCTGCGGATGATTCATACAGCGCGGGCGCATCACCTCAAAGTGATGCTTGGCTGCATGATCGAAAGCTCACTGGCCATTACCGCGGCGGCGCATCTCAGTCCGCTGGTAGACTATGCCGACCTGGATGGGAACTTGCTCATCAGTGATGATCCCTGGGAGGGCGTCCGCGTGGAGCATGGCAAGCTCATGCTGCCAGACCGCGCTGGGCTCGGCGTGCGTCCACGCGACCACGAGGCCAGGCGGCGGCTCGCCAGCGCCGCATCATCGAGTCGGCATTTGCGCCACGCCACGCCCTCAGACGAGGAAGAGGAGGAATAGGCCGATGGCGTTGAACCTCGACGATGCGCTGGACCTCTTGCGCGAACACAACAGCAACGATAGCCTCGTCCGACATGGCATCGCCGTGAGTGACGCGATGGGCGCATACGCGCGCCAGTTCGGCGAAGACGAGACGAAGTGGCGCGTCACGGGATTGCTTCATGACGTGGATTATGAGGAGCACCCTTCGATTGAGGAGCACGGTCTGGTCGGCGGTGAATGGTTGGCCGAGCGCCAGTATCCCGACGACGTGGTGCAGGCCGTGCGAGCGCACAACGACTACTACGGCATCGCACGCGACACGCTGCTCTCCCGCACACTCTTCGCCTGTGATGAGCTGACCGGCCTTATCACCGCAGCCGCGCTGGTGCGGCCCAACAAGAGCATAATCGGCCTGGAGGCGTCGTCCGTGCGCAAGAAGATGAAGGACAAGGCTTTTGCGCGCGGCGTCAACCGTGACGACATCATCAAAGGCGCTGAAGAGCTAGGCGTGGACCTCAACGAACACATCGCATTCGTCATTGTCGCGATGGCAGATGACGCCGACCGTTTGAAGCTCACCGGAACCAGCGTCTAGCTCGCGCATGGCTGCCCGCCAGCCACCATATGCGATCGTCGAAAGGGTACGCGCCGCCGATGCCAGATCAATCAGCCGACGCGCACGTCAAGCAATACCTTGCGACGCGGCAGTACCGCGACGCGAGCAACCTCAATGCTCGGGCCTCGCTACATACCCTCTACGGGACCAACCCATATCCCTGGTTTCGCTGGGTCTTCGATCAGTTGCTCAGCGTCGCGCCCAACAGCGCCTGCGTGCTGGAGGTCGGAGCAGGCCCGGGCGGCCTCTGGCATGAGAACCTGGACCGGCTGCCGCAGGGCTGGCGCGTCACGCTGACGGACCTCTCTGAGGGCATGGTGGCTCAGCAACGCGCGAATATATCATCGCCAGCATTTGACTTCGCGCAAGCCGACATCGAGGCGCTGCCCTTCGCCGACGCAAGCTTCGATGTCACCGTCGCCAACCACATGCTCTATCATGTCCCCGATCGCGCCAAGGCGCTGGCTGAGCTACGACGCGTCATGCGCCCTGGCGGCGCGCTGATCGCCGCGACCAACGGCGAGTACAACATGCATGAGATAGACGATCTCATCTTCTCCGTCGCCCCTGAGGCCGCCACATCGGAATGGCGCGCCAGCTTCCGACATCCGTTCACGCTGGAGAATGGCGTGGACCAGCTCCGCCCATACTTCGATGCCATTGAGATACGACGCTATGACGACAGCCTCGACGTCACGGACGCCGATGCGCTCGTCGCCTATATCCGTTCGATTGACACACCAGAGTTCCATGATCCCGCCACCATCCGAAGGCTGGATGCTGGCGCCCGCGACGCAATCACACGGGGCGGCGGAGTCTTCCACATCACGAAGAGCGTCGGACTGTTTCTGGCTCGTTCTACATAAGAACAGCCTCATCAGGACTTTGGGTGAAACGACCTCGTGCTCATCTGCGTCTCAGATTCATCTCAGAATTGCCCGGTATGCTCGCGGCATTAGTACGTGACGCTCTGACCAGGTTTGTGAGACAGGAGGCCAACGCCCATGAGCCAGCTCGACGCGCTTACGCTGCTCGCGCTCACCCTTGGCGCATTCCTCATGCCCCTGCTGGCCGAACGCATCGGCTGGTTCAGCGCGCCATGCGAGATGATGTATGGCATGGTCGTCGCCAATGTCATACCTGGCATGCGCTTCAACGGCGCATTCATCAGCACGCTCAGTGAGTTTGGCTTCCTGCTGCTCCTGTTTCTCGCTGGGCTGGAGGTGGACTTCGATATGCTCCGGCGCGAGGGCTGGCGATCACTCGCCACCTCCGCGCTGGCGGCCCTGGGCATCCAGGCCGGCGCGCTCACGTTGACCTTGCTGCCCCACATGCCAATCATCTATGCGTTGCTGGTCGGGGCCGTCTCTGTCACGCTCCTGATGACGATACTACATGAAGTGGGGCTGCTACGCCACCCGTTTGGGCAACGTCTGCTCATCGTTGGCGCGTTGGGTGAATTCTTATCGATCGTCGGCGTCACAGCGTACGACCTGATCTATAGCTACGGCCTGAATTGGTCGCTCGGCATCGCCGCCGTCAAACTCCTTGCCCTGCTTGTGCTGGGGTATATCGGTCTGCGCGGACTGATGGCCGCCGCCAACACGCGCTCATACACGGTGCGCCGCCTGCTGGCGCTACGCGACACCACTGAGCTTGGAGTGCGCGCGGCGTTGGCGCTGATGCTCTGCTTCGCCGCCGCCGCGCTCATCTTGCGTGTCGAGGCGATTCTGGCGACGTTCATCGCTGGCGCTATTTGCAGCTTCGCATTCCGCGGGCGCAACCACGTCACAGAGAAGCTGACGACGATGGGACAGGGCTTCTTCCTGCCGATCTTCTTCATTACCGTTGGCGCGCAGGTGCGCTTCATGGATTTACTCTCGCCGCTCGCGGTGGCCCTCCTGATCGCATTGACGGTCGGGTTGATCTCCGTACGCCTCGCAGCGGTGCCGCTCCTTCGGCTAGCGGGCGTACCAGCGGGACAGCTCATCACCGCTGCGCTGATGCTCTCTGCGCCGCTCTCCCTGATGGTCGCCATCGCGCAGGTTGGGGTGCGGCTAGGCGCGCTCAACAGCGCCACCGCAGCCGCCGCGCTCGGCGCCAGCATCGTCTCAGCGACAATCTTCCCGCTGCTGGCGCGCCCGTTTCTCGTGCGACAGGCGCGGCGCGACACCATTCAGACAACCCCACTCCCAATGCTGCTTGACCTGTCCTCGCATGCCGAACCCATGCGCGACGGGGCGTCAGCGTAGCCGTCGCTCTGGCGTAGCCCGCGCATGGTTCGTGGTATAACACTAGCCACAACATTGGGTATGCTGTGGGCGCGGAAGCCCATGAGAGCGATGAGTAGCGACGTATGAGTAGCGCAGCTGCGCCACCAGATCGGCGACAACAACCGACGCCAAACTTCAGCACGAATCCAGATGATCCTTCGATGGAGTGGCGTCGCCTCCTGGCGGAATTCATCGGAACGTTTATGCTCACGCTCGTCGCGGCGGGACCCGCCACGATCAGCGCCGCGACCGGAGAGAGGATTAGCCAGGCAGCCGCTGTGACCGCGCCGGGATTACTGGTCATGGCGCTGATCTATACCGTGGGTGATGTGTCAGGCGCGCATATCAACCCCGTTGTCACGCTCGCGTTCGCTATTCGCGACGACTTCCCGTGGAAACGTGTGCCGGGCTACATGGCAAGCCAGTTTGTCGGGGCGATCTGCGCCGCGCTCCTGCTGCGCCTGCTCTTCGGCAACGTCGGGAAGCTCGGCGCGACCGTACCCAACCCCATCGTTGGCCCTTTCGCGGCGCTCGTCATGGAGATCATCCTGACATGCCTGCTTGTAACCGTCATTCTCGGCAGCGCGCATGACACAC
>DASQSS010000274.1:0-4069 GCA_035642255.1 Ktedonobacterales bacterium | reverse complement strand
GTTGATCGCTCCAGCGGCGTCGCGGCCATCAGCGATAGCCGAGATGAGATTGCGCGAGCCTTCGGTGAAGTCACCGCCAGCGAAAAGTCCCGCCTTCGTCGTCATCCAGGTGTCGCGGTCGACCAGTGGGATGCCCCAGCGATTGACCTCCAGGCCCAGCTCTTTGGCGGGAATCCATGACGTGTCAGCGTACTGACCGAACGCCGAGATGATCTGGTCGCATTCGACGATGAACTCAGAGCCAGCTACTGGAACCGGACGACGCCGTCCGCCGGCGTCTGGATCACCCAGGCGGTTGCGGATCATTTTGACGCCGCTGACATGCGCGCCGTCCTCGCTGAGAATCTCAACGGGCGAGCAGAGATACTGGAACTCGACATGCTCCAGCATCGCCTCATCTACCTCATATTCGTCGGAGGGCATCTCCTCCTTGGAGCGGCGGTAGAGAACGTAGACCTTCTCAGCGCCGAAGCGGATGGCAGAGCGGCAGCAGTCCATCGCGGTAAAGCCCGCGCCGAGCACGACAACACGCTTGCCAACGTACACTGGCTCACCAAAGTTGACCTTCTCCAGGAAGGGTAGCCCCGCGATGACGCCGTGGTAGTCGGAGCCGGGGACGACCTTGTTGTCAGGCCCGGTCAGCGGATTCGAGAGCATTGTGCCCGCGCCAATGTAGACGGCGGCGTATTCCTCGAGCAGATCGGTGAGTTGCACGTCTTTGCCGACCGTCGTATTGAGTTTGACCTCGACGCCGAGCGCATCGAGATACTCATCGATCTCTTCCTGCGTCACCTCGCGCGGCAGGCGCCAGACCGGGATGCCACCGACCATCATGCCGCCGGGCGCGGGATACATGTCGAAAACTGTGACGGGGTAGCCCATCTCGGCAAGCTCGCGGGCGCAGGCGACGCCCGCCGACCCTGCGCCAATGATGGCGATCTTCTCAGTTTTCGTCACCTTTGGACGCTCCGGCAGGTGACGATATTCGCGGTGGTCGTGCGCGGCGCGCTTGAGCCAGCAGATAGCGACCTGCTTGCCGTCCACCTTGTTGCGGCGGCAGACCGGCTCGCAGGGGCGCGCGCACGTGCGACCGAGTACGCCCGGCACCACATTCGAGCGCCGATTCAGCACATACGCTTCGTCGAAGCGCCCCTGTGAGATCAGCCCGATGTAGTTCGAGACGTCAGTGCGAGCCGGGCAGCCCACCTGGCAGGGAATGTTGGTCTTATACCAATCGGGATCTGCGATCTCCGTTTGATACAGGAGGCCGAGGTCCGCGTCCTGATCGAGCATGTTGTCTGACCCTTTCGTGACGCTGGCGCGGTGGAGCGTCGCTTGCATCCGCGTGAATCTATCGCCAAAGCCATCATGGCCGCTGATGCGCCGCATAAAGTATACAATGCCTGCCCGGAGCGCGCTACCGTAGGGCGTTGCGCTGGATTCCGTAGGGCGCCCGCCTGATAGCGCCCGCCTGATAGCGCGCGGCGATGTAGCGATGCCGAGTAAGCTCCCCCGTTCCGCTGCGCCGCAAGTCATGTGCCCGTACGGATCGACGCCTCGGTGGGACTTGCGCCCGCCGTGATGCGCCTCGACAACACCATACTGTGACCGAAGGTAGATATTCCCCGCCTGATTGTGAGTCGCTTGTGACGCTCGGATGCCATGACGCCTGTAGTGACTTCGGATGACTGCGGATGACTCTGAAGGAGGCGATTCCCATGTCTGAAGAGACGGACATCTGGGGTGAGGAGCATCAGGAGAGCATGACAGCGCACGAGGCGCACGAGGCGCCCGCGCTCGTATTCCCGCATGATGGAGTTGATCCACGCGGTGCGGCGGAGGCGGCGCTGCGCGCGATTGATGAGCACCTGGCTGCCAGGGCTGAGCGCGAGCGGCGGATGTATTTGCCAACGCGCATTGTCGGCGAATGCCTCGGCGATCATGTGCGCCGCGGCGCGCGGAGGTGGGTGGACCTGCCTGACGTCCTGCCGCTCGGCGAGGAGGGCGGCACGGCGTGGACACCCGACAACGCCTGGTTGCGCGAGGAGCAAAACGTCTGACGATGCGAGACGTCATCTCCCACACTTCACAGCGTTAGGCGTCATTTTGGGGCGCTCTCCTCTCACTGTCAGGCGTCACTGCGCCGTAGCTAGCGGCGTCTGGCAGCGAGAGAGGTCGCAGCGCGAGTGCTTACTCAGCCGATGTTTGTCGTCCAGCCGCCGCTACATCGCGCCCCTGCGTCGCAAGTCCCTGCTCGAAAAAGCTGATCACGCGCGCGCAGTAGCCCTGTCGGTCGATGAAGTAGGCGCCGCAGTGGTTGGCGCCGGGAGCGAGCCAAAGTTGCTTGGGCTCCCGCGCGGCCGCGAACAGGCGGTGAGCGTGGTTGACGGGAATCATGGTGTCATCAGTTCCGTGAATGAGCAGTAGAGGGCGACCGGCGAGCTTGCTCACCACGCGCAGCGGCGCGACGTCGCGCCCACGGTAGCCGGCGCTGCGCAGCAGGAAGTAGTCGCTGATAGTGGCGAAAGGCTGACCGGGTATGTGGATGACCTGCTGGATGTTGTGGCTGACGACATCGTGGTGGGTGGCGAACGGTGAATCCGCCACGACGACCCGCACGTCTGGACGCTGCGCCGCGCCGAGGATGGCGATGGCCGCGCCCATCGAGAAGCCGATCACACCGACGAGCGCGTTCGGCACACGGTCGATCGCATAGTCGAGCGCGGTGAAGAAGTCGTTGAGCTCGCGGTAGGCCAGCGTCACCGGCGCGCCATGATACGCGCCGTGGCCGTGGTAGTCGAAGAGCAGCACATTGAAGCCAGCGCGCCAGAGCGCCGAGCCGATGCCAATCAGATCAGACTTGCTGCCGCGATAGCCTGCGCAGCCGATGATCACCCGATTCGTCTCTGGCCGTGGAAACCACCAGCCGACCAGGGGCCGCTCCTCATTCGCTGTCGGGATGCGGACATCTTCCCAGTCAATGCCTGTCTCGAAGGGCGTCATGGTGAAATTGTTCATGAAGCTGACGGGATTAGGGGCCGTCAGCCTGCGCGCCACGTAGTAACCCATGCCGGCGCTTGCGCTCGCCAGCGCCGCTGCGCCAATCCCCACCGCCGTCGCCGCGCTTTGCCAGATACGCCGTGCCATGTCCTTCTGCGCCTCTCCGGGCTTGTCCCTGCCATCGCGCTCCACTGCGCCCAGCGAACAGCCCACTGCTATCCCGTATTCTACCGCCGCATGACAACGCGCGTATGTTTGCGAGCTATCAATATCGCGGAAGAGACGCCTGATGACTCACGCATCGGCCGCTGGGAGCCAGCCGCGCGCTTGATAGACCTGGGCCAGCGTGTCGGGACGGTCACTCATCAGGCCATCCACGCCCCAGTCGAGCAGGCGCTCCATCGTTGCACGCTCGTCCACGGTCCAGACGTGCACATCTAGGCCCAGGTCATGGGCCAGGCGGATGCTCGTCGGCGAGACGACACGGATGCCGCGATAGACCTCTGGAACTTGAAGCGCATCGTACGTGGGACGCATATGCTGAGTTCGGCGGAAGAGCACGCCGACGAGGAAATTGCGTGTCTCATTCGCGCTGGCTGACGTTGCGATATGTCCCTCGCAGAGCGCGCGGAAGCGTAGGAGCGCGTCAGTATGAAAGCTGCCGACCAGCGCCCAGTCACCCCAGCCATGCTCTGTCAGCAGGCGCGCGAGACGGCGCTCGCCCTCGGCGTCATTGACCTTCATCTCGATGTTGACGCGGGTTCGCGGAAATCGCTCGAAGACCTCGCGCAATGTCGGGATTGTGACGCCTTTGCCGCGCCACGGATACGTCTTGCCGCCATCGGACGTGAAGTAGTAGCCAGCGTCGAGGCGGCGCAACTCGTCCAGCGTAAGCGCGGCAAGTGGACCGCTGCCGCTGGTCGTGCGGTCGAGTGTGTCATCGTGAAAGACGACGATCTCGCCGTCCCGGCTGTAGTGGACGTCTAGCTCTAGCGCGTCGGCGCCGAAGCTCAGGCCATTCTCATAGGCGACAAGTGTGTTTTCTGGAGCCAGCGCGGAGCCGCCTCGG
>DASQSS010000273.1:0-27457 GCA_035642255.1 Ktedonobacterales bacterium | reverse complement strand
GGGCGGGTAGGGGGCCATATGCTTCGACTGCTTCGGCATGCGAACACCTCCTCAGGGGCTTCTCCCCCAAGTCTACAGGTGTCCACCAAAGCGGGTCAACTCCAACCCATCGCTCGGCTCGCGCCCGCCAGCCAGCGCCATGCGCTGGCGATTCAGGCGTGGTGGCAGGCAGGAGCGATGGCCCGCCCTTCAAAAGAAGCGCTCGCAGCGGGACATGCCAGCGTTTGGGTAGATCAGTCGGGCTTTGCTCTCTTGCCAATGGCGGTCCACTCCTGGGCTCCAACCGGGCATACGCCGATCTTACATGTCCCGCTCACCCACGACCATCCAGGACCATTTCGCGGCGATTGGTGGACTGACGCCCGTAGGCCAACTTTTCCACCAGACACAGGATCACGCCTGTCACAGCCCTGATATTGTCACGGCCCTGCTAGTGTTCGCTTCCTGCGCCTCCTGTTGCGCACGATCCGCGGCAAATTGCTCGTCATTTGGGACGGCGCGCCGGTCGCGCCGATCCATCGCGGGCAGCCCGTCAAGGACTTCCTGACGCGTGGAGCCGCCAAGCGCCTGCATCTGGCGCAATTACCAGGCGATTCGCCCGACCGCCACCCGGTCGAGGGTTTGTGGAACGATCTCACGCGTGTTGAGCTGGGCAATGACTGCTGTTCAGACCTCATCGCTTTGGGTAGAGCGTTACGACGCGGCAAAGAGCGCTTGCGTCACAAGCGACACATCCTACAAGCAAGCCTGTGTCCCCAAGTGTGGCTACCATGTTTAGCCCTTTACGCAAACGTCAGTAACTATATGGCGTTGGCGCCTTCGAGTGGACATGAGTTTGCCATGCCACAACCTCTCTCATGACATGTGGCGGATCGAATCCCTGGCAGCGCTGTGCGCCTGATGGCGCTCTGCGCTTTGCCGTCATCCGCGCCACTGGTGTACACTCGCCTCAGCGTCGTCGGCGACGACACGCCAGGACTACGCAACGTCAGAGAGGAGCCCGCCGCGATGATAGACTTTACGCTCACCCCAGAACAGACCGAGATGCGCGACCTCGCCCACACCTTCGCCGAGCAGGAGATTCGCCCTGTCGCCGCCGAACTGGACGAGCGAGAAGAATTTCCGTGGGAGCTGGTGCGCAAGGCGGGCGAGCTGGGCCTCACCACCTTCGCGTTCCCGGAAGAGGTCGGCGGCCTGGGTATCACTGATGAGCTGACCAATTGCATCATCACCGAGGAACTGGCCTGGGGCTGTGGTGGCGTCGCCACGGTGTTGGGAGGCACGCACCTCGCCAGCATTCCCATCCTGCTGGCGGGAACCGATGAGCAGAAGCAGCGGCTGCTCAAACCTGTAGTGGAGCGCAACGGTCTCGCCGCGATGGCCCTCACCGAGCCTGAGGCTGGCTCCGATGTCGCCGCCATGAAGACGACTGCCCGCCGCGACGGCGACAGCTACGTCCTGACCGGCGCCAAACGCTTCATCACCAATGGCGGCATCGCTGACCTCTACGTCGTTTTCGCCACGGTAGATCGCGCGCTGGGGCATCGCGGCGTGACGGCATTCATCGTGCCAGGAGACGCGGCTGGCCTGAGCGGCGGCAAGAAGGAGAAGAAGCTCGGCATCCGCTGCTCGCATACGGGCGAGGTCATCCTGGAGGATGTGCGCGTGCCTGCGGAGAATCGGCTGGGCGAGGAGGGCAGCGGCTTCAAGCTGGCGATGACAATGCTCGACCGCTCGCGCCCGATGGTCGCCAGTATCGCTGTCGGCATCGCACGCGCCGCCTATGAGTATGCGCGCGCCTACGCGATGGAGCGGGTACAGTTCGGCAAGCCGATTGCCGCGAATCAGGGCCTGCAATTCATGCTGGCCGACATGGCGACCAAGGTGCAGGCGGCGCGGCTGATGACCTGGTGGTCGGCGCGGGTGACGGAGACGGCGCGCCCGTACCTCTACGAGAGCAGCATGGCCAAAAACTTCGCGTCAGACGTGGCGATGGAGGTCACGACCGACGCTGTGCAGATCTACGGTGGCTATGGCTATATCCGCGAATATCCAGTGGAAAAGCTCTTCCGCGACGCCAAGATCACCCAGATCTATGAAGGGACGAACCAGATTCAGAAGATGGTCGTCGCCGCGCAGATTCTGAAGCCGTGAGCGCTTATGTTCAATGATGAGCCGGAGCAGCGGCCAACATGCCTGGTGATCGCGGCGCATCCCGATGATGTGGAGAGCTGGGCGGGCGGCGCTGTCGCGGGCCTTGCGCGGGATGGCTGGCGTGTGTTCTACCTGCTCTGTACGTCCGGCGACAAAGGGACGCAAGACCCGTCCGAGACGCCCGAGCAGGTGGCGACGCGGCGCGAGGCTGAACAGCGCGCGGCCTGTCGCGTCATCGGGGCGGAGGAGCCGGCATTTCTGCGCCTGCCTGACGGTGAGCTGGAGGACAACCGCGCACTGCTGCGGCTGCTCACCGGCGCAATTCGCCGCTATCGTCCCGATCTGCTGCTCACTCACGACGCTGTGACTCCGTGGCCACGCTACACCTGCCATCGCGATCATCGGGTCGTCGGGCGGGTCGCGCTCGACGCCGCATACCCCTATGCGCGTGACCCGCTCAGCTTCCCGGAGCTGTTGCGTGACGAAGGACTGGCCCCGCATGCGACTCCCGAAGTGTGGCTCTTCTGCAGCGCCGCGCCTGACCACTACGTGGACATCAGCGCGACCCTCGACCTCAAGATCGCGGCCCGGCTCGAACATCGCAGCCAGACGGCGGATGCGGAGGCGCTTGATCGCGACTGGCGGCGCCGCGCCTCGGAAATTGGCGCACCCGTGGGAATGGCCGCGGCCGAGAGCTTCAAGCGGATCACACTGTAAGGGTCAGGAAGGGTCAGGCGCTTGCGGCTCACCACGCTGCAAGACCGCCCTACCGCTATTGCCCTAGAGCCCTCAAACGCAGTATGATATACACATACACGGTTCGTGCATTTCGACGCGGAAGGTGGTAGCCGGACCATGATCAGGCATGAGGTCATCATACGAGTCAAGCCAGATCTGACTCGGGAAGTCATTGATCGCACACTGCGCGAGAGCTATGATCTGCTCATACAGCTGCCCGGTGTGGAGCGAGTACGTTATGGCGTCAACAACGCCGCGTCCTATCGCCATGCCATGATGGTCATTGATCTGACTGACGAGCAGGCGCTGCATCGCTTTGGGCGCCACCCGCAGCATGCTCGCGCGGTTCGTCTCATCAATCGGCTGGCCGAGTCACAATCGGTCGGTAGTTTCCTGGTGCGCTCGGAGCGTCGCTAGCTCGCTCACTGAGCGCTGTCCGCTCGTTTCGTATATCCCCGCTTGGTCAGCCGCCCGCCTCTGGCTTGGGCGGCTTTTGTATGATAGCGCCGCCGCGTACCTCGAAGATCGTCGCGTGTCGCAGCGCGCTCGCCGGGGCGATGGTCAGATCGGTCGTCGTCACGAGCGTCTGATCGAGACCACGCACGGCTGTCAGCAGATCCTCGCGGCGTTGCGGGTCTAGCTCGCTCAGCACGTCATCGAGCAGCAGGGCTGGCTGCTCGCCTGTCTCCGCCTCGATATACTCCAACTCGGCCAGCTTCAACGCCAGCGCCACCGTGCGCTGCTGTCCGCGCGAGCCATAGATGGCAAGGTCCACGCCGCCCGCGATGAAGCCGAGGTCGTCGCGATGTGGCCCAAGCACATTCGCGCCCTGAGCGATCTCGCGGCGACGTACCGCCTCCAGCGCGCCGCGCATCTGTCGCGCCTCATTCGCATGGTCATCTTCGGTTACCGCGATGCCCAGCGGTTGCTGATAGGAGGGGCGATAGTCGAGCTTCAAAGCCGTGTCGCCTGAGTCGCCTGAGTCGCCTGAGTCGCCTGAGTCATCAGTGGCGTCCGGCTCGTCGTCGTGTGCGAGGGCCGCGTAGACCCGCGCCGCCGCGACGCCGGCGCGCTCCAGGAAGTTGGCGCGCTCGCGCATGATCGGCAGCGCCAGCCGCACCAGCTGGTCATCCCAATAGGCGAGCGATTGCGGGCTGTCGAGTCCCTCGCGGATGCGCCTGAGCAAGGCGCTGCGCTGTGCGATGACCTTCTGATACTGGCTGAGTGTGCGGCAATAGCTGTGGTGCGTCTGGCAAAGCGTCAGGTCGAGGAAGTGGCGGCGCTGTGATGGCCCGCCCGTCACCAGATCGAGGTCGGTCGGCGCGAAGACGACAACCGGAGCCATCCCGACCAGATCAATCGCGCGCCGGGGCGATCCATTGACCCGAACACGCTTGCGAAAGGTTGTCGCACTCACCGCGGCTGGCGCCGTCTCGCTGGCTTGGCCCACCGCGCTGGCGTCGTCCACACCCTCTGCCAGGATCACCTCGATTTCGAGCCGATCACGGCTGCGCGCGATGTCGCCGACAATGCGCGCGAACCGGCCCGACGCTCCCCAGCGAATCGCCTCGCGCTCGCTGCTGGTGCGGAAAGAGCGTGTGGTGGCGATCAGGCTGATCGCTTCGAGCAAGTTTGACTTGCCCTGGGCGTTGCGTCCATAAAAGACGGTTAGCCCGGCAGGCAGCGTCAGATCTAGCTCGCGATAACTGCGGAAGTCTGTCAGCCGCAGCCGTTCGACCCGCATGCCCGATTGCCCTTTCACTCGCGTTCACTTGCGTATCCCGTAGCGCGCTCGCGCGTAGCGTCACCCGTTGTCGCGTCCTGTTCTCATTCCGCCCGATGCATGACGCATTGACGATATTATGCCACCGGAGTTGTCGCGCCTCGCGAATAGCGCCTCAATGACGCTGTTACGGCTCCTCAATGACGCTTTCGCACCGCTTACGAAACTGTGAGCGAATGTAGAGGTTTCGGACGTGCTTTGTTAGCAATCTAACGATCGATACATGCTATTCTTGAGGCGTGGCAGGGGCTTCCAATGGGCAGGTGGGGACAAGGTGGCGGAGTCCTTGAAAAGTCGCTGAATCGGCTCCTTGAAGCGGGTGATTGGTCGTGGGGCAGGAGTGGATCAGGAGCCGACCAGCGATTCACTTGCGATGCCCTCCGTTGAGCGCCTGGAGCGTTCCGGAGGGCATCGCGCTGTCAGCAGTTCCTTCTCGGCTCTCCACTATGGCCAAAGCGCGGGCCAGACCACCGCGGGCCTGTGCTCTCTCATGCTCCTTCTGTCTCATGCGCGATCTTCGGAAAGGTTTCCATCGCACCCGCTGTCTGTGACGGCGCCAATGGAGCGCTGGCGATCGATGCGCGCAAAGGGATGGTGGCCCACCGCACGGAGCAGGGTCGTCCTCTGTCGGTCAACACGTCGAGCCAGAACTGCGCCGGGCCGGACGGCTGCGCCGGGCCGCGGCGCTGGGAGCGAAGAGATACGGAGCGTGACCACGATAACGATGCTGCTATTCATCCCAATGGGTTCGCGATACAGCGTGTACGTCATCGAAGGCGGCCCCCAAGCGGCTACTCACGATGCCGCGAATCCTCCGCTCGACAAACAGCTGGAACGTTCCTGGTCGAATGGACAGGCGCTCAACGGGCGTCGCTGGCGCCTGGCGCGCTACGATGTAGGCAGGGCGCAACGGGCGCCCGTGACATCGGACTGAGGAGAGACTATGAGCGTACCAGGCAATTACAATCAGCAGGTTATCGAGACATTCCGGGCCAATCAGGGCAAGGTTCAGGGCCCGAATCAGCTTATCTTGCTCACAACCACGGGCGCCAAGAGCGGCCAGCCGCGCACCACGCCCGTCGCATATTCAACCGACAGCGGTCGTCTTGTGATTATCGCGTCGAAAGGCGGCGCGCCTACTAATCCCGACTGGTATTTCAACCTGGTCGCGAACCCCATCGTCACTGTGGAGACGGGTACGGAAACGTATCAGGCGCGCGCCACTGTCGTCGCGGACGAAGCCGAGCGCGAAAGTCTCTACGCGCGTCACGCCGATCTGATGCCCGGCTTCGCGGAGTATCCGAAAAAGACCGAGCGCAAAATTCCCGTCGTGCTGCTGGAGCGGGTCAGCTAGCTCCCCATCTGACGGCTGAAACCACACCTAGATGGGCTGACGGCTCGGCAAAGCACGCCTGCACGACGCGCGGCATGCGGTCCAGCGCAGGCGTGTCCTATGGCGACCGTCGCCGCCCTGGCGCGGTTTCAGCCAGCGGCTCACTCACGGCTGACTCAGTTGAATGCGTTCAGGCCCGTGATCGCCTGCCCCAGAATCAGCGTATGGATGTCATCGGTGCCTTCGTAGGTGAAGACCGACTCCAGGTTGTTCATGTGGCGCGAGATCGGATACTCCAGCGTGATGCCGTTGCCGCCCAGCACAGAGCGGGCCTCGCGTGCGGTGTTGAGCGCCTCGCGCACGTTGTTGCGCTTGGCCAGCGACACCTGCACGGATTGCGCCAGTCCCTCATCTTTCAGCCGCCCAAGCTGCAAGGCCAGCAATTGCGCCTTGACCAGCTCCGTCGCCATGATGGCCAGCTTGCGCTGCGTCAGCTGGAAGCCGCCAATCGGCTTGCCGAACTGCACGCGCGTCTTCGAATAGTCCAGCGCCGATTCGTAGCAGGCCATCGCCGCGCCATTCGCGCCCCACGCGATGCCAAAGCGCGCTTCGTCGAGGCACGAGAGTGGCCCCCGCATACCCCGCACGCCGGGCAGCATGTTTGCAGCCGAAATGCGGCAGTCATCGAAGTGAAGCTCGGACGTGACAGAGGCGCGCAGCGAGAGCTTGTGATGCACGTCGCTCGCCGTGAAGCCCGGCGTGCCCTTCTCGACCAGGAAGCCGCGAATGCCCTCCTCGGCCCTCGCCCAGACGACGGCCAGATCCGCGACGCTGCCGTTGGTAATCCACATCTTCGAGCCGTTGAGGATGTAGCTGTCACCATCTTTGACGGCGCGGGTCAGCATGCCCGCCGGGTTGCTGCCAAAGTCTGGCTCGGTCAGACCAAAGCAGCCGATGACCTCGCCCTGCGCCATCTTGGGCAGCCAGCGCTGCTTCTGCTCCTCTGAGCCGTAGGCCCAGATTGGGAACATCGCCAGCGACCCCTGCACCGAGACGAACGAGCGCAGACCGCTGTCGCCGTACTCCAGCTCCTGACACGCCAACCCATAACTTACGGCGCTCAGGCCAGCGCAGCCATAGCCGTCGAGGTGCATCCCCAGCAAACCCAGCTGCGCGACCTCTGGGATCAGCTCGCGCGGGAATGTGCCCGCCTCGAAGTGCTCACCGATGATCGGCAGTACGCGGCTGCGCACGAACGACCGGACGGTATCGCGCACCATCCGCTCATCCTCGGAGAGCATGTGATCAATGTTGTAGAGGTCCAGCGCCGAGGGCTGCGGCGTGGCGTGCCGCTTGTGAGCTGTGTGGGATGTCGTCTGCGCGGTGGGTTCGATGACACTATCAGCCATATGGATCGCTCCCTGTTCTTCGGGTACGTCGTTGTACAGCGCCGGAGCGCAGTCGGGTCGTTTGTCGCATCAAGTTGACGATGGCCGCTGGCTCCGCTCGACCGATTCGACCGATTCGACCATTGCGCGCGAGGCCAGGAATAACAGTCGCGCGGGGGCGCGACCATCCTCAAGGATACCACACCCTGTCGCCTCACCCGGCGCGTTTGACAGGCTGACGCCGTCGCTTATACTGGGCAGCATAAAGGAAGCGGCGGCCACGCATGGCGTCGTGAATCGAGGGAGTCAACCAACTCAGGAGACGATTCGCATGAAGCGCTCTCGCTTGACGCCTCTCATCGGCTGTAGCCTGCTGCTCATGGCGCTGGCGATGCTCGCCGCCTGTGCGCCGTTCGGCGTTGAGAGTCCTCCACCCCAGGTGAGCATCGCCAGCGCCACCCTGACCGCCAACGTCTACGCGACTGGAACGGCGGCGAGCGCGGCCACAGTCAGCGTCAGCGCGTCGCCCAGAGCAACCTTGCCCTCGCTGCAGCCTGACGCGGGCTGGATGACCGTCGTGCAGGTCGCCGACGGCGCGAAGCTTGGCGGCCCCAGTGTAACGGGCAGCGCGGCTGGAGCATCCACTGCCTCAAGCGCCCTCACGCTCGGCGCGTTCACGCTCTCACCGGCGGCGACCGTCGCGCTCCTGTTCGGCTGCGTCAGCCCGGCGAACGTTCACGCGTCGCTGGAGATTGGCATAAGCGCGGGGGAGTCGGTGAAGATACCGTGCGGCGCGGACGCTAATATGAACCGCTCACAGATGACGATGACGCATTCAGCGACCGGGACGAAGCTCACCGTCACTGCTACGATCTCCACCGATAGCGCGCCGCCAGAGTGGAACCTGCTCGTCGAGCAGCCAAAGTAACGGCACATCCCCTCACCGTGCGCTTTCTACACATCGTCGTCTCGCGCCGCGAGCGCCGCCTGGATGCGAGCGAAGAGCGCCGCGCGCTGCGCCGCTGGGATGACGCGGGCGCGCTGGCCCTTCCCCAGCGCAATCGTATGCAATGTCGAGTCGAGCACGATTTGGCAATTCGAGCATGTCGCCAGATGCTCACGAGCCACAGCGGCCAGCTCAGCGTCGAGTTCGTTATCAATGTAGCTCGACAGGTAGGCGACGAGTTCCGCGCACTGCATCATTACCCTCACTTGCGTTTAGCGCGCGATTCCGACGCGGCAGCCCATTCGGTGAAGTAGACGCTGAGCCGCTCGCGCAGCAGCAGACGCGCCCGGTGCAGGCGCACCTTGCACGCCGACTCCGTGATGCTCTGCGCGAAGGAACACTCCGCCGTCGAAAGCCCTTCGACATCGCGCAGGATAAACGCGGCGCGCAGGTTCGCTGGCAGGGTGGCAATCGCCGACCATAACTCCTGGCGCGCCTCCGCGCCGAGCAGTCGCTCCTCAGGCAGTGTCGTCCAGTCCACCAGCGTCGCGGGCATCGGCAGGCTGTCATCCTCGGGCAGCGTCTCGACGGGACGGCGGTGGCGAATCAACATCATCGCGTGATTATGCGCGATGCGATAGAGCCAGGCGCTCAGGCGCGCGTGCGGCTCGAAGCGATCTACCGCCTGCATCGCCGAGATAAATGTCGCCTGCGTCACCTCTTCCGCATCTGCCTCGTTCCCCAGGATGCCCATCGCCAGTCGGTAGATGCGATCGACATACGCATCGAAGAAGAGCGCAAACGACTCCGCATCGCGCCGGCGCAATCCAGCGAGCAGGCCAGACTCGTCTGTCACATCGTCATGCGCCATCGGGACGCCTCATCTCACCAGCTAAGGAGACAGCCATCGTCAACGCAATATACCTCGCACTGCGCAAGCGCCATACTCCGCTCAATGGCTCGTGTAACCTTTTCTCCACTCGCGCATTTCATAGACAGTGCGGGAGTGGGAACCCGCCTGACAGCACAAAGGAACCATTCATATGTTACCGAAGAACGAAGGCGCCCTTGACCGCCTGCTGCGCGCGCTCGTCGGCGTCGCGCTTGTCGTCATCATGTTTACAGCCCTGAGCGGTATCGCCCAGATCATCGTCGGTGTCGTCGCCGCTATTCTGCTCGTGACCGCCGCCATCGGCTTCTGCCCGCTTTACGCGCTCTTGCGCATTAGCACGAATTCGCACAAGGTCACACACGCATAGCGCCGCGCAGCACGCCCGCGCAGCACGCCGTGAGTACGCCATAACACAGGCCGTTAGAATCGCATGCCGCCTAACGGCCTGTGTTATGGCAGGCGCGCTACTCGTCCGATTTGAAGATGCTAAAAGGGCGCTCGTTGCGATGCAAGATCGCGCCATTGCGCTCGCGCTCAGCGAAGGCATGCGCGCTGTGATAGTTGCGCCACTCGGCTGGCGCGTCTTTGCTCTCGCCGCCATGTGGGGTGATGCGCTGGCGCACCCGGCATATCACGGGCGTATTGACCGCGGCGCCCGCAATGATCGCCTGTCCTTTCGAGAGTGCGGGCAGATTGTCGAGTAGCTCGCGGCCCACACCCTCCACTGCCGCGCCGACGCTCTTCTGGTCCACCTCATTGACGATGCGCATGATGCACTGCGTTAGGCATTGGCTCAACACATCGGCGTCGAGCTTGCCGGGACGCTGGCTGATCAGCCCCACGCCAACGCCAAACTTGCGCCCTTCCGCCAGAATCTGCTTGAGGATGCCAGTCGTGACCACCTCGTCGCCGTGTGGCGCGAAATGATGCGCCTCCTCGATCAACACGAACACCGGATACGCGAGATGGCGCTCATCGCCCTCATGCGTCTTGCCCCGGTCGGTGTCCACGCGCGCATTGTAGATGCGCCGCAGCAGGGTCGCCACGATCACCTGCTGGTCGCGCTCATCCACCTCATTCAGCTGCAGCACGGTGCATTGCCCTGGCTTCAGCGCCTCGTGCAGCCCAAGATGGTGATGCGGATCGAAGACCATGTTGTTCTCGCCGAAGCGCTCGTCAATCTTCCAGTGCAGCGCCGCGACAGTGCTGTTGCCGCTGTCATCACCACTGTCTTCGTTCGACGTCCGCGCGACATCAGACACCGCGCGTTTCAGCTCCTCAGCGGTCCACGGCTGCCCTTTCTTGGCGCGCCGCAGGTTGTCGTATGCCCGCCCGAGGAAGTGGTGTTGCTTGTCCGTCATGCTGGGCAGGAGGTAGCGCAAATCGCCGAGGGTCAGCGTCGAGAGGCGCACCTTTACCTGGTCGTGCTGGTAGATGCGCGTCGTGGACTGATAGCGCGGGCGTCGCGAGGCGCCACGGCCTCCAGGCGCGTCGCCATCCGCAGCGAACTCGCCATGGTTGGCCATCTCCTCGAGCGCGCTGTACTCGCCATGTGGGTCAATCACCAGCACCGCAGCGCCGTTATATGGGCGCATCAGCTCCTCGATGATGACGCTGGCGAGATAGCTCTTGCCCGCGCCTGTGCTGGCGATGATCGCCAGATGCGTGCTGACGAGGTCTTTTACATCGAGGACGATCGGCGCGGCGCCATCTGGGCGAGTCAGCAGCGAGCCCACAAGCGCACTGCCCGCCGTATGTGGACGTTTGCGCGAGAGCACGGTCGTGAGCCACGCGTCATCGGCGAGATAGATCGGCGTGCCTGAGCTAGGCGGAATCCACGGATTGACGAAGGAGCCGAGGGCCATGTCGTAGTAGCCCATGATGGCGACACTCAACTCGAAGAGGTCGCTCACCCGCTGGTCATAGCCCACCAGCGCCGCCACCTGTGAGGGTGAAATGCCTGGCTCAGACAGGAATGTGTCAGGAAACAGCTGCACGGGGTCACGCCGCAGGATGCGTCCGAGCACACGTCGCGGCTGCGCGTGCGGACCACTTGCGCCGTTCGCGCCGTTCGCGCCGTTCGCGCCGTTCGCGCCAGGCCCGCTTGTCGGCGCGTCCAGCTCATAGTAGACGTACTCGCCGTTCTTGAGCAGGCGATCGTCGTCTCGCGAGATGAACGTGTATTCGTGGATGGTTTCGCCGGGCCCCTTCGTGATTCCTACGGGCGTAGTCCGCGGCTCATCGCGCTGCTGCATCTCTGACATCTCTCCATCCTGCGGTGGCCGGGTCGCGAGCGGCTTCCACGCGCGTCAGTCAGTTTCAGCCGGCGGACTGCACCTTGAGCCGCCAGGCGAAGTTGCGCTTGACGATCGAGAGCAGCGCCCGTTGCTCAGGAAACAGCGCTTCGAGCCGCTCGATCACCCGCAGCACGGCCATCGGCAGCAACGGGTTGTCCTGTGCGACCGCATGCGGCAGGTAGCCCATGTGCAGGTACGGCGCGTCGTGCGCGCTATCACTATAGAAGTGGAACGCGCGAATCTCCTCGTCATCGAGCGCACAGACGACGGCGCCCAGGTCTGGCGCAAGCGCGGGCACGCCATGCGTCATCCGCCGGCGTCCCACGCCAGCCGGAGACGCCTCGCCTAGCAAGAGTATGGATACCAGCACAGCGCGCTCAGCCACATAATCCGGCGAGAACAGCTCGACCTGCTCGTCATTGGAGAGGCGTGGCCCCAGCGCCCCAAACGCAGGGTTCAGCAGGATGGTGTCGTAGATCAGCCCAATCGCCCATCCCGCGCTCGCGGTCGGAGTCTCACCAAAGGGCGTCAGCGCGTCACCCGGGACAGGCGCGAGCGTGTCTGGCTGGACCAGGCCAGCGCGTAACGGAATCCGCACGAACGCGCCGAACGCATAGTCGCCAGGACTGGGCGGCGTGTCTGTCTCGCCAGAACCGAACACCTGACAGGTGTAGCGTACATGCGACTCTGAGCGCACGATCTTGCCGATATTCGCCACGCCTGCCCTACGCACGTCTCGCATCGGTCTGTCCCCACGCTGACTTCTGACCAGCGTCTCTCGAATCTCCGCCACTTCGCTGCGTTTCTGGCCGCAGTATATCATGCCGTGCGGAAGGGTCGGGAAACGCCGCGCCACTGGTCAGACGCCGGCGACTGCCAATACCCGCTACTTCTTTTTCGGCGTCGCGGTAGGCTTGATGGGAGTTGTCGTTGGCGCATGTGTCGGCACGGCGGTCGGCTGGCTGAGACCCGGGATGGCGGGGATGCTTGTAGGCAACTTGATGCGCGCCGAAGCCTCCCGCTGGGCGACGATAACACCCATCGGAATCAACACAAGCAGCGCCAGCATCAGCGCGAGAACCAGCATGCTGCGTATGCGCGATGGCCGCCGAAAGCGGCGCGGGCGCGGCAAAGGCCGCGTAAGTGGCGCCGCCGCCGTCTGCCGGCCTGTCACCGCGATGTATGTCGTGCGCTTCCAATAGTCATCCTGCTTGAGCCATGCCGCACTCTCGACTGTCGG
The DNA here is from genome assembly GCA_035642255.1 of Ktedonobacterales bacterium. Classification (GTDB taxonomy): domain Bacteria; phylum Chloroflexota; class Ktedonobacteria; order Ktedonobacterales; family JADMIN01; genus JAKAIY01. Next base: position 14,686 of record DASQSS010000273.1, on the reverse strand, counting down.
GCGCTCGGCGTCTCCGTCGAGCCGCTCGGCGCTGATGTCAGCCGCCGATGTCATCACAGGCGCCCCCATGTCCTCAGACCACGCGTCGGCAGATGGCGCGTAGGTTGTCCGCGTCGCTGACACATGCTCTCCCTGCCCGATGTCAGAATCCATCATGTCACCACCTCCTGGCGGATCCGCCGCGCCGCCCTGCCAAATCGCTCCTCGTACGCCATGTATGCTCTAGACACGCCACATTCGATCCGCGTCAGTAGACGGTGTGTATCCTCTTTGTTCTAGTGTCCCCGAGATACACTCTATCGTGAAGTGGCCCGCGTCACATTTCGCCTCTGTACGTTCAGACGCCTGGCAGCTGCGTTCGTATACAACCAACCAGAACATGAGAAAGAATACATCAACACCATTGACGGAGCCAGACTGGTTCAACCCGTTCCAGACGACTGTGCGACCGCGCGCGATGAACGAAGGAGCATGCTATAGCATGGCTGACCTATCGCAAAGGTTCTACGCGAAGCAGTGTGCTAGAATGCTCAAATGAGTGGATATGTAGAGCGCGCCAGCGGCATGCTCGCTGAGCGAACAAGGCGCCAGGGGCGTGGGGGCGAGTGGGATGCACGATGAGAACAACGCCGAAGGAATCGGGCGTCAGAGTCGCAACGGCGCGCATCCGGCGGCAATCCACACCGACATAGAGCGTGACGCGCCTGGCGAGATCATTGAGCTGGAGCTAAACGATCTGGCGTATGGCGGCGATGCCGTTGGGCGGTACGAAGGGCGCGCCGTGTTCGTGCCTGGAGGACTTCCCGACGAGCTTGTGCGTGCCCGGATGCAGCGCGAGCGCTCGAACTACGCGCGCGCCACGCTCATCGAAGTCTTGCGGCCCTCGCCAGATCGGGTCGCTCCACGCTACCCGGAGCTCAGCGAATCTGGCGGATTCCAGTGGCAGCACCTCGCGTACCCGGCGCAGCTCCAATGGAAGTCACGCATTGTGCGACAACTGCTCATGCGCATTGGCAAGTTCACGGAGCCGCCCACACTCAACACGATTGGCATGCCCGCGAGCGCTGATCCCTGGCGCTATCGCACGGTCGCGCAATTCGCCGTGGCGTCAGATGGCGCTATCGGCTTCCGCCGTATGGAGAGCCACGATGTGCTCGACATGCCCGACTGTCCGATCGTCCATCCTCAACTGGACACGCTCTACCAGGCGACGCGCGACTGGATGCGCCAGCGCTGGGGCGTGCGCGCATCCGCCTACACGGAACGATTTACGCTGCGCGTCGCCGTCGGCGCGCCCGGCGAGCAGTCCTCCGGCCCGCTCTCACTGGCAGGCGGCCACACCTACCGCCACGGGACGAGCGCGTTGCTCGCCATCGAGGCGCGACCCGGCGCGCCTTTCGGCGAAGAAGGCGGCCCAGATGTCATCGCCAGTGAATTGCTGGAGGCCATCCCCGCGCTCGCCGGCGTAGTCATCCTGGGCGTTCCTGGCGGCCGTGGACGTGTTATCGCGGGCCAGGACTTTGTGCACGAGCGGGTGCTCAATCGCATCTTCCGCATCTCCGCCGGCTCGTTTTTCCAGGTCAATCCGACCCAGACGCCCGTGCTCGTCGAGCAGGCGCTAGCGGCGCTACAGCCGCGTCCCACCGACTGCGTGCTCGACGGCTACAGCGGCGCGGGGCTGTTTTCGCTGCTGCTTTCCGATCACGTTGACAGGGTCACGGCGATTGAGTCGCAACCCAGCGCGGTGGCTGACGCTAAAGCCAGCGCGCAGCTCAACGGCATCACCAATGTCGCGTCGCAAGAGGGGCTGCTCGAGCGTGTGATCGGACAAATGCGCCGACAACGCGAGCGCATCGACATAGCCCTGGTGGACCCGCCACGCTCTGGTTGTCTGCCACGGGCGCTGACGGAGATGACCGGCCTCGCGCCCCGCACAATCGTCTACGTCTCGTGTGATCCGTCCACACTCGCGCGCGACCTGCGTCTCATCTGCGACAACGGCTACCGACTGACGTCCGTGCAGCCGGTCGATATGTTCCCGTTCACCTCGCACATTGAGTGTGTCGCCCGGTGTGAGCGCATCCACCTATAGGTCCATCGCGTCACGTCTCATCTATGCAGTGGGCCTATGTAGTGGGCCGTCCAACCACCCGACCACATACCACAGAGGAGCGCATCATGGACATCGACGTTGATGGAGTCAATCTCTTCACGCTACCTGTGGGCGCCGAGCATGGCTATCCCCTGTTCATCCTTCACGGTGGCCCAGGGCTCGATCACACTGAGATGACCCCCTGGCTCGACCCGCTGGGTGATACCTTCCGCCTGCTCTATGTTGATCTGCGTGGTCAGGGGCGGTCGCAGACGGTGGACCCATCGACGCTCTCCCTCAGCCGCTTCGCGCGCGATGTCACAGGGCTCGCGGAGGCGCTCGGCCTGTCACAGTATGCCGTGCTGGGTCACTCATTCGGCTCGTTCGTCGCACTCGCGCATGCCATTGAGCAGGGAGGCGCTTCGCACTACATCATTTCCAGCGGGACGGCCAGCTTCACGAAGACTAGCCCGGAGATTCAGCGGAATCTGGCGGAGTTCGAGCCAATCGAGCTGCGCGATCAGGTCACGGAGTCCTGGGCGCTGGAGCCGAACGCTGAGACCCAGGAAGATGTGGCGCGCCTCATGGCAATGCAGATGCCGTTTCACTTCGCCACGACCGAGAGCGACGCCTACCGTCGCTTCATGGAGATGGAGGCGCAGCAACGGGCGATCTATGCGCCTGACGTCCTGGCCTACTTCGCCACGCACGAGTATGCCATCGAGTACGAGGATCAGCTTGGCCAGATTCATCGGCCCACCCTGGTGATGACAGGCCAGCATGACCGCACCTGCACGCCACGCGCCGCACGCGAGCTGCACGCTGGCATACCCGGCAGCGAGCTGGTTATTTTGCCCGACGCAGGCCACATGACGTACGTGGAGCAACCTGGAATGTACTTCGCGGCTGTGCGCGACTTCTTCACGCGCCACCCCACGCCACGCGCCTAGCGCCGTAGTCTCGAAAGTCCAGGATTCACGAGGAGTAGCAAGAACATCTCAAGTGCGTGTGTCTCGCCCTCGCTCTGCGTATGTTGAGGTCCGTGTGCCCATGTCCGCGCAATTCTACTCCAAGAGATACATTGAAAGTGTTACGCCTAGCCCTCCAGTGCATAGAGTCATTCGGCAGGTTTTCTGTGGCTCATGCTGAGCTTCTCTTGACAACCTGCACAGCAACGCGGTAAGCTAGGCGTAGCGCAGTGACATACCTTGTCTACTTATCACGCTCTACTACCCCGGCGTGCGGAAGGTTCCGTGACGCTTCGAACCACCCCTCTGTAGTAGTTCTTGCGCATATAGACCGCTTCTACAGTTTGACATGCAAGCGCAGGACTCTGTGCGTCATTCGGATGCGTCCAGATAACTCCAAACGCGGAGCGAGTCTTCCGTAGGCGACAGCAATCGTGACATGTGCGCTACCACATGTATGCACAGAGTGATGCGACATGTGGGCGACAGGCAGGGGAGGAAGGGCTGGATTACCTATGAGCACACCTCATCCACGACATCGGCAGGACGACGATCGTCAGCATCCAATTGTTGATGCGGACTCCGAGCCCGGCGCTCAACGCGCCGAAGACCTCGAACGTGACGACAACGAGGACACTCAGTTGGCGCAAGAGCTGGCCGAGGTCGCTATCAAGCTGCAGGCCCACGCGGCCCACGAAACAGAGGCAGGCAAGAAGCAAGCAGGCCATGATTTGAGGCACGAGGCACTCATGATTGCTCGCGTCGCCAACCATCTCCTGGATGAAGTAGGGCAGGGTGATAAGGAAGTTGAACGGCTGCTAGAGGGCCAGCGTCAGGATGTCTCTCAAGCGCTCGTACACGCGCCTAACCAGAGCCTCTTCACCCTACGCGACGCAGTAGACAAGGTACAGACATACGTCGCGCACCTGTCCGAGTTGGAAGTCGTGAAGCTGAGCAAAACAACTGGGCAGAGCGAGGTTGTCGTAGAGCAGAAGCGTAGTGTCATCATCGCAGTAGGCGAACATATCGATGTCACACTGAATAACATCGAGCAAGCGAGAAAAGATCCCAACGCACTCGCCAGAGACTTGATGATGTTCTTTAGCATTGCCTGGGACCTGGCGCAGCATTTACCAAAGCTCCTGGAGATGATGAACGAACTCGCGGAGTTCCTTTCACATTTCCATCTATAGCAATCAGATAGCGCGCTTCGGCTGACTGTAGCATCTACCCGTGCCGCTGAAAGGGAGCCGCGCCATGACACTGGAAGATTGCTTCGGTCTGCTGTTCCTGGGATATTTCGCGCTGGTGATCTCGGTCAGCGTCGGCGTATTCGCGCGCGGAGCGACCGGGTGGGCCATCGTGATTGTCGCGGCGCTCTCTGGGCCATTGGTTGCGCTTCTCATGCTGGCGATCGCCGCAGCGGCGGAGGAGTTACGCCGCACAGACTGACCCCGAAAGACACCGAAACGCTGGCGCCCTCAGCGCCGCTCACCAGCCACTTGCGCTGGCGGGCGGCGCCTACTCGTGCGCGCTGTCTCCCAGCGACGCGGGAGATGATACACTGCCCCTGCGATAGGCGGATGAGCGGACTGTCCGCATCGCCGCAAGATAGAGTAGGCTGAACCGTGATAGGGTGCGCGACATGAGCGAGCAGCGCAGTGATCGACTGGTGAGCACGTTTTCCATAATAGGCCGCGACGCGCGGACGGGTGACCTGGGCATCGCCGTGCAATCGAAGTTCCTCGGCGTCGGCGCGGTGGTCCCGTGGGTCAAGGCGGGCGTCGGCGCCATCGCCACGCAAGCCTGGGCAAATACGAGCTATGGTCCGCGCGGCCTGGACCTGCTCGCGCAGGGGCGCACAGCGGAAGAGGCGCTGCATGCGCTAACAGAGGCCGATGAGCAATCGGAGCATCGCCAGGCAGGGATTGTCGATGCGCAGGGCCGCTCGGCGACCTTCACGGGCGCTAGCTGCTATGCCTGGGCAGGTGGCGTCGCTGGCCCCGACTTCGCCGCGCAGGGCAACATCCTCGTCTCGGGCGAAACGGTGCGGGCGCTCGCCGAAACCTTCCAGCAAACGCCGGGAACGCTCTGGCATCGTCTGCTGACGGCGTTGGCGGCTGGACAGGCGGCAGGTGGAGACAGCCGTGGAATGCAGTCGGCGGCGCTGGTGGTCGCACGCGCTGGCGGCGGTTATGGCGGCTATAACGACCGCTTCATTGATCTCCGTGTGGATGACCATCCCAGTCCCATCCAGGAGCTAGTTCGCCTGCTCGCCATGTACGAGCTATACTTTTTCAAGCCTGCGTCGGAGGATCTGTTACCGCTGGATGCGCCTCTAACGACCGAGCTACAATCGCTGCTCACCCGCAGCGGCGACTATCAGGGACAGGCCACTGGCGCGTGGGACGACGCGACCTACCAGGCGTTAGAGCGCTACGGCGCACGCGAAAATCTGGAGGAGCGGCTGGCGCACGACCCCGCCAACGCGACGATCGATCGCAACGTCATCGAGTACATGCGCGCGCATATTCAGTGATCCCAGCGCGCCCTATCGAGCGTAAGTAGTCCCCTATCGTGCAGCGGGTTGGCGCCACAGCCGCGCAATCGCCCGGTCCGCTGTGTTACGATGCGTGTTGGCCTGATTCACCGGGCCAACACGAACAGAGCAGCAGGAGATCATGGATACAGTCAGCCACATCGGCGACGATGCTCCGGCGCCATTGCGCGTGGGGCAGCCATTGAGTTTTCGAGTCATCAGCCGTAGCTCGGACTCGCACGCCCGCGCTGGGGTCATTCGCACGCCTCACGGCGTCATTCGCACACCCGTCTTCATGCCCGTTGGCACACACGCGACGGTCAAAGCAGTCGGCCCAGACGACCTCGAAGCGATTGGCGCGAGCATCATCCTCTCCAATACCTATCATCTGCTGCTGCGTCCTGGTCCTGAGCTTGTCGCGCGGTTCGGTGGCCTGCATGGCTTCATGCGCTGGCCGCATCCAATTCTGACCGACAGCGGCGGCTTCCAGGTCTTCAGCCTGGGCAAGCTGCGCTCGGTGACGGACGCTGGTGTCACCTTCCGCTCACACCTGGATGGCTCCCCGGTCGAGATGACGCCCGAGAGCGTCATGCGGACTGAGGCGCTGCTTGGCGCGGACATCATCCTTCCGCTGGATGAATGCCCACCGTATCCGTGCTCACCAGAGGTAGCGCGCTCCGCAACCGAACGCACCCACCGCTGGGCCGAGCGCGCTCTCGCCGCTCGCGAGCGACCAGGCGAGCAGGCGCTCTTCGGCATCCCGCAAGGCTCGATGGACGCTGAACTGCGAGCGCAGAGCGCGCGGCGCATCGGGTCATTGCCCTTTGATGGCTTTTCCATCGGCGGCCTGTCGGTGGGCGAGCCAAAGCCGCTGATGTGGGACATGCTCGAAGCGACCATCCCCGAGCTACCTGACGAGAAACCGCGCCACCTGCTCGGTGTCGGCTCGCCCGACGATCTGCTGGAGGGCATCGAGCGCGGCGTGGATATGTTCGACTGCGTACTGCCCACACGCACGGCGCGCACTGGCGGACTGTACACGGCGCAGGGGCGCCTGAACGTGCGAGGGTCGCGCTATCGTGAGGAGCAAGGGCCCGTGGACCCCACCTGCGACTGCTGGACATGCCGCACGTTCAGCGCGGGCTACCTCCATCACCTGATTCGCGCCGAAGAGGATGAAAGCAGGGGGGAGCTGCTTTACTATCGGCTGGCGAGCATACACAACTTGCGCTTCCTGATTCGCCTGGTCGAAGGCGCACGCGCGGCGATCATCGACGGCACGTTCGCCGACTACAAGGCGCGCTTCCTCGCGGGCTTCACGCCACCTGACCGCGATGTCGCCGAAGAGCAGAAGCGCCGCCGCGCGGCGAAGCAGTCAGCGGAGGCATAGCGAGGAGCGCACCCCGCATGGCTGCTCAAGCGTCCGGCTCCAACACCTGACGCAGGAAGCTGCGGGTGCGCTCCTCGGTTGGATTCGTGAAGATATCGGCGGGCTTGCCTTCCTCCACGATCACGCCATCAGCCATGAAGACCACGCGGTCAGCCACGTCGCGTGCGAAGCTCATCTCATGCGTGACGACCATCATCGTCATGCCCTCCTCGGCGAGTTGGCGCATCACCTTCAGCACGTCGCCCACCAGTTCCGGGTCCAGCGCCGAGGTCGCCTCGTCGAAGAGCATCAGCTTGGGGTCCATCGCCAGCGCGCGGGCAATCGCGACGCGCTGCTGCTGGCCGCCGGAGAGGCGCGCGGGGTAGGCGTCCGCCTTGTCGGATAGGCCCACCTTCGCCAGAAGCTCGCGTGCGCGCCGCTCCGCTACATCGCGCGAGACACCCTTCACCTGAATGGGCGCCTCCATGATGTTTTGCAGCGCGGTCATATGCGGAAAGAGGTTGAACCGCTGGAAGACCATGCCGATCTCTGAGCGCATGTGGGCGATATTCTTCTCAGAGTCCTCGACGAGCCGCCCATTCTCCTCGCGGTAGCCAATCAGCTCGCCCTCGATTCGGATGCGGCCCTTGTTGATCTTCTCCAGATGGTTGATGCAGCGCAGGAAGGTCGTCTTGCCCGAGCCGCTCGGCCCGATGATGACCACCACCTCACCCTTCTGGATGCGCATGCTGACGCCGCGCAACACCTCGTTGTGGTGAAAGGATTTGTGTACGTCCTGCGCATCGACCATAGGTCCAGCAGATCCAGCGCTCACACTCATGATGACCTCCTCAGATGTACAGCCGCTGGCTACTTAACGGATGCGCCACCATTCGGCGTGCCAAGGCCAGCCTTTGGCAGCATTCGATTAGAGCCAAGGAGCCTACGCCATGTAGATGGCCCGACGATGGGCTCGCGGGTGGACTGACTGAATCGGCGCTCCATCCAGGACTGAACAAAGCCCCATACCGTCGTCATCGCGAGATACCAGAGCGAGGCGACTACGAGTAGTTCCAGGCTGCGAAAGCCGAACCGTCCAATCGCCTCCGCTGCTCCGAGCAGGTCATAGAGCGAGATGACTGACACGAGAGACGTGGTCTTGAGCATGTTGTTGAATTCATTACCCAACGGCGGCATGATGACGCGCATGGCTTGTGGAAGCACAATGCGCTTCATCCCCAGCCAATACGTCATGCCCAGCGATCTGGCGGCCTCCATCTGACCTGGATCAATCGAGTCTATGCCAGCGCGCACGATCTCGGACATATACGCGCCCTCGTTCAGCGATAGCGCGATGAGTGCGGCGACGATCGAGTCCATGAAGACCCCATTGAATCCAAGAGGTGTGAATGGGTCTATGGAGCGCAAGGGAACCGCAAGGTTGAGGTAGGGCAACGCGGTATAGAGAAAGAGGATCTGCACGAGTTGTGGTGTGCCGCGAAAGAGCCAGATGTAGCTTTCGGCAATCCAGCGGACCGGATAAAAGCGCGAGCGTCGCATAAAGTAGAGTATGAGACCGATAATGACACCGGCGAACTGCGCAATGATAGAAAGAAACAGGGTGATGACGACTCCCTTGAGAACGAGTGGAGCGAAGAGGTTGGCGCCGATGGCATGGAAGTCGAATGTGCTCAGAAAATGTTGTAGCGGGTTCACTGGCGTCAACCCTTTCGTGTAGCGCGCCAGCCTCGAGCGCACGCGCATCGGGTCGGCCTCGTCAGCAGTGCGCCGCCGAGGGCTATTGAACGTACGATCCGGCGAGACATCTCGCCGGATCGTGTCCCATCCGGAGGGCTAACACAGGGCGGCCCCGACACGCCTTCCGGATGGAGTGTATCACGCAAGTGACTAGCCGTTCAGCGGAGGATAAGCGCCGGAGAGCTGCCCCCACTTGGTGAGAATGGTCTTGTACGTGCCATCAGACCGCATGGTATTGAGGGCATTGGTGATAGCTGTCTCGAGCGCCGCATTGTCTTTGCGGACCACGATACCCTCTGGCGAGGGCTGCACCGTGACGGGGCCGGTGACCAGCTTGCCGTTGCTCTGCGCAGCGTAGTAGCCAGTCACTGGCGAGTCTTGATAGCTTCCCTGAGCGCTACCGCTCACCACCTGCTGCACGACAACTGTCTGATCAGCATAGTGCAGAATCTTGACGGGCTTACTCTTGCACACCGGAGCCTGGCCCGAGCTGCCGTCGCCGGTTCCGTTAGCGTCCTGAAGCTCGCCGATCTCGACCGTGCCATCTTGGGCCGCGATCGTTTTGCCGCACATGCTGGTGAAGTCGCTCGTCAGGTTCGCGGGATTGCCCGCCGGAACCAGCAACGACTCGCCCGCTGTAAAGTAAGGGATCATGTCCACCTTTTGCTTGCGGGTGTCGTTGATCGTGAAGGACGAAATGGACATATCATAACGCTGCGTACCGAGCGCAGGGCCGGAGATGTCGCTAATGATCGAGTCGAAGCTGGCCTTTTGGATGACAGGAGTCAGGCACAGTGATTTGGCGATCTGGCGCGCGATGTCCATGTCATAGCCGATGTACGTGCCCGGGTTGTTTGGGTCTTCGTATTCGGCTGGCGCATACGTCGTATCGCTTGCGATGGTGAGCTTGCCAGGGCTGACGAGATGCCAGCTTGCCACGGTGCTTGCAGACGGGCAGTTTGCTGCCGTGCTGCTCGAGCCTCCCGTCGAAGTTGTGCCGCAGCCGGCGAGCGTGAGCAGCGCAAGTGATGCGGCCATGACAACGCCACCGACATTGCGAAACAGTCTGGTGCGAGAAGGCGCGGAGTCTGTCTGTCGCGAGTCCATGAGTGATTTACCCCCTACAGTGGACGCGGGAGATGTACAACGGAGACGCGGCGCGGCGAGTTGTGGCGCGCACAGCCGGAGTTCCCCAGCGCGCATCAGGGGCCGGTTGCGGAGTCAGTGTATCACGTTGGAGGCGTAAGCCCCAGCGCGCATACTTCGGTGCGCAGCTAACGCATGCGCCGCTCATCTAGACGGACTACGTCACACCAGGGCTGCTTCTCTCAGCAAGCAAAGCATGATGGCAAGTGCTAGCTCCAGGAGATAACACAAGGCAGTGCGCCTATCCGTATATCCATGCTCGGACGGGCGCGCTGCCTCATGCGTCAGACTCCTCGCGGCGGGAGGAGCGCTCTATGACTCGCCAGACTTGCCTGCGCTCACGCGGTAGCGAAGGTCGCTTCCACCTTGCCAAAGCGCACCTCGTCGCCGTCTTTGATGGGCGTCGGCGTCTTGGCGGCTAACTTCTGGCGGTTGAGATAGGTCGAGTTTGTGCTGTTCAGATCCTCGATCAGATACTGCGAGCCCTGCGCATAGATCTTCGCATGCATGCGCGAGACGCCATGCTCCTCGCCCTTGTGTGGTGTCAGATCGATGTCAGGGTAAATGTTACTGACGGGATCTTCTCGCCCAACGAGGAACTCGGACTTGCCAGCGAGTGGGAACTCGGCGCCATCCTCTTTGATGACCAGGCGCGCCGATGTCGCGGCGGGCGCTGGAGCGGGAGGCGCAGCCACGGGCGCATCGCAGGCGGCTGGGGTCGCATCATAGGGCGCCGTGGCCTGCGTCGCATCATAGGGCGCCGCAGCCGGAGCGGCGCCGCTCGACGTGGTGTCCTCCAGCGCCTCTCCGCACTGATCACAGAACATCGAGCCGTCGGGGTTCTCGTGTCCCTGCTTGCAAAATACAGACATCTGCTTCTCCTCGTATCAGCTGGCCGGTAGGTCACGCTCGCCCGGCGTGGGGTCAGCGCAGAACGATCTGCGGGCCGCGACTCACGGCGTCTGCAGCCAGCATATCATCAGTGTTTTCGTCACAACAAGCGTGCCCTGAAACGCTGCCCCAGTACCCGGCTAGAACTGCTGCGTCAACTTGCGCGTCTTCGAGCCAATCGTCTTGATCTCGTCTCCGCTCAGTTTGCCGCCCGCCTGAAGCTGATCGAGCAGGCGCTGCGTTTCCGGGTCGAGCACGCGCGTCACGCTGGGGTTCAGCTGAATCGTCACCTTGCCGCTCGACTTGTACTCATCGAGCACGCGCGTGACCAGACGATGCGCGTTGGCCTTCTCAGCATAATTCATCACCTGCGGATTCGCTTCGTCGGCTGGCACCGGATCGGTCGTGAAGGTGACGATCGCATCGGTGCGCGTGACCTCGCGCTGACCGGAGGGCAGGTCATACGCCAGCTCCGCCTGCGCGATGCGGAAAACGCCAGCGGGCTTGGTGTCCACCATCAGCTCCAGCAGGACGGCCTGCGGAGTATCGCGCTCGATGTCGCCCAGTCCAACGGTCACGTAATTGTCGCTGAGCACACTCGGCCCGAGGTCCGAGATCAGCGGTAACACCCGCACAGCGCGGCGCGAGGTCACGCCGCCATACAGCCGCACGGTCAGCTGGGCGTTGCGCACGACCACCGACTCCGCGCTCTGGAGCTGCTGCTGGAAGATGCCCAACGCATCCTCTGGGCGGCGGATGAACTCAGCGGGCAATCCGCTGCTGCGCTGGCCGATGTTGTCGAGCAGGTCTTCTTCCCAGTCGGCGCCGATTCCCAGCGGATAGATGCCAATGCCCGAAGCGCCCGCGTCATCCGCGATGCGACGGCAACGGTCGGCGTCGCCGTAGGTCGCGCCATCCGTCAGCAGAATCATCCGGTTGACCATGTGGGGCGAAGCGTTCTTGCGCAGCTCTGTCATGCCGACATTCATGCCCAACGACATTGACGTTCCGCCACCATCCTTGATGCCATCCACTGCCGCCTTCAGCAGCTCGCGGTCCCGCACGGGCTGCGCTGGCACGACAACGCGCACGTTGTCATCGAACACGACTACCGAAACCATGTCGTTGGCGTTCATGTGGTCAATGACCAGCTTCACGGCGTCCTTCACGCTGCGCAGCTTCTCGCCGCGCATCGAGCCGGAGTGATCGAGCACCAGCGCAAGATTGAGCGGCAAGCGCGCCGCCATCTGGCCGCCCGCGCTGTTCGGCGCGGTCGCTCGCGCCTCAACCAGCGCGTAGGCGAGCTGAGGGCCGCCCGTAATCGTCACTCGTGGACGTCCCATCTGGCACGTCAGTGTTACCTCACCCGCCATCGTCTATCTGCTCCTCTCCGCGCTGCGCGCGTATCACCTTCCCCAACGGGGCGCCGCGCGTCCAGCGTCAGGTTCATCGCGTCTCTCCTAGGGGTCTACGTGGCGGCTGCCCCTGGGTTATACGCGGCAGATTCCCCCAACAGCTCAGGCATCCACCTGCGCGATGACCGCGGTGATGTTGTCCTCGCCGCCACGCTCGTTAGCAGCGGCGATGAGCGCGGCGCACGCGGCATAGGGGCTCTCCGTCTCGCGCAGGATCTGCTCAATTTCCGGGTCGTGCGCCATCTCCCACAGACCATCTGAGCAGAGCAGCAGGCGCATGCCGGGACGGAGCCGCTGCGTGAAGATGTCAAGCTCCACCTGCTCCTCGCCGCCCAAACTGCGGAAGATGCGATTACGGTGGGGATAGGTGTAGCGCTCCTCTGGCGTAATCATGCCGCCAAGGATGAGCTGCTCCACGAGTGAATGGTCTGAGGTGATGCGGCGCAAAGCGTCACCGTCCATGACATACGCGCGGCTGTCGCCGACATTGATGATCCATGCCTTCTCACCGACGATCACCAGCCCCACCAGGGTCGAGCCCATGTCGCCCGCGCCCTTCACATTCGCCTGATAGACAGCGGCATTCGCGGCGTGCGCCGCCTCGCGAATGGCGTCCTCGACGACTTCGTCTGGTGGCAGCGTCGAGCCCAGAGGCGCCACCGTTGGCAGGGCCAGCGCTCGCGTCAGCCGCTCGATGAACATGCGAACGGCGATGCGGCTGGCGTCCTGTCCACTGACGTGACCGCCCAACCCGTCAGCTACGATGGCGACCGCGAGCGGCTGCCGATGCGAGTCGTGCGCCAGATTCAGCGCGAATGAGCCGAAACTGTCCTCGTTCGTCTCCCCTGCGCGGGTCAGCCCGACATGCGTAGCGCCAGTGACGGTAACATACGGCCCAAACGGAAAGAGTGTGCGCTCACGCTCGATCTCGGTCACCTGGTAGCGCCGACCATCGCGCGCAAACACGCGCTCTATCGGTGCCGCTTCCAAATCGCCGAGCTGGGTCGGTAGCTCTGGTCGCGTATCGCTGTCAGTCTCCTCACGCCGCTCCGTCATCAGGTATTCATGTCCAAGCATGTCCGCGCCGCACTGCGGGCAGAATCGCTCTCCCGCGACCACTTGCCCGTGCTGCGTTCCGCAGGACCAGCAGCGCTCGTACCCACGCAAGTCCACGACATGGTAGATGTTCTCGGCGCCGGGCTTGTCTGGCGTCGCGTCCACCACCTTCTCGATTCGGTAGCGCCCCTCCAACACATCACCGACGGGCAGCGGCCAGGGCGCGGGGCCGTCCGCCAGGTTGCGCGCGTGACTGCCCGTTGCGGGAGTGATGGCCGAGTATTCGCTGGTTGGCTGATCAGAAATGGCGCCGCCCGGCGCGGCGGGCGCTTCCTGTGTCGGCGTCTCATCAATCATCGCGCCAGATGCTGTGAGCGAATCGGCTGGCTCGCCCGTGGGCATGGCGCGACCACCACCGAGCACGACCGTCTTCCGATTGAGCGGACCAGATTCCGATGCGGCGGTTCCGGCTGCCTCCGCGCTACGTGTGATGTCAACGTCGTCCGTGGAGCGCAACGGTCGCGACGGGCGCTTGATGCGCTCCGCGCGCTCCGTGGAATCAGTGGAATCAGTGGATGGCGCGCTAGAGTCACTCGGCCTCGTCGCCGGCGATTCCGTGGGCGCGGGCGTCTGAAGCGCTCCGCATACGTTGCAGAATCTGGCGGTATCTCTGAGCGATGCGCCACATTGGCGGCACTGCATGCGCTCCTCCTCAGCATCGTGAGCAGATCAGAAACAGTCTCATCTCTGCATATAGCGCGTGACCCAGCGATGGTCACGTTTGATCGTGCGGAACGACAAGCGCCGGGTGGTTGGCGTCTGACGTCAGGTGGCGCATGTGGCTAGCGTAGGGCTGTCCCGGAAAGCGCCGCCACAGCGTATCACAGACCCTTGAGCAAGCGCTGCGCATCTGGGTATCCCGGCGCGAGACGCAGCGCCTCACGCAGCGCCTCGCGCGCGCGCTGCCTCCGGCCGGTGGCATGGTAGGCCATGCCCAGCGTGGTGTACGCCTCCGCCGACTGCGAATCGAGCCGCACAGCCTGTTCCAGCGCGCGAACCGCATCGGAGAAGTGGCGCTGCGCAAGCAGCACGCGACCCAGGCGCCACTGCGCCTCGCCTGACTCCGGGTCGGCGGCGAGCGCCTGACGCAGCAAAGCCGCCGCGTCATCCAGGTGGCCGCGCTCCGTCTCGATGCGCCCCAGCGCGACCAACGCGGCAACTGAGTCAGGCGCCAGCCGCACGGTATCGCGCAGGTCGCCCTCCGCTTGCGCCAGATGCCCCAGGTCGAGATTGACTATTCCAAGCAAGTAGCTTGCCGTCGCGTCGTCAGGAGCGATCTGGCGCGCCCTGGCGAGTGCGATCTGCGCCTCGGTGAGCCGATTCACCGCACGCCACGCCTGTCCCGCGCCGATCCACGCTGCCGCGCCAGGTCTGGCCACGGCTGCGCGCTCG
>DASQSS010000272.1:0-2877 GCA_035642255.1 Ktedonobacterales bacterium | reverse complement strand
CCAACGCAGGTGACGTCGCGCGTCATCGAGTGCGTCGCGGTATCTGAGAGTTGAGCGGCGCTGTCAACGCGTCGGCGCGAGCGCGCGCCCTTTCCAGCGGACCGGCCAGCGGAGCAGCGCATGCGCGAATGAGGTGAGCGCGATTCCGGTGAATGCGAGCGCGGCCAGTGGCGCGAGCAGCGCGTAGCCCCACCACACGCCGAAGCTACGCATCCAGGGAACCAGCGCAAGGCACTGCGCGACATAGGCGACTGTCGCGCCGCTCATGCCGATGGTGGCGCCGGATGCGGCGGCCGTAACCAGCGCGGGCAGCGTGACGGCATTGGCGGCGGTGGCGAGCGCGACGAGCGCGCCCGCGCCGCGCTGGGCCTGTACGAACTGGGCGGCATTCTTCGTGAAGCCCTCGGCCAGCGCGCCCAGCGAGTCGTACATGCGGACGCTGACCAGCGCCTCGCCGCGTGCGACCAGGGTGGGGTAGCCCGCCCGCTTGAGCGCGCCCGCCAGCGCCACATCATCAATCACGCTCCCGGCGATGGCGGCGTGTCCACCTGCCGCCTCGTAGGCCGTGCGGCTGATGAGGAAGTACTGCCCGTTGGCCAGCGCGGGGCCATTGGGACGAGCCAGCGTGCGCGTGTTGGTTCCGACGAAATATTGCTGGTAGGCGAAGGGGAGCAGCAGCCGCTCCCAGAAGCCCTCGCAGCGCTGGCGCGGGAAGAGTGAGACTGCGGAGGCGTGGCCAGCCTCGGCGATGGCCAGCGCGGACCGCAGGGCCGCGGACTCGTGGCAGGTGTCGGCGTCGGTGAAGAGCAGCCAGTCGCCACGCGCCGTCTGCGCGCCCTGCCAGCAGGCGTAGTTCTTGCCCGTCCAGCCCGGTGGCGGGCCATTTCCCCGCAGGACGCGCAGACGGGGATCGCGCGCGGCCCACTGCGCCGCGATGGCGCTGGTGGCGTCAGTTGAGGCGTCATCGATTACGATCACCTCGATTGAGGGGTAGTCCTGCTGGAGCAGCGAGGGCAGCAGCGTCGGCAGAGCGCGCTGCTCGTTGCGCGCGGGCACGATGATCGAGACGAGTGGGCGCCGCTTTCCGATGCCCCCCCAGGGCCAGTTCGCTCTGGCGCCGGGCAGCGCGCGATAGCTTGCCAGTGAACGCGCGCCCGCCAGCGCGACGATCAGCGCCTGCGCCCAGGGGCTGATGGCGCCATAGAGATCGCCCGCCGATACTTCGTTCATGTCTCCAGCCTGCCTTCAGTTCATCTCAGATGGATGATCCAGCGTTTCCAGCGCGCACGCGGTGGCGGCCCACGGGCCAGCCAGGCGCGATGTCAGGCGCGATGTCAGGCGCGATGTCAGCCTGCGAGCGCCGTCTCGTCTCACAGGTTGATCGTGACCTGATGGTAGCCTGACGCGCCGTTGGGGAAGATGCGTCCATTGCCCGGCGGCTGTACGCGTCCCCTGGCGTCGATCACGCGGGCGGTGACGGTGTGAGCGCCTGGCGCGAGAGGGAGCGTGGCGCGCCACTGCGCCCATGCCATCGGCGCGAGCGTCGGCGCGTCGATGGCCGCCATTCCGGCGCCGCTCCAGGGGCCGTCATCCACGCGCAGCTCGACCGCGCCAACGCCATTCGCGCCCGCATAGGCGACACCCGCCAGCAGCGCGCCGCCTGTCTCCGCGCGCCAGACGTCGATGCGCGCGACGCTGTGGACCTGCGCCGCTGTCCAGCCGCGCTCGGCCCAATAGCCCTGCGTGTTTGCGGCGGCGACCTCGATTCCGGTCACCCACTTGACGTTCTTGAAGCCGAAATAGCCGGGAGCTAGCAGCCGCACCGGGCCACCATGCCGCCGCTCCAGCGTCTCGCCGTTCATGCCATAGGCCAGCAGCGCCGTCGGGTCTAGCGCGGCGGTGAGGGGCAGCGTCTCGGCGTAGCCATCGGGGGCATGAATTACGACGGTTCCAGCGCCCGCGCGCGGACCCGCGCGCCGCAGCAGCGCCTCAAGCGCGACGCCCGACCAGTAGGCGTTGCTCATCAGGTGGCTGCCTGGCAGGCTATCGACACAACGCAGCGTCACATACTGATCGACACGCGGCAGCGCCATCACCTGCGCGTAGGTCAGCGTCAGCGGCGTCTCGACCAACCCGGTGACGCGCAGCAGCCAGTCGTCCGGCGCGATCACAGGATCGACGGCGTTCTTGCTGACGAGATAGAAGCTGGCGGCAGGCGTCACTTCTGGCTCGACGCCCGCTACCGGGAATCCCGGCGCGCGTGGCGCAGGAGGAGCATAGCGGAAGAGGCGGCGCGTCAGCTCAGGGCGCCCCAGCGCGTCACCGAGGAGGCTCGCCCAGGTGTTGAAGGAGCCGAGCAGCGCGAAGCTAGCCAGCATGACGCCGCTATCCGCCAGCTTGCGCAAGGCGGCGCGGCGCGTGAGGGGCGAGCCGCCGCTGGTCGCCCCATCTGGCGGCGGCTGCGTCAGGCGGGCGTACCAGGGACGGACGAGCCAGAGCGCCGGAGCGAAGAGCGCGCCGACCAGCCATGCCGCCAGCGCCTCCCATGGATAGGCGGCGAGCAGCGCCAGCGGAGTGACCAGCGCCAGCGCTAGCGTCTCCACCAGCGCCCAGCGCGCCCACCACGCCCTGGATCTCCTGGATTCACTCGCCTCTGGCGTGGCGGCTGCTGGCGCGACCAGCGCGACGAGGCCCGCGACTGGCAGGCAGAGCGCGACGCCGCCGATCAGGCCCAGTGGACGTGCGAGCGGTCCCAGCCCGGTGAGCAGCGCATTGGCGATGGTGACAGGCGTGGCTTGCATAATCGACTCGGTCAGCGGCTCCAGCGGGGGTGGAACCTGCGCCAGCGCGGCCAGCGCGAAGCCGGCGATCAGCGCG
>DASQSS010000271.1:0-13236 GCA_035642255.1 Ktedonobacterales bacterium | reverse complement strand
CGGCACCCTGTGCTGGTAGCGGTGGTCGACGGCGTCGTTTCAGGCTGGGCGTCGCTCAACGCGTTCAATACACGCACCGCCTACGACCATGTCGCCGATATTTCCGTCTATATCGCGCGTGAGCGGCGCGGCAACCGTCTTGGCGGCCGCCTCATGGATGCGCTGGAGGCGCGGGCGCGCGCCATCGGCTACCACAAGCTCACGCTTGGCGGCTTTCCGTTCAATGAAGTCGCGGTCCATCTCTACACACGCCAGGGATTCCAGACCGTCGGTGTCTACCACGAGCAGGGCATGCTCGATGGCCGCTGGGTGGATGTGATCGTGATGGAGAAGCTGCTTGCCTGATCCAAAGATTACGCCTGGTTGGCGTCGAGCGGAAGGGTGAACCAGAATACGTTCCCTCGGTCACCCCGGCGCAGACCCATTTCGCCGCCATGCAGGCGCACGACAGACCGCGCGATATAAAGGCCCAGTCCCAGCCCGGTATTCTGCAGTGTAGGGTCTGTCACATACGGTTCGAAGATGGTCGTGGCGCGCTCGGCGGAGATGACTGGCCCAGCGTCCTCCACTTCGACGTATGCCATGTTGCCCTCGCGTGAGACGCGCACGACAATCTCGCCCTCTGCCGCGTACTTCATGGCGTTTCCGAGCAGTTCACGCATGACGAGATCTACCCTGCCACCGTCAAACTCGCCGACGAGCATGCCTTCTGTTGTCTCCAGACGTACTGGATGTTTGGCGTTGGCGACGCCGTACAGGGTGATGATGCGCTCGATCAGAGCGATCAGGTTATGCGGCTGGCGCATCAGGGTTAGCTCTCCACGCTCCTGATAGGAGGCATCGAGGTAGACCGCTACCAGTTGCTGCATGCGCTCGATCTGATAGAGCATCTTCGTGAGCGCCTCGTCGTCGCGCTCGCGTCCACCCTCCTTGCGGATGCGTCGCTGCATCAGTTGGAGCTGCCCCTTGAGGGCTGTGACGGGAGCGCGCAACTCGTGTCCGGCGACATTGAGGAATCCAGTTGTGGTGAGTGAGGTAGCTCGCTCTTCGTCGACCTTCTGGCTCACGCTCCGATGTTTCGAGATCCCCATACACTACGCTTCTCCCAACAGGTGGCTTGCGATGTTCTATGACTGGCCAGTTGATTAGCGCTTACCTGGCGTCTTCACCGCATGTGGCGCGCCAGATGTGTGTCTCGCGGCTGTCAAGCGACCGGAAACGCAAGGACCTCCACCGAATCCCCTCAGTGGATTCAGCGGAGGCCCCTGTGACGCAGCCGAAGCGCTGTCCAGTGCGCGCCCCGGCCTGATTTCGCTAGGCCTTGGTTTCGTCGCTAGCCGTGGCGGCTTCGGCAGGCGCTTCCGCGTCGGTCGCCGTCTCAGCGGGAGCGGCCTCCTCAACTGGAGCGGTCTCCTCAGCCGAAGTGGCCTCAACTGGAGCGGTCTCAGCCGACGCAGTCTCAGCCGGAGCGGCTTTAGCGGGAGCGGCCTCCTCAACTGGAGCGCTCTCAACCGGAGCGGTGGTTGGCTCGGCCGCGCCGTTGGTCGCTGGAGCCGCTGGAGTGACGGCGGTCGCTGTGGCGCCGTTGGTCGCTTCAGCGGTCTCGCCCTCGCTCTGATCGCGGCTCTGCGCTTGCATGGCCTGTCGGAACGCCTCAGCCATCGCCGTCGAAGGCGCCTCAGGCTGCTGCGGCTGCGCGGGCTGGCGTGGCGCCGGGCGCGCGGGCTCCGCGGCGCGGGCTGGTTGTTCGTTGGTGGAGGCGGCCTCGCCTACAGCGGCCGCGGTGGGCGCAGCTTCCCCCTCAGCGCTCGCCGTCGGGGCAGTCTCGCCCTCAGCGTTCGCGCCCTCGTCCACGGCCTTGATCGAGAGACCCAGGCGGCGGCGCTCTGGATCGATGCGCAAGATGCGCACCGTCACCTCTTCGCCCTCATGCAGCACGGCCTTGGGGTCCTGCTGGCCTGCGGGCAACTCGGAGAGGTGAATCAGGCCCTCGACACCATCCTCGATCCGCGCGAAGGCGCCAAACGGCGCGATCTTGGTGATCGTTCCAGTGACGAGCTGACCGACGTGGTAGCGCTGCTCCACGGTCGTCCACGGGTCGACCTCGGCGCGCTTGATGGACAGGGCGATCTTCTTCTTCTCCTTGTCCACTGAGAGCACCTGCACCTCGACCTTCTGGCCGACCTTGAGCACCTCGCTCGGATGGTTCACGCGGCTCCAGGCGAGCTGGCTGATGTGCACCAGGCCGTCGGCGCCGCCGAGGTCCACGAACGCGCCGAAGTTGGCCAGGTTGCTGACCACACCTGTGCGCACCTCACCCACCTGCAGCTCGTTGAGCAGCTCCTCACGCCGTCGCGCGCGCCACTCCTGCACGGCGATGCGCTCGGAGAGAATCAGGCGGTTGCGGTTGCGGTTGATCTCAATGATCTTGAGTTGGAGCTTGCGTCCGACCATCGACTGCAGCTTGGTCTGCGTCTCGGCGTTGTCGGAGGAGTCCTCCCGCCGCAGGTTGAGGATCTGGCTGATCGGCACGAAGCCGCGAATGCCGTCCAGGTTGACGATCAGGCCACCCTTGTTGTGGTCAATGACCTCGGCTTCGAGCAGCTCACCACGATCGAACTGCTCCTGCGCGATGCGCCACTGGCGCTCCTGGCGGGCGCGCTTGATCGAGACAACCGCATGGCCCTCTGGCGTCTCCGGCTGCATCACGTAGACCAGCACATCCGAGCCGACGTTGAGCTCAGGCAGCGAGCCATAGCCGGTGGAGGGTAGCTCCTTGGTCGAGAGCACGCCTTCGCTCTTGAGGCCGATGTCCACCAGAATCTCATCCGGGTCGATGCGGACGATCTGCCCCTCGACGACATCCCCGCGCTTGATGGTGCGGAACTGGGCATCCTGCTCTTCGAGTAGGCGCTCCATCGCGCTCATGTCGGGAATGTTGTCAGTGGCGTACATGTCATCGTTGTCGGAGTCGAAGGCGCCAACACCAAAGTCGTCATCTTCACTCGACGCGGACGGCGCGGACGGCGCGGGGGTCTGCTCGGCCGAAGCCGTCGCGACAGACGCTGACTCCTGCGCGCCAGCGGGCGCGGCGTTCTCCTGAACAGGAGTCGCTGGCTGCTCGCTCACGCCGGCCTGGGCCGGCGCGTCCGCGGCTGTGGACTGAGTCTCCGCCTGAGCCTCCACCTGAGTCTCATCTGCAGTCTCATCTGCGGTCGCTTGCTGCGTCTCTTCGCCTGGGGTCATGTCGTCGTTGTTCAAGCTCATTCAACTTCCGGCGCTGGGAGCCTGCGTCAGTGACGCGGGATAGCAGCGCCGCCCCTTTCCTCATGTCGAAAATGTAGGCTCCGTCGCCTCGGCTTCGTGCCTGCGCGTGGAGCTCATGCGAACGCTCGCCTGGTCGTTCACAGGCGCCGATGAAGGAGCCACGCCGTCTGCGCGGAACCTCGATCGGATGCATGGTCATCGTCGCCAGCCTGTATTCTGTTGGCCGCTGTCACGTCTATGCGCGCTCATAGCGATGAGCGCAAGCGTAGCGCGCTGGCTTATAGCAGAACTGGGAGGCGCGAGTGTCGCGTGTGTCATCCATGTGACGCGACCGGTGTTGAAGTGACGGGCGCAGTGCGCGAGGGCGGCTCTTGCTTCGTGATGGTCGTTCGCTACGGCGTCACGTCATCGGGACACTGTGCGCGCACGACGGGCCACTGGTATTCGCCTGTGCCACGTCCTTCTGTCTGGAATCCCCCTTTATCGCGTGAGATGCTGCTAGGGCTGCCGCCTGGCGCAATCGTCATTGGTACCGGCGCACAATAGATAGTGAGTGGCGCCGTGGACGTGCGGGAGCGCAAGCCGCGAGCAGTGTGGGGGAAGCCTCCACCGGAGTCCTGGGGAGTGGATCGGAGAGAAGGATGAATGGCGCCCGGCATGTGCCGTTTTCGTCCAGTGGCGCGAAAAACAAACTACACGAAAACGCTGGGCCAACGGAGATCACCTAATGAGGCGATTCCAATCAGCGCGCCAGCATCCATTCAGACAGACTCACGAACGTCGCTTGCTCCACGCTACGTTCAGACGCGCAAACTCCGTCTGATGTCACATGTGCGCAACGAGCTCTCCACCGACCAGTGCGTTGCATGCCCCCGCTACAGGGGGTAGTATAGCAGATGAGACTTCGCGCGCGCAAGGCAAGCGCAACCCGAAAATCGCGGTCGCGCACAGAACCGCTGGATGGTTGACGCTCGCTGACGCGGACGAGCGCACGATTGGCGACTCGCGCAAGAGGGAGCTGGTCTACCCCTCAGGCGGCGTACCGTAGAGAAAACGCCGGGATAGACGCTCATTGACCGCGCGTACACCGGAAGCCAGCAGGGAAAGGCGTGAACGATGAGTAGCGTCAGAGCGCAGCCTGATGACGGTTTAGACGCCACTCCCTCGCGCGCTGAGCTGCTCGCCGACGCTGAAATCCTCGCAAACTACTTCCAGCGGCGCCTCTTATCACCTTCACATCGCCAGCCCGATTCCACCGCGACAGGCGAGACTTCGGGCGAGGCGTCGGGGAACGCAACCTCGCTACATGATGCGTTTCTGTTTGGGAAATACGGGAAAACACCACGGCAAGCGGCTGTGCTCGCGCCACTCTATGCGCGCGAAGGCAAGCCATACCTGCTCTTCACGCAGCGTGCGAGCGGCTTGTCACGGCATAGCGGGGAGATATCGTTTCCAGGCGGCTCGCGCGATCCCACGGATGACTCGCTGGCCCAGACTGCGCTACGTGAATCTGAGGAGGAGCTGGGCCTGCCATCGGCATCGGTCACACTGCTCGGCGCAATGCCGCCCGAATACACGGTGGTCAGCAACTTTCTCGTGACCCCGTATGTTGGTTGGCTCGGTGAAGGCCTGCCACTCTTGCGTCCGCAGGAGTCGGAGGTCGCGGAGATTATCGAGGCGCCCGTGAGCGCTCTTGATGATCATCTGATCTACCACGAAGAGATGTGGTCGCGTGGTGGTGGTGAGGCCCACACCGTCCATTTCTACGACTTTGGGCCGTATCGTATCTGGGGCTTCACTGGTCGCCTGCTGCATCAGTTGCTGGCGCTGTTGCCTCCTCATTTCTAGGTTCGCTGCGCGCGGTGGCGCGCTGCGGGCGCATGTGCGGCGAAAAGCGCAACCTGCTCACGTATATGCCTATAAGGGCGCTTCTCTCTGCTGCGACGTCTGCTCGTATCGATCAGACCGTCAGGGGCGCGACCCGAAGGCGTCGAATCTGCGAGACGCTGTCAGATAGCGGTATGTAGAGAACGAGGAAGCATATGGCGTCGGATCATGATCTGTCGGCGGGCGATAGCCTGATGCGCATCGAGATCAATCCACCATTGCCCTGTGGCATTAGCGGGTGCGGTCGGCCAGCGCATTGCGCCCGCATAGAGCGTGACCTGCGCTATGACTCCCTCTGGCGTCTGCTTCCCATCTGTGAGGCGCATCTGCGCAGCCTCGATGCTGCCGCTGGACGCTCCATCGCCTCGGAGGGTGTGTCCCGCGCGGTCAGCTCGTCCGCCCAGGAGTAGACGCGGCGATCAATTACCACGCAGCATCCGGGCGGCGTTTCGACACTCAGGGATTGTCACGGATGTGATATCACGCTGCTTGCCTTGAGCAAGTCGAGCGTCATCTCGCGCTGCGTGACTGTGACGGGGCAGCCCAGCAGGTCGAGCGCATCGCCGAGCGCGTCTCCCGGCGGCGTGTTGATCGCGCGGAAGATGGTCGCCGGCGCTGGGTTGGCCGCCGCTCGTAGCAGCCGCTCGATGTCGCCGCGCCGCGCCTCGGGCTCGGGCGCGCTGGATCCCGCGTCGAGCAGTGCGCAGCCGCCACTCTGGCGCGAGAACAGCACATAGGCGCGCAGGCGTCCATCCTCCCACAGACCTTGCCCTTCCAGCGGGCCGCGCACACGCTCCAGTGACGCCCGTTCGCGCTGCCAGGCGGGTGCGACGGCATGATAGATGGCGAAGTGAGCGAGCGCATGTCTCGCCGTCACCGCGCGCATGCGGGTGTGATCACCGTCCGCGTGCGCGTGGGCTGTGTCGAGTCGCAAGGGTCCGTGATAGACGAGCAGGCTCCGCACATCGCGAAAGCCCATGCGCTCATAGAGCGTGAGGGCAGGTGTATTGATATCCAGCGCCTCGAGTTGAGCCTCGCGCAGACCAATTGCGCGCATATGGCTGAGGAGACGCTCTAACAGGCGCGCGCCGATGCCTTGTCCACGCCACGCTGGCGCGACACCCATTCCCGCGATCCAGCCACGCGCTCCCCGTACACCTACCAGCCCGACGCCAGCCAGGTCGCCGTTGACAAAGATCACGGCGGAGTCATCGAGCCGAACATCGTTCTCGCGCATCATTTGCGAGAGGCCGTGCGTCGTCTGTGTCATTGGCAGGTAATAGCCGGTGAAGGCGAGGTTGAAGGCGTGTGTGACCTGCTCTAGTGACAAGGTAGAGGCGGCCGAGAAGGCGATGGAAGTCACGACTGACGCCCCTTACCCGATGACATCGAGCAGCGCGAGCGGCGCCATCAGCGTCGCGCCGTCCTCCAGCCGCAGCAATGCGCTTGGCTCCCATTGGCCAATGTCTGTCTGCTGGGCCTGAGTGAAGATATGAATCACGCGGCCCCACACACCGCGGCGAGGTCCGCCGATGACACGCGCCAGCATGCCGACGGTGAATGCGCTGGGCAGCGGCGTCGCCGTCGGCGTGGCGCTCAGTGGCAACGGTAGCAGCGCCTCCGGGCGGATGTTGCGGCGAGGCGCGGTCTGCCCGTTGAGCAGGATGACGTCGTTGACACGCTGCTCGAGGGCGCGCAAGATCGCCGGGCTCATCTCTCTGTCGCCCAGTCCCTCTGTCAACAGCACAGTCAGCGTCGGCTGCGCTGTGAGCGGCACGAAGCCGTCAAGCAGGGCAGTGAGATCTGTGCGGGCGAAGGCTTCCAGCTCCAGGGCTGAGGCGCTGGCGGCGATAACTCCTACAGCGCCACTGGCGTAGGCGCGCTGCAGCAGCGTCAGCGGCGCACGCGATGGATACACGATTACGCTGCCGCGCGGAAGCTGCACGAGCGCCAACGATTCGCCGCGCTGAGGAAAGAAGATCGGCCCAGCGACCTGACCACCGACGCCCAGAATGCCGTTGATGAGTGTGGCGGCGCCTTCGATAGTGACGCTCTGGCCAGGCGTCACCGACACGACACGACCAGCCAGGCCAGCCAACGCCGTCACCAACCCCGCGTCCGAGCGCGCTTCCGCAACGGCCTGGCCGGGGCTTACTTGCTCATTGGATGAGACGAGCGGCGTGGCGCCCGATGGCAGCAGCCGACGCCGCCGCACGGCGACCGAGGAGATCAGCGGCCGCCCATGTGGATAGTCCAGCGCGCTTATGCTCATGCCACGCCTCCCTGCGTTGCGCTCTGCCTGTCGCTCACGTCGATACCCAGCGCCTTGCGCCAGGTCCGCGTCTGCGCGAGGCGCGCCTCACGGTCCGGAGCGAACGGTATCGGACGTCCGCGCGCGTCAATCACCAGTCCGAGCGCGCCGCCTTCGATCGGCTCAGTGGCGCGGGCGGGTTGTCCTGGGCCTAGCCCGATATCCACATTGGGATGCGGCTGAAGCGAGAAGAGGGCGCGCTCGCCCTGACCAAGCGGCAGACGCGAAAGCTCGCCTTGCATCGCCTCGATCGCCAACTTGCGGCCATCGCCATATTCAAGCGTGGCGTAGACGGCGACTTCGCCGACGGGCGCGGACCCGCTGGTCGTCACCACGGGACCAAGCGGCGCGGCGAGCGCATCAATCTCGGCGACATGTCCGGCCATCTCTGGCGCGAGCACTCCAGCCATCCCGAGCAGCGACGCGATACGCGCGGTATCTTGCGCAAGCGAGGCGATACCCTGCAGCTGAAGCGCATCGAGCAGGATCAGCGCGGCATGGGCCGGTGTTGGCGCGTTCGCGAGCACGCCGCCCGTCGCCAGCGCCACATCGATCGGGCGTAGGCCACTGAGTCGGGAGCCAGGCGCATGCAGCGCCATGCGAATCGCCTCGCGTGCCAGCGCATGCTCGATCTCCAGCTCGACTGGCGAGGCTGGCAGCGCATGTGGACGCAGCATGCGCTGGAGCACATACTCGCGCAGGCTGTTCTCATCGAGCTCGAATGGCAGCCAGCGGATGATATTCTCGGCGCCAACCGCGCGCAGCAGTCGCCCAGCGCCAGGCCCGACACCCATCAGCGGCTGCGATCCCGGCACAAATTCGCCCTGAGAGGTCGCGCCCGCCACGAGGGTCGAGGAGGCGCCCACGTCCACGACGACGACATTCATCGCATAGTGCTGCGCGAGGAAGCATGCGACGCCACCGAGTGAGGTGATGGTCGCCATTGGGGGCGCGGCCGCTAGCTGACGCAGCCGGTCATAGCCAGCGAGTGGGCGCAGCGTGGCTGACTCATAGATTGGGCCAATCGCGCGATTCAATGGCGTGAGTGTGGATGGTGAGAGCGCCTGCGACACCTGGGTTGTGGCGCCGCTTCCCTCCAGAGCCGCGCGCAGCTGTGCGGCGTCGTCTGGCTGGCCAGTGAAGACCACTTGCGGCAATGTGATGGGCGTGTCATCCGCGCGGTCGGGATCGCTGAGCGTCGCGAACCACTGGAGAATCGTCTGCGCCGCGGAATCAAGGGACTGCATGCCCCTGCTGGCGCCGAACGCGGGCCCTACTACCAGGATGACGTGAGGGACAAGCGCTCGCAGGCTGGCGATAGCCTGGAGTGTCTGCGCGTCGTAGGGAGGCCCCTCCAGCGCAGGCAGCGGGTCGATTTGCGCGAAGAGACCGGCGAGCGAGCGGTACAGCAGCGCGGAGAGGGTGTCGCGTCCCGGGCCGGTGGTGAAGATGCGTAGCGGTCCACCAACGCTGGTCACCAGCGTCATGGTGTCAACGCCAGTTCCATCTGGTTGTTCAGGGGTGATGAGGCGACCATCGCGCAGCAGAGCGCGGCCCGTGATGCGCTCGATCTCGGTGATGGCGTCGCGCACGCCGCTCATCAGATCGGCGATTGGCGCCGCGTTGGTGGTTGGGCGCTGCGCTTGCGCCATCATGCGCGGCTGGTCATCAACCAGACCGACTAGCGCCGCAGTCGTGAAGACTGACCCACAGTCTACCAACAAGAGCGAACGGATCACCATTGGTCTACGGGTCGCGCTCTCCTGTGGGCGCGCGGTCATATGGGTCGCTTCAGCCACCCTTTCTGTCTCCCTGCTCTACCAAGTGGACACACCACCCAGACTGATGCGCTAGTGTTTGTCGCGCCGCAAGAATCCGAGCCACCCGCGGCCACCCTTAGGGGCGGACGGCGCTTCGTCGTAGTCGCCATAGTCGTATTCGCCGTAGTCGTTGGCCATCTGGTCGTAGTCCGCGCCGTACGGCGCAGCCGGATATCCCGCTGCGCCGCGCGACGCCCCGCGCTGATCGCGCTGTCCGTACGAATCATACGAATCATACGACTCCCGCGACTCTCGTGGATCCACACGCTTGTGGCGCGATGAGGAATCAGCCCATCCCGCGCGCACCGCGGAGTCGTCCCACCCGTTCAGCTGCCGTTCGTTGTGCGACAGATCGACGTGGTCATCCCAGCCAGAGGGCGCGGCGCTCCAGTCCTGTCCCGCCTGATCGTCGTCGCTCCATTGCTCCTGGTCATCCCAGCCCTGAGCTGACTCGACAGGCGCCGCTGCGCTCGCCCAGGGATTGCGCTCGGGCGTCGCTGGGGGCGCGGCTGGCGCTTGTGGGCCACCCTTGCCACGCAGCCAGGGCGGCAGCTCATCAGGCGCGAGCGGGCTGCGTTGACTCGGCGACTGGTTATAGCCAATCGGCTCTTGCGCGTCGCTCTGTCCCCAGGCTGTGTCGTCCCAGCCGATGGCGGCGCCTTGCGCGCCCCCGTCATGTTCGTATCCGGCGCCATCCAACGGCTGATCATAGCCCTGCTGATCATAGCCCTGCTGATCATAGCCCTGCTGCGCGTAATCTTCTTGCGCATAGCCAGGAGACGCGCTCTGGAACGCGCTCTGACCGTAACCCTGGCCGACGGCTTGGTCAGGCGCGACGCCATAGGAGACGTCTGGCTCGGGACCCGCTACGCTCCATCCCTGTGTGGAGGAGAATGTCGGCGCGGCAGGCGCACGGCCAGTGACCCAGTCTGGCAGCGCGGTAGGGTCAATCAGGTCAGATGCGGCGAATCCGCCGGGACGCTCCTGCCCACTGTGCGCGGGAGGCTGCGCCTGAACCTGTGGTCCGGAGATGGGCGGTCCGCCAGCCGCCTGAGCGCGCAGCCAATCTGGCAGCGCGGCTTCGTCGCCAGCGGCGCCCGGTTGCCCGTGCGTGGGGCTTGGCGGCTGGTAGACCGTGGAGGCGCCATAGGCGGCTGGCGGCGGGGCGACCGGAGCGCCATAACCGTTGGGCTGAGGCGCTCGCGCACTCTGCGCTTGCCCATACGCCTCGCTCAGCACGGGGGGCATTGGCTCCTGCGCCGCTGACGCGCCTATCCAGGCCGATACGTTCGGGCGTCCCGCGTCGTCCGGTTGGTCGCGCAGCCACTTCGGCAGCGCCTGGTCGTCGACCAGTGAGCGCGCCTGCATGCCTGATGGCGCGAGCGAACGGGACGCCGCTGGCCCACTGCCCACCTGGCCAGCGCCGCCTGCCAGCCAGGTGGGCAATGCTTGTTGATCGAGCAGCGCATGGCCCGCCATGCCACCAACCTGTGGTCCGTTATACGCTGAACCCGCCTGCTCGATCGTGGGGAACGCGTTCACAGGCGCGGCATGCGGCGGCTGTGGCGACTGTTGCGGGATCTGTGGAGCGAACGCGGGAAATCCGCCATAACTGCCAGGTGTAGGCGTCTGCGGATAGCTGGCTGGCGGTTGACCATAGCCAGGCTGTTGCTGTGGATAGTTCGGCATCGGTGGCTGACCCATTCCAGCGCGCTGCTGCGGGTAGGGCTGCTGCGCATACGCCGGACGCTCGGCCGGTCGCGGGTAGCTGGCTGGCGGCTGGGCGTACTGCTGCTGCTGTCCATAGGATTGCTGTGGATAGCTGGGCTGCGGCTGCCCGAACGGGGCAGCCTGGGGGGCTGGAGCGGGGGCGCCAAACGCGGGCTGCCGTACCGTGTGCTGCGCGTCAATATCTGAGCGGAATGGCTCCGGCGCTGGCGGCCATCCCTGCGGCTGCGCAAGCGCGCCCCATGGCGTTTGCGCAGCTTGTGGCGTCGGTGGCTGAGCAGATTGCGCGGGCTGCGCGCCCTGGCCGTCTTGACCTGCGCGGAGCCACTCTGGCAGGTCGCCATCGCTGATGAGTGAGCCAGCCGAAAAGCGCGGCGGCTGTTGAGCGGAGCCGTAGCCTAGCGACGGCGAGGGAGGCGCGCCATACGGGGCCGAGGGTCCAGTATGAAAAGGGTTGGCGCCCATGCCCGAAGGCTGAGGCTGGGACCAGCCAGCGGAGGGAGAGACGGGCGCGCCGCAGCGCGGACATGTAGGCGTATGGGGACTGAGCGGTTGTCCACAGCGCTGGCAGCTAATCACAATTCGCCTCTTTCGAACTGTTCATGGGCGCTCTTCGTGCGCGCGCATGCGGGTCCTTCTGACTGACCGACTGTGTATGGGTGAGAGAGAGTGAAAAGCCGCCGACAAGCGCCGCATCCACGCCGATGGAGGCCGCTGAGCGAGGTCAGACATGAGTGTATCATCCGGATGCGAGGGTGACAATAAATCGCCCAAATGGGGGTTACGAGCGCCCTCAAACAGGCGACGCGCCGGTTGTCGCCTGTTTGCTTGCGACTGCAACCACGCCTCGATGCGACGCACCCCGCGAGCGCAGTGGAAACTGCCTCGAACGGCCAGCGAGCGCGGTATCGGGGGCAAGCATGCGAGATGCGCCGAAATTCAGTGTTGCGCGCACATGCCTTGCAGGTATATACTAGCTTTTGGCATTTTGTGAGGAGGATAGAGCTATGTCAGTCGCGCCACTCGTTCGAGCCGTTGAAGAAGAGAATCTCCGCGAAGGCACGCCCCGGCTGGAGCCAGGCGACTCCGTTCGCGTGCATGTGAAAGTAGTCGAGGGTACCCGCGAGCGCATTCAGGTCTTCGAGGGTATCATCATTCGTCTGCGTGGCGAGGGCGTCAACTACGCCTTCACCGTACGCCGCATCGCGCACAATGTCGGCGTTGAGCGCAGCTTCCTGCTGAACTCCCCCCGCATCGATAGGGTCGAGGTGGTGCGCCACAATCAGGTGCGCCGCAAGAACCTGTACTATATGCGTGGGCTGCGTGGCAAGGCCGCTCGCCTCAAGGAGCGCCGCGACTAGCGCTGGCTCCGGCCAGTGCGATGACGCGCTACCGACAAGCTCTCCAGGGAGACGCTCGAACGACATCGAGCGTCTCCCTCTTGTCGCGCCTTTTTTCTACCCCCGCCGTATACATCCGAAACCTGATACCCGAACCTGATACACACGGGCGAATCCTGCCATAACGCGCCGTATCGCTCGCTTCGTCTGATGGCAGGCGTCGATCCGTCGCCCGCTCTTCCTCATCCTCGCCGCGCCGACATCTCTCCAGCCTTTGGCATGAATATCATCCAACGGTGATAGCGTTTCCTACCCTCCCTCGCGTACACTCTGCGCAAAGCCGTGAAATGGAGTGGGCTCAGGAGCACGCCGTTGGCGCCCCTCCGCTGAGCAGGGAAAGGTAGGCGCGCCTGACGTGTTGAACGTCTATCGCCCCGTCCCGCGCGATCTCTTCGCCGCGACGCCTCCCGTGCGCAGTCGCCGCGCGCTCCGCTTCTTCATGACCTGGTATGAAGCGGTCGCTGGCGCAGCGGTCGTCGCCATCATGGCGCTGCTGATCATTCCCATCGCGGCGCGCGCTCCGTGGATGACCCTCTGGCTCATCGCCTACCTCTCCTACATCAGCGTCATGCTGACCATCGCACGCGCCCCTCATTTGCGCCAGACGATCCACGCTCTGGCCAGCGCCACTGCCCACGCCTTTGCGCACACGTTCGTCTGGCTGGTCTATGGCGTCTCCGGACGCCCCAGGGCATCGGACGATGCCGCCGATGCGGCGGCTGAACGCGACGCGCGTGGGTTGGCGCTGATTCAGGTGTCACTGGCGCCGTCGCTGACGGCAGCGGCGCTGCTGTTCGTCGTCACGCTCGGCCGAAGCTATCGA
>DASQSS010000270.1:0-5291 GCA_035642255.1 Ktedonobacterales bacterium | reverse complement strand
AGTGGAGCTTGGCCAGTAGTTGCCGGTGAAGCCAACCGACGGCAAACTCTGCTGATAGGTCTTCCAGGTCAAGCCCGCGGCTTCCAACTGTGAGCCGAGATAGGGCTTCTGAACGAGCTGTGCCTGGTATGGGCTGTCGTTGACTACGTTGTAGTTGCTGCCCGCGACAGAGGCGACGTAGTTGGGCTCGCTGGGATGTGTGACCCCCCAGTAGTCCGTCGCCAGCCCGTACTCACTTGCCAGCGCGTTGATCTGAGGCGCAGCGGCGTTACCGATCACCTCATCATACGAATGGTTCTCCATCATGATGTAGAAGATGTGCTGATAGCGCGGCACGCCTGATGTCGCGTGTGTGGGCGCCGCCGCCGAGGTCTGCTGTGACGAGAACGCCACAACGCTGGCGCTTGCGACGACAACCGCCGCTACTACGCCCGCAAGCACTCCTACTCGCTTGATTCGCATCCGTCGCGGTCTCCTTGTGTGCGCTGGTCGGTCTGTATGAAGATCCCACTGAACGGGTTGGCGTCTCTCAACTGGGTGAGACGTCACACGCCTGGGGCCTCAATGAACGTACCATCGCTTTGTAAAGGAGACTTTAAGGCAATGTAAAAATTAGGGGAGCGGCGCGTGGCTCAGGCGCTGTGGCCGATGCGGCGCTCCACCAGCGCGAAGACCGAGCGCCAGACGCCCAGAATGATCGCATTGGCCAGCAGGATCACGATGGCGAAGGTGATGGGCATCTTGTGGTCGGGCGCGATCAGCACGCGCAGAATCAGCGCGACGGGATAGGTCGCGATCCATGCCAGCTCGGTGCGCTTGAGCATCCGCGCGACGGTATCCGTCGCGGCGCGACGATAGGCGCCCACCCAGGGCGAGACGAGGAACCAGCCCAGCGCGAAGGGCAGCGCGGTCAGCGCCACCTGGCCGAGCGCCGCCAGCCCAGATGTCTCACCGTGCTGGTTGCGGCCAAGTCCCGCGAAGACGAGGAATGAGAGGGCGTCACCCACGACGAGCGTGACGACGCGCCAGGGTGAGGTGGTTGTGGTGGCCGATGGCGGTGTGGTGATGGTCTCTGCCATAAGGTGGTTGTTCTCTTTTCAGCGCGCCTGGCGCGAATCTTCGATCAGTCAGACTTGTGGTTATGTTAGGCCATGCTGAGCCATTATGAGCCAGCCAAGACGCCGCTCGATCATCTCTGGCCACGCCAGGTAGTTGGCCTGGTTGGCTTATTTGGCGATGTAGGCGACAAACACGATCAAGGCAAGATGGGCGAGCATGAAGAGCAGGAACGCCCAGAAGAGCAGCGATTCCCAGCGCTGGTCAGTGAGTTGACCAAATCGCGCGCGGCGGGCCGCGGGTGTGCGCTGGGTGGCGACGAGGCCAATCGCGATACGCAGCCGCAGACTGCCTCGCACCGGCGATTGGCGCATCTGCTCGCGCACAGCGTCATTGCAGCTATCGCACAGCGCCCACGATTGGCGTGGGCCAGGCACGTCGCCGGTCTCTTCCAGAAAGTGGATCGAACGGCCCAGACGTCGCCGACAGATTGCGCAGCGGGTCGGCGCCTGCGCCATCAGCGCGGACTGCGCGCCCAGATCATCATAAACTCTCTGGTCCACAGTGAATTATCCTCGCTAGGCGTCCTGCGCGAGCAATTCGTGCCGCGCTCGCGCAGGGTTTCCACACGCATAGTGTAGCACCTGCGCGCAAAAGATAATGGGACTCATCGCCGCTCGTTTCCCAGACATGCCACCCCATCTGTGATGGCGTCTGTGGATGCGTTCCGCGGAGACATCTGTGATGGCGCCGGCCGTCTCTGTGACGTTCGTGTGATGTCCAGGCGTTCCACTCCATGCTGGTAGGCCTATCTTCCACATCCTGGCAAATCTCACTGATGGACCGGATGGACCGGATGGACCGGATGGACCGGATGGGCGCCGCAGGGGATGGATGGGGCAGCGCATCTCGACTCGTTAGAGGCAAGGAGAGAGAACATGAGACAGCAGCACGCCGATTACCGGGTGGTCCCGTACACGAAGTATCAGCGGTTTGCGGCGTCCGCCTATCGAACCGTCCGGCATACGCCCACGATCCATGGCTTATTCGAAGTTGACGTAACCAGGGCGCGCACAGCCCTGCGCGAGCACAAGGCCAGGACGGGAGAGTCCCTCTCGTTCACGGCGTTCCTCACCACCTGCCTGGCGAAAGCCGTCGAAGAAGATAGGTCGCTACAGGCGTTTCGCTATGGCGGGAAGCATCTCGCCCTGTTCGACGACGTCGATATCACGACCCGAATCGAGCGCGAGGTAGAAGGCCGGAAGTCTGTCCTACCCTACATCATCCGCGCGGCGAATCACAAAACCTTCCGCCAACAGCACGACGAGATTCGGGCGGCCCAGGTGGCGGGCATGTCCGGCGTCCTGACGCGGTCCCAGATGCTTTCGTTCCGGTTGTTTTCGAACTTGCCCATGCCGCTCTATCACCTGTTCTTCTGGACCTTCTCTGTCGTCGCGAGGAGACGGCCGTGGCTTTGGAAGCAGACCATGGGTACCGTGGGCATTACGTCCGTCGGCATGTTTGGGGCTGGAGGCGGCTGGGGTATTCCGACGGCTACCCCGAACGCGCTCACGATGACGGTGGGAGGCATCGATGAGAAGCAGATAATCGTCGACGGGCGACCCACCACCCGGGAGTATCTGAGTCTGACGATCAGCGTGGATCACGACATCGTCGACGGCGCGCCCGCCGCGCGCTTCACCCGACGGCTGAAAGAGTTGATCGAAAGTGGCTATGGCCTCGATGGCCTTGTCGTCCACGACGGCGCGCCTGTCGTCTCGGAGCAGGCCCGGCAAGCGGCGGGAGCGCCATCACAGACAGTGGACGCCGCCCGCGCGTAATCCGGAACAGTTGCAGCAGCGCGTTCCCTGTCCACTGCTGTGGCGACGGAACGAGCCAGGCGCGCTGAAGTCGCGCTGAAGTGAGGTGTTCCCATGTATGCGGTTGTCAAGACACGGTCCGGCGAGATTCGTGGCGCTGTCGTCGATGGCGCGCATGTCTTTAAAGGCATCCCTTACGCGGCGGCTCCAGTTGGCGTCAACCGGCTGCGCCCGCCGCAGCCAGTCACGCCCAGGAGCGGCGTACGCGATGCCCTCGCGTTTGGCCCGAAGGCGCCACAACCGTCCTATCCTCCAGGAATGGAGCTGTTCCTCCCGCCCGAGCTTACCGGTCCTGGGGAGGATTGTTTGACCCTCAACATCTGGACCCCTGACCTCGAGTCGTCAGCCAAACATCCCGTGATGGTCTGGATTGCCGGTGGTTTGTTCGAGTATCACGGAACGGGGGCGTCGCCCTGGTATGACGGCAGCCATTTCGCCCGCGACGGTGTCGTCTGCGTGACCATCAACTATCGGGTCGGCGCGGAGGGCTTCCTCTCTCTCGGCGAGGGCAACGTCAATCGCGGCATGCTCGACCAGATCGCCGCTCTCGCATGGGTGCGGGACAATATCACGGCCTTCGGTGGTGATCCTGGCAATGTCACCATCTTTGGCGAGTCAGCTGGCGGGATGAGCGTCGGAACTCTGCTGGCCATGCCGCGCGCTGAGGGGCTGTTCCATCGCGCCATCATCGAGAGCGGGACGGCGCATCATGTGACCAGCGCCGTGATCGCGCAGCGGATCACCCAATACCTCGCAGAGAAGCTAGGCGTCACGCCGACCCGCGAGGCGATCGCGGCGGTTCCCCTCGATCGCCTGCTCATGGTCCAGGAGGAGCTGAAAGCCGAGGTCGACGCGCATCCCGATCCGCAGCGATGGGGTGAGGTGGTGGCGAATGCGCTGCCCTTCGAGCCGGTGATCGATGGGGATAGTCTGCCTGCGCGGCCAATCGAGCGCATCGCCGCGGGCGCCAGCGCGGACGTCGCTGTTCTGGTCGGTACGAACACTGAGGAATGGAGGCTGATGCTCGTCGCCAGCGGAGCCATCGAGCAGATCACCAACGAGGCGTTGATGGCCGTTGTGGCGGCGTACAGGCTCCCGGCGGAAGCGGCGCTGGCGACCTATCGCGCGGCGCGTCCGGGCGCGAGCGCGGGCGATCTGCTCGGGGATATCCAGGGTGACTGGTACTGGCGCATTCCTTCGATGCGTCTGGCGGACGCGCACGCGATACACAGTGCGAACACCTACATGTACGAGTTTGCCTGGCGCTCGCCGCAGTTCAACGGGACGCTGGGCGCGTGCCATGCGGTTGAAATTCCTTTCGTCTTCGACACGCTCGGCGCGGGAACGGAGCCGCTGCTGGGGCCAAATCCTCCGCAACAGCTCGCCGATTCGATGCACGCCGCCTGGGTGGCCTTCGCGACCAGCGGAGATCCCGGCTGGCCAGCGTATGACGTGGAGCGGAGGGCGACCATGCGCTTCGACGCCACGTCTGAGGTCGTGGACGATCCGCTCTCGGCGAAACGCGCGCTGTGGGAGGGTCTGCGCTAACACCCGCCATCGGAGGCTCACCGCTGGTGTGGGGCGATCAACCGGGAGCATGGCGCATCCTGGCGCCCTGGGTTAAGCCGAATCGCGTACCTAATAGCGACAAGACGCTATACATCCCCCCAGTTGCTCTGTTTGTCCGTTACAAGAGTGTGCGCAGCGTCGGGGCTGCGCTGATACGGCGGCATACAGCGGCAATCGGGGGTAGTAGTGGCATGAAGGCAAGACGCGCATGGACATGGATGACATGGACGACATGGAAGCACGCTGGTCGGGCGCGCCTGGCTGCGCACCTGGCTGCGCTGGCGATGGCGCTCCTGACGCTCTCACTGGCGGGATGCAGCCTGAATTCTGGCGCGGGCAGTAGCGCGACGGCGAGTGAACAGAGTCTGAACGCGCTGCCCTGGTGCGATCAGCCGCTCATCAGCTTTCAGGATGACAGCCAACCGTCGCAGCAGGCGTTGACCCGGTGGGACGACGTCAAGGGACAGCTCGGCTTCACGCCCTATCTGCCTGTCTCATTGCCCAACGGCTCCTGCCTCGACCTGGTGGGCGGCTCGGTCCACGATCCTATCTTCGGCGCGCATCTGAGTATCACCTGGGTGCTGCCCAAAACCGGGCCGATCAGCTTCTCTGAAGCGCCCAAGCGCAACACGGATTCCTCGGCGCCGCAGTGCGCGCAGAGCCAGCAGGGCAGCGACGCGACGACCATCTGGATCGGCACGATGGGTGACGCAAGCGTCACTATCGCCTCGCATCTCAGCGAGCGCGCGCTCCAGGCCTACTTCCCCAAGCTCCAGTCGAATGTGG
>DASQSS010000269.1:0-12395 GCA_035642255.1 Ktedonobacterales bacterium | reverse complement strand
ACGCGGACGTTGAGTGCTGAATTGACTGACCGCAGCTGCGTACAGTGGAGCGATGGCGTGATGATGAAAGGGTCACGATGGATCAGAATGACGCGGGTCGTGCCGAGATCGCCGGAGTCTCCTCTCAGGCCCATGTGCGCCATGCGACGGGCGTGCCACATCTTGATGAAATCCTGGGAGGGGGCATCCCTACGAACTCGCTGGCGCTGATCGTGGGACTGCCGGGGAGCGGCAAGACGACGATTGCCAGCCAGATTGCTCTCAATGCGGCGCGACATGGGAAGACTGCACTGATCCTGACGGCCCTTTCGGAGTCGACGAACAAACTCATCCAGCACCTGAGCTCGTTTTCGTTTTTCGATGCGAGCCTGATTGGCGGCCCCGTTCAGTTCCTGAGCTTGCAGGGTTTCCTCTCGCAGGGGCTGCAAGCGACAAGCGAGGCGATTATCGCGGAGGCGCGACGTGTCAAAGCGGATGTCGTGCTGCTTGACGGCTTTCGGGGCATCCGCAATATCGACGTAGAGCCACAGCCAGCGCGCGAGTTTCTCTATACCGTAGGTACCACGCTGGGGGCATTGGGTGCGACGACAATCATCACCAGCGAGGCGGACCCGCGCGATCCAACGTTCTTTCCTGAGTCAACGACCGCCGACGTCATCATAGGCTTGTATTATCAACTCAAAGGCGTGCGGCAATTCCGCGGTGTCGAGGTCATCAAGGCGCGCGCCACGACCCCGCTGCCCGGACTCCACGCGCTGACACTCAGCAGTGACGGCGCGAGTGTCTATCCACAGTTCGAGGAGCGCGTCGCCGCCGACATTCTGGGAGGCGATGCGCAGACGCAGGGCGCTGAAGCGATGAGGCAACCAGTACGAGCCGCACAGACGTCGCTTCGCCGCGAGCCATTCAATCTGGCGGCGCTGGATGAGATGCTGCGGGGTGGCATACCAGCGGTAACGTCTACGCTCGTCATCGGCAGCCTGGGAACAGGCAAGACGTTACTCTCGCTCTACTACGCGTTGGCTGGCGTGCAGACGGGTGAACGCGTCGTCTATCTCGGGATGCGAGAGACACGAAGTCAGCTGCTACAGGCAGCCGCTCCATTCAAGATCGGGCCGCAACTGGCAAAGGCGCTTCAGCCTGGAGGAAACCTAACGTTTCTCGAAACGCCGCCTATCAAGCTCAATGCGGATATTCTGGCGGATCGGCTGATGCACGAGATTGATCGCCTTGGCGCACAGCGGCTCATTATTGATAGCGTCGCTGAGATCGAGAGGGCCGTCATACGCGGCCTTGACTCCTCGCGCCTGGATGACTTTCTCGCTGCTCTGCTAGCCGCCTTGCGGAGTCGTGGCGTAACGGCGCTCTTCATCAAGGAGACGGACAAGGCGCTAACGTCATCCGTAGATCTGCCTGCGGATGCGCTCTCGATCCTGGCGGAAAATGTGATCTCGCTGCAGCAACTTCCGTATGAGGGCGCGCTCCATCGCATCGTCTCTGTATTGAAGCTGCGCTTCTCGGATCACGACCCCAACTTGCGAGAGTTCCGCATCGCCGCGCCAGAAGGATTTGAGATGCTGGATACGCCGTCGGAAATCTCCGCGGCGCTTGTAACATCGTCGGAAGACGAGAATATGTCGCGTCTTCGCGGTCGTCGTACACCGGAGCGTGGAGAGTCAGGTTCCGGGGGAAATGGACGATGAGGGATAGCCGAGTGGCAGGTCCGGCGATTGTATTGATTGCGGAAGACGAGGAGCCTATAGCTCAGGCGATCGCGTACATCGTCGAAGACCTGGGCTATACAGCCGCGGTTGCAATCCATGGAAAGCAGGCGCTGGAGCTGGCGCGCGAGTATCATCCCGCGCTCGTCATCACCGATCTCATGATGCCGCAGATGACAGGCGCGGAACTGATTCGCGCGCTGCGTCAAGATGCCGTAAATATGCACTATCAACCACCACCGATCATCCTGATGTCGGCTGCTGGCAGGCAATACACTGACTCCATACAGGCAGACGCTTACCTTCCCAAGCCGTTCGATGTCAGCGACGTGGAGGCGCTGCTGGACATGTATCTGCGTGACGCCGACAGCGATCAAGCGCCTGAGAAATGATGGCGTGCGGGAGAGGTGCGGGACATGCCAAGGGGCGCAGCCGATTCGGTTGCGCCCCTTGGCTGTTCTAACGGTCTGGCGAGCGTCGCCTAGTCGCCGCCATACATGATGGCGCGCTTGACTTCTTCAATCGCCTCGGTGACATGGATGCCGCGCGGGCAGGCCTCCGTGCAATTGAAGATGGTACGACAGCGCCACACACCATTGCGGTCGCTCAGGATGTTGAGCCGGTCAGCGCCGCCCCGGTCGCGGCTGTCGAAGATGAAACGGTGCGCGTTCACGATCGAGGCTGGCCCAACCCACTCGGGATTTGCCCAGACCGACGGGCACGAGCCAGTGCACGCGCCACAGAGAATGCACTTGGTCGTCTCGTCATAGCGCGTGCGCTCTTCGGGCGACTGGAGTCGCTCGGTATGTGGCGCTGGCTCGTCGTTGATGAGGTACGGCTTGACCTTCTCGTATTTGTGGAAGAATGGGTCCATGTCAACCACGAGATCGCGCACGACTGGAAAGCCCAGCATCGGCTCGACCGAGATGCGCGACCCGATGTCAGCCATCAACAGCTTGCAGGCCAGGCGATTGCGGCCGTTGACGCGCATTGCGTCGGAGCCACAGACGCCATGCGCGCAGGAGCGCCGGAAGGTCAACGTGCCGTCCTGTGTCCATTTGATCGTATTGAGCGCGTCGAGCAGCCGATCGGTGCCTTCCACCTCTAGCGCGAACTCTTGCCAGTACGGCTCGGCCCGCTGATCAGGCTGGAAGCGCTTGATCTTGATGTGTACGCGTCGTTTGGTGCTATCTCCCGCCATGAGGCGCCGTATCCTCTCTCTCGCCTGATCTACTCTCCGGACAGCCGGCCGAGCTGGCTACTATTCGCTAGTATTTGCGCTCTTTTGGCTGGAACTCTGTGATGACGACTGGCTTGTAGCGCAGCTCTGGCTCGCCAACCCGATCAGTTTGGTAGGCGAGCGTATGCTGCAGGAAGTTCACATCGTCGCGCTTCTCGTAGTCGGGACGATAATGCGCGCCCCGGCTCTCTTTGCGCGCCTCTGCGCCCGCAATGGTCGCCTCAGAGCAGTCCAGCAGATTGCCCAGCTCGATGACTTCCATCAACTCAGTATTGAAGGTGCGCGAGTGGTCCATCAGGCGCACACGGCTGTAGCGTTCTTTCAGCTCGCGCAGTTTCTCGCGCGCTTCACTCAGCCCCTTCTCATCGCGCACGACACTGACCTTGTCCATCATTACATCGCGCAGTTCCTGGCGGATGGCGTCTTGCGTCTCGCCCTCTGTGCGTGAGAGCAGCGTCTCGACCTGCTCGCGGGCGCGCTCCTCCGGGTTGCTGGGTAGCGGCGCGAAGTCAGCCTCAGGCAGCCACTTATTGGCGATGTGTTTGCCAGCGCGGCGCCCGAAGACGATCAGGTCTACCAGCGAGTTGGTGCCGAGGCGGTTGGCGCCGTGCACCGAGACGCAGGCCACCTCGCCAGCGGCGTACAAGCCGGGCATCACGGTGTTCTGCGCATCGATGGTCACCTGCCCCTCGACATTGGTCGGGATGCCGCCCATCGCATAGTGGGCGGTCGGCTGGATCGGCACTGGCTCATAGTAAGGCTCGACCCCGAGATAGTTGCGCGCGAAGTCGGTGATGTCGGGCAGCTTCTCGTCAATCCGCTCCTTGCCCAGGTGCGCTACCGAGAGATACACGTAGTCTTTGCCGTCAATGCCGCGCCCCTCGACGATCTCCTGATTGATGAAGCGCGAGACCATATCGCGCGGGGCCAGCTCCTTCAGCGTCGGCGCGTATCGGATACAGAAGCGCTCCCCCTCGCTGTTGAGCAGGTAGGCGCCCTCGCCGCGCGCCGCCTCGGAGAGCAGGATGCCCACTTTGTAGAGGCCCGTCGGGTGGAACTGGTACATCTCCATGTCTTCGAGCGGCAAGCCTCGCCGATAGGCGACCGCCATGCCGTCGCCAGTGCAGGCTAGCGCGTTGCTCGTGATGCGCCAGGCGCGCCCATAGCCGCCTGTCGCCAGCACCAGCGCCTTCGCATGGAAGACATGCAGCTCGCCGTCGCGCAGGTCTATCGCCACGACGCCGACTGCCTGACCATCGTTCATCAGCAGATCGAGCATCATGTACTCGTTGAAGAACCGCACCTGATTCTTGACGGACTGCTGGAACATCGTCTGAAGGATCATATGGCCAGTGCGGTCGGCGGCATAGCATGAGCGGCGCACTGGGCCTTCTCCGAAGTTGCGCGTATGGCCGCCGAAACGCCGCTGGTCAATCTTGCCGTCCACGGTGCGGTTGAAGGGCAGGCCCCAGTGTTCCAGATCGTAGACCGCCTCGATGGCCTCCTGCGCCAGGATCGCCCCGGCATCCTGATCAACGAGGTAGTCGCCGCCCTTCACAGTGTCGTACATGTGCCACTGCCAGTGGTCTTCTTCCTGATTGCCCAGCGCTGCCGCCACGCCTCCCTGCGCCGCGCCCGTGTGGGAGCGCGTGGGGTAGAGCTTGCTGATGACGGCAATGCTGGAGTTGTGCGCCAGCTGCATCGCGGACATCAGCCCTGCCCCGCCTGAGCCAACGATGACGACATCGAACTTGTGGTAATTCATGTGGATTGCCTTTTTCCGATTTCCGACCGGGCGCGATCTGATCACGCGCCTGGCGTATGGAGCTCAGCGGCCTCAGCTACGCTCGAAATGCTCGAAATGCTCCAAATGCTCGACTGCCAGGCCGCGACTAGCGACCCAGGAAACCAAGGATGGTCTGCGCGAGCGTATGATTCGGCTGGAACATGATGATCGTCATCGAGCCCATCAGCCAGAACGTGATGGCGATGAAGAACAGCGCCGACGTCACCGTCAGGCGCCAACCGCGTGACTGGATGTAGTCTTCGCAGGCGATGCGCAAGCCGTTGAGGCCATGCAGCAGGGCCAGTGTCAGCAGGAGCAGATCATACACCCGCCAGAAGGGATTGGCGTAGCGCTGCGCGACGAAATCGTAGACTGTCGCGGAGACATCATTGCTGACGTGCATGATAAAGACGTGCACGAGCGCCAGGACGACGAGTCCGACTCCCGTGATGCGGAAGAAATACCAGGAGAAGGTCTCCCAGCCGGTCGAGCCTTTCGCTGGTTTCGCATATGCGCCATACTTGGTGATGGTGCGCTCGCTCGTTGTTGTCGTATTTGTCGCCATGAAGCGTCTCGATTCCCTCTCGTCGAACATCGTCTGCGCGCATATAGGGCATCACACGTTCGCATCACACGTTCGCGTCATGCTAGAGCGCGGGGTTCGTGCAGCTCCCCTGTGGGCACACGCCAAAGACCGGCGCCATGATGTAGAACACCGTCGGGATGAACAGCACGATGGTCAACGCGAGCACGATGTAAAACATCGCCTGCTGATACTTGTATCCAGCGGGCCAGAAGTCAATCAGGATGATGCGGATGCCGTTGAACGCGTGAAAGAGCAGGGAAGCGATGAGCGCTAGCGAGATGACGCGGATGATGGGCGTGCTGAAGATCTGGATGGCGTCGTTGTAGATCGTTGGTCCGAACCCAATCAGGGTGATGTCCACGATGTGGACGAGCAGAAACAACAACACGCCGAGACCAGTAATGCGGTGCAACAGCCACGACCACTGTCCCGACTGACCCCTATACATGGCGTACTCCTCAGAGAACTACGGAAGACTCGTCCGCCTCGCGGCAGGCTGCCCAGCGAAAGCGTGTGATGGCGAAAGAGGATGGCGCGAATAGCTGGGGGAGCGTGAGGCACACCCAGCGCGCCCGTCCCGATGTGGGAGGCGTCTCACCTGAGCGCTACATGACTCTTGCCTCATCGCTGCATCGCGATCACTGGACTTCACTGTCACAGGTGCGATGGTCTCAACTCTGTATCATGGGATGCGACGTCCCGCCCGTGTGGAGCTTTGCGCCGACGCGTGCGGGTCGCTCGCAGGTAATTATACGCTGTTTCGCATCCTTCGCGTAGTATACGCCTTCATACAAGCGGCATTAGACGGCGCGGCTGGATGAATGGCAACGCCGCATGCTCTCGCGTTGGCCTCTGAGGGCGCTGCGATGGCATGCGGCGTTGCGTGTGGTCCGGCGAGCGGACTCGCTAGTAGATCACGACGGGAGTGCCGATCTGGACCCAGTTATAGATCCAGGCTGAGTCGCCATTCTGGTAGTTGAAGTTCACGCAGCCGTGGGAGCCGCCATTGAACGCTGACGGGTCGTAGTGTGGCAGGTTGGAGTACTTGCCAAACCAGGACCGCCACCAGGCGTCATGCAGCTCGTAGCCGTAGTACGAGTAGTACATGGCGTAGTGAATTGGCGTGGGCTGATAGTAGTTCGGCGAGCCTGGCTGGTCCGGCGACTTGAAGACCGTATTGGTCTGCTTATCAAGAACGCAGTGCATGCCAGGGATCGAGGGCAGATCGGGCGCGCCGGTCGTCACTTTGAGTGTTTTGACCAGCTTGCCATTATCATACGTGCGGGCGACCTGCTCACGCAGCGAAACGACGACCACGCGATACGGCGCGATGTGGTAGTAGTTCAGCAGCTGCAGGTCGGTCTGGTGCGCCTG
This sequence comes from Ktedonobacterales bacterium, assembly GCA_035642255.1. Classification (GTDB taxonomy): domain Bacteria; phylum Chloroflexota; class Ktedonobacteria; order Ktedonobacterales; family JADMIN01; genus JAKAIY01. The sequence continues at coordinate 5,688 of DASQSS010000269.1, read as the reverse complement.
ATCACTTGGGGTCTTGTCATTGAGGTTCGTCAGCATCGCCTGGATGTTGGCGGTCATGCTCAGAACCTCAGTGTCAATCGCGTTGTAGTCATCGAGCGTCTGCGCGTAAGCCAGGCGCTGGGTCGCGTCACCAACGCCCGTGTTCGGGTCGGCGTACTCGTAGGCGTTGGGGTAGCCGATCCCGTTCGCGGGGTCAATCGTTTTGCTCGCCTGTCCCTGATTGACCAGCTGCTGAAGCGCTGCCACATCATTCGCCGTCTTGGCTTTCAGGACGGGTAGCTCCAGCCCCTGATCCTGCTTGCGAATGGTTGTGATGAGCGTGGTGTAGCCTTCCACCGTCGGCTTCGTGGCGAGTGTTTGGGCCTGCTGGTTGTCAGCCGTGTACTGCTGATCAAAGGTCGTCGTAGTCACGTTTTGCTTCTTGGCGGTGGCGATGTCGCTCTGGAACAACTTGAGCGCATTGGTCGCCGCCGTTGGCAGCAAGTTGATTTCGTTGGCTTGCGCCTGCTGCATCTGGGTGATGAGCACACGGTTGAGGCTGGCGTATTCAGCTGCGGTGGTCGCGTTGCGGAAGGCCAGCAGATCAGCCTGGGACCACTGCGTCTCGGGGAGCGTCTTGACGTTTGACTGCGTTCCTGGCAACGTGATGATCGGGTTATCCTGCCAGTACACGTCATTCATGCCGACCGCGCATTGCAGCGGCGCCGGGCCAGTCGAGGCCGACGCGCCATTCAGCAATGTGGATTCCGTGTCGACCAGCTTCGTGAAGGCCTGCAGGCGATCATAGGTTGGCTGGAACAAGGCGATGGCGGCATTCTGCTGCTGCGCGAAGGTGTCCACCTTGAAATATGCGCTGGTGGAGCTCGCGGCTTTGAAGTCGCTCTGGGCCTGGGCGAGCCGGCCAGCGTAGCCCGATGCCTCGATGAAGCTGCCTTTGGTCAGCGCGCCTACGCCGCTGACGAAGGTGGTCAGGTCGGTCTGCGTGAGCTCCTTGGCTTGCGACGGACTCATGTGTTCAATCGCCATCGTCTGGCGTATCAGACCCGCGTAGGACGCGGATTCGGCCTGATAGCTGCCGATTGTGCCGTCGTTTCCCACGCCGGCCTGCTGCTCGCCTTTGAGAATAGGGGCCAGCAGACTCGGCGGGACGTGCATCTTCACACTGGCGTCTTTGAGTGTCTGGTCGAGCGTCGCTTTGTCACGCTGCGCCGCGGACCGCGCCGCATCCGTGTAGAAGCCGGTAGCCAAACTCGCCACCAGGACAAGGCCGAGCAGAGCAGACGAAATTACCAAAATCCAGCGACTCGACTTGCCAGGTTGCGCCTGCGTCCAAATCCCTGCTGGCGCCGTGCCGTGTTTCATCCGTCATATTCCTCAATTGCACTGGACTGACATTCGCGAGGTCCGCCATCGCTGCTGTGGGGCGGTATCAGTCCTTGCGTGTACAACAACATACAGTATCACGCAGAGACTGGGGGCATTGAAACAGGTAGGACCAGGACATTCCCAATGCCCCTCGCGCAAAGCCCTTTGACAGATGAGACGCTCGATCGGACCCCAATGTGTTTCAATCAGGACTGATTGGTTGACCTTTTGGTGGCGCCAGACCGGCAGTCGGCGGCATTACAGCCCGGCGAACACGTCGTCCTCAGGCATCGGATAGTCCCGGTCCGAAATGGGTGGCGGAGCGAGCACGAAGGTCTCTGTTCCGGCGAAGGCGCGTATCTGTTCGGGCGACGCCTGCGTCCATGGATTGTCCGCGGGCAACTGCGTCTTGTGGGCGAAGATCGCGGTGCGCTTGCCCGCGAACTCCTCATCGTTCAAGCGGACGCGTGTGCGAATCTCGGCGAGCGGCGTGCCCATCTCCTCGACCGGAATCGTCGCCTCGTCGCCGCCAGGGATGAAATCTTCGCCGCGCGCGCGCGCCTCGTCACGCATCTGCAACAGCCGCTCGCGCGGGATGGCGGCGTAGTAGACCTTGCGCACACGGTGCGGTCGCGTTGTCGCGCTGAGCTGCTCGGAGAAGCGGTCGGGGTCCGCCGCGGCGGTGACGCCTTCCACTGTGAGCTGGTGAATCGCCATGTGGTCAACGTGACCATAGCCGCCCTTCGGATCGAATGTAATCACAACATCCGGGCGGAAGCGGCGAATTTGCGCGACGACCTTCCCCAGCGCCTCTTCGTGATCCGCCTCGGCAAGGTGGCCATCAATATAGTCGAGGAATGTCACGTCGGTCACTCCGACGGCGCCGACCGCTGTGCGCAACTCCTGCTCACGTACCTGACCCAGATTTTCCTGTGTGGCGAGCGATGGGTCGGCGATCTTGCCCTCTTCGCCGCGCGTGGCGCAGACCACCGCCACGGGGTAGCCAAGGCGTGACGCGTGGGCCATCGTCCCAGCGACGCCAAAGCTCTCATCATCAGGGTGGGCGAAAATGGTCATGAGACGCGGCTTGGTTGCGGTATCTTGGGGCACGCGAACCTCCATATCTTTAGCTGCTGCAATCGTCGAGCAGGTGTATTGGAGACAACGACAAGCGCGGAGGCGCGGGCGGCGCGCCGCAGCGACGCCGCTACGCTCCTTGGTGTTCCCTTGTATCATAGCGCAGCGGCGCCGTGGGAGTGGACATCTGCCCTAGCTTGGGCTTGCCACCAGTCCTGCCGCGCCCTGGTCAGGCAGGCTATTCACACCAGGCGCGGCGGAGCGTGTGGGCAGGCCACCCTCCAGGGCGACGGACAGCGCTTCGCGGGCGTCATCCACTGGAACGAAGGTCATCTGGTCACGCAGGTCCTTCGGCAGCTCCTCCAGGTCATACTCGTTGCGCTTGGGCAGGATGATCGTGGTGATGCCAGCGCGGTTGGCGGCGAGCGCCTTTTCCTTCAGGCCACCAATCGGCAGCACTTTGCCGCGCAGGCTGATCTCGCCCGTCATCGCAACGTCTGACCGTACCTTGCGTCCTGTGACCAGCGACGTAATCGCGGTCGTCATCGTCACACCCGCGGAAGGTCCATCTTTCGGGATGGCGCCCTCTGGAACATGGATATGGAACGACTTGCCGTCGAAGACACGCGGGTCAATGCCCAGCGCCTGCGTATTCGACCGCACATAGGTGAGCGCGGCCTGCGCGGACTCCTTCATCACGTCGCCGAGTTGACCAGTCAGCAGAAGCTGGCTGTCGCGGCTCGGCATCATCGCCGCCTCGATGAACATGATGTCGCCGCCGGTGGGCGTCCACGCAAGGCCAGTCACCACGCCGGGACGATCGATGCGCTCGGCCGCCTCTGCGAAGTAGCGCGGACGTCCAAGATAGTCGCGCAGCATGTCTGGGGTCACTGTGCGCGAGCCAGTAGCGCCCTCAGCGATCTGGCGGGCCACCTTGCGGCAGACTCCGCCGACCTCGCGCTCCAGGTTGCGCACGCCGGCCTCACGTGTGTAGCTGCGAATGATCCCGATGATCGTCTCGTCGGGTAGAACGATCTCATCCTCTGTGAGTCCATTGGCGCGAATCTGTTTGGGCAGCAGGTAGCGTCGCGCGATGTGCAGCTTCTCCTCCTCGGTGTAGCCCGCGAGCTCAAGGATCTCCATGCGGTCGCGCAGTGGCGCTGGAATCGGGTCGAGCGCGTTGGCGGTCGCGATGAACATGACCTTCGAGAGGTCGAATGGCAGGTCGAGGTAGTTGTCGCGGAACGAGAAGTTCTGCTCGGGGTCGAGCACCTCCAGCATCGCGGACGATGGGTCACCGCGCCAGTCTGACGAGAGCTTATCAACCTCGTCGAGCATAAAGACGGGGTCGTTCGTTCCGGCGCGGCGCAAGGATTGCAGGATGCGCCCCGGCATCGCGCCTATATAGGTGCGGCGATGGCCGCGAATCTCAGCTTCGTCATGCACCCCGCCGAGCGAGAGGCGCACGAACTCGCGCCCCAGCGCCCGCGCGATGGACTGGCCCAGCGATGTCTTGCCGACTCCCGGAGGGCCAACGAAGCAGAGGATCGGCTCGCGGTTGATGGCGCGCTCGGCTGCAGTGTTATCGGGCGGCGGGGTGGGCTCCTCCTCGCCGTCGCCAGTCGCGGCCTGAGCGGCCGCCGCGTCAGCCTGAGCGCGCTCAGCGGCTTCGCGCTGACGATCCTCTTTCAATCTCCGCACCGAGAGATATTCGAGAATGCGGTCTTTGATCTTCTCCAGATCGTAGTGATCCTGGTCGAGCACTTCGCGCGCGTGCGCCACGTCGATCGGCTTGCCTGTGCTCTTGGTCCACGGCAGCGCGATGAGCAGCTCCAGATACGTGCGGATAACGGAATATTCAGGCGAGGCGCTAGGAATCTTCTCCAGACGCGAAAGCTCGCGCTGAGCCTCTTTGCGCGCCTCGTCGTTCATGTTAGCTTGGTCGATCTTGTCGCGCAGCTCGTTGATCGTGGCGGCCTCGTCGCTCTCTTCGCCCAGCTCCTTCTGAATCGCCTTCAGCTGCTCGCGCAGGATGTATTCACGCTGGACTTTGCCCATCTCCTCCTGGGCCTCGTTCTGGATCTTCTTGCCAAGCTCCAGCACTTCGAGCTCGCGTGTCAGAAAGGTGGTTACCCGGTCGAGCTTGTCGCGCACCGAGTCCATCTCCAGCAGCTCCTGGCGCAGATCGAGGTCCATCTGCGCATTTCCCGCGATGAGGTAGACGATCTGGCGCGGGTCGTCGAGATTCATGACGGCCATCGCGAGCTGGTCGGGCAGATATTGCACGAGGTTGACCAGTCGCTGAAACAGGTCGATCGCCGTGCGGGTTCGCGCCTCGATCTCGACGCCGCCCTCGGTCGTCTCGGGCAGCAGCCGCACACGCGCCTTGAGGAACGGCTCGGTCGCTGTATATTCTGTGATCGCGATGCGATCCAGCCCCTGCACGATGACATTCATGGTGCCATCAGGCATGCGCAGCATGCGGGCGATGCGCGCGACCACACCAATGCTGTAGCAGTCCTCTGGGCCGGCCTCCTCGACGCTCGACTCTTTCTGCGCCACCAGCGCCACCAGCCGCGAGCCACGCATCACGTCGTCAATCAGGCGGATGGAGCGCTCCTTGCCAATGCCCAGCGGCATCACTGAGAAGGGATAGACAACCGTGTCCTTCAGTGGCAGCACAGCCAGCTCGTCCGGGATCTCCACCTCCGGCTCGATCTCACTGCGTGTCTCGCCTGGCGCGAACGGCCCACTCGTGCTGGGCGCCACGTTCTCCTCAGTCTCCTCGCCCGCATCGTCTGTCGCCGCTGGAATGCTCAGAGGCGCTTCCTCGGGCGCTTCCTCGGGCGTTTCCTCGGGCGTGACCTCAGGCAGGGTGTCTGACGTCTCGTCAGCGGTTGCGTCAGGCAGGCCTGCCGTTGGCGCGGCGTCCGGCGCGTTTTCGGGTTGCTCCACGAGCGGCGCTGGCGCATCTGTCACTTCTGGGGTGTCGGTTGTGGTAGGTGTGAGCTTGTCGTCGCTCGCGTCGGGTGTATCGTCTAACATTCGTCTATCTCCTCAGCGGCGCTTCGCGCTGATCTCCAGGTGATCTCCATTGGAGCCATCTGGCGCTGCCATCCTTCTCGCACCAGCGCAGGACGAGCGCCGTGACAATGGGGCGGCGCGCCGGATTGCGCGCGGAAGCGTCGTGTCACGCTATACAGTTGTTGTGGCGGTGGCGTGCGCTTGCCAGCGAGATGTGTCGCT
>DASQSS010000268.1:0-18947 GCA_035642255.1 Ktedonobacterales bacterium | reverse complement strand
GTCAAGCATACGCAGGCGGGTCGGGTCAGCCAGCGCCTTGAGGCGGTTGGCGAGCGTCTGCGTCGCGTCGCGTGTCAGGCTCGGCAGAGCGGTCGGGCCGCAGCAGGACCCATTCTTATGGCGAACGGGCAATGCCGGGTGGTCAGTCTGTGTGCTCATGCCCAGACTCTACCAGATCAATCGAAGATTGTCAATGGATTATCAGCGGATGTCTGTGGCATAGGCGTCAGGGCATGGGTGTAGCTCTGCCCAAAAAGACGTCACTCATCTCCCGCGTGATGGCCAGCAGCTCGCGCGCCTCCTCATCTCCATCTCACTTCCATCTCCACACCTGACTCCACACCTGAAAATGCGGCTGCCCGCCTGTCTGTGATACGGGGACAGGCGGGCAGAGAGCGTGGAAAGTGGCGCCTAGGCGGCGATGGGATGCCCGGCGAGCAGCGCGTGCGCGCCCTCAGCCAGCCGAGCTTCGCTGCGCGGACCGAAGCCATAGGCGTCGCGCAGTTTGTGATTGGTGGCGGCGTCGAATAGCTGCGCAACCGTGTGGATGTCGAACTGGCCGCTCAAGCGCAACGCTGTGCGTGGGCCGACATAGGCGACGCGCATCAGGTCGCGCACATCCTCTGGCAGCGATGACTCGACGAGATCGTCATAGAAGGTCATGCGTCCGGTGGTGATGAACTCGGTGATCTTGCGCCGCAGTCGCTCGCCCAGACCCGCGAAGGTCAGCTTCTCACCACGCGCGATGATCTGCGAGGCCGGCTCGCCAAGCGTCAACAAACCTCGCGCGGCCCGGCGATACGCGGCGATGCGGTAGGGGTTGGCTTGCTGCATATCGAGCAGCGTCGCGATATTGAATAGAACCTCGGCGATCTTCTGGTTGCTCACGCGAATGGGCAACGCCTCCTGCTCGCCTGGGTCCGCAGTAAACTGCACGGACTGGGTGAACTGAAACATGGGATACCTGCTGTCTCTCCGCCATCTCGCGGGCGGCCGCGCGTCTCGTGATGTGCCTCAAATGTACACTGACATTATCGCACAAATTATGTCAATTATCAAGCTGCAAATGCCTTGTGAATGCCGATGAATTCTGGATCTAGACGCAAGCGAGCGGACGCCGCGGCGAGGGCTGCGCGGGGACGCCCGCTCGAACGAATTCGGACGCGCACATGACATGTTCAGGAGGCCGCTGACTCCGCGGTTTGCTCCCGAATGACTCGCGTCTCGTGCGCCAGCAGTCGCGCTTTCAGGTCGAGTCCGCCACCATAGCCAGTCAGCGCGCCATTGGCTCCGATGAGCCGGTGGCATGGCACGACCAGCGAGAGGGGATTCGCGCCATTGGCGTGGCCGACGGCGCGGGCGGCGTGCGGGCGTCCAAGCCGCGCGGCGAGCTCGCCGTAGCTGAGCGTCTGGCCGAACGGAATCGCGGTCAGCGCCAGCCAGACGCGTCGCTGCCACTCCGTTCCACCAAGCGCCAGCGGTAGAATGAAAGTTTGTCGTGCGCCGTGAGAGTATTCCAGTAGCTGCTCGCGCCACAGAGTCGTGCGCTGCTCATCAGCATGGCCCTCCTGATAGCCCGCCCGCTCAAGCTCCTGCTCGATGGACCTGGCGTACGCGCCATGGACAAACTGTGTTCGCACCAGCGCGCCCGCGTCATCCACGGCGAACGCCAGCGGCCCGGCGGGCGAATCCACGGTGTCGAGATAGGCGATTGGCATGCTGCGCTCCTTCCGCGCTCACTAGCCCGAGGGGTCAGATCGTCTCGGACTCAAGAACGTTCCGCTGAAGCGGCCCGTGACCATGTGACATCACCGACGAGGCTCCAGGCGCCCTGCCGTTCACGCAACAGACGGCCAACCCAGCCGACGGCCCAGGCCTGCCCATCTGGGGCAATGCTGAGGCTGCGCAACGGGTCGCGCGTTGGGCTGTCCTGTCGCTGCCATTGGCCGCCCTTCAAGCGCAGGATGACGCCGTTGTCGCCAACCATCCAGCCATCACCGCGTGCGCTCAGCGCGACGGCATGCGGTACAACACCGGGAAGAATCTGCGCGATGCGCCACTGCCCAAAACTGCACTGCAAAATCTCCCCTGTCGCTTGCCCATTCGATGATTGCGCTGAGCCGACCGCCCACCCTTGCCTGGGAGCTGTCATGGCCAGGCCGGTGATCGTCGGCCTGAGCAGCGCAAGGTCTACAGGTTGTGGCGCATGAGCGGCCAATTGCGAAGGGAGGTCAATCGCGCGCCAGGCTGAGCCATCCCAGTGAAACATGGCGCCGAGCATGCCCGTCGCCCACGCGTCGCCGGCGGCGGGCGCGGCGATGGTGTCCAGATACGGACCTCCAGGGTTGTGTGGATCGATCGGCAGCGGCGTCGCCTGCCACTGCGCGCCATCCCAGTGGATGACAACGCCGTCGGAGCCGACCGCCCAGCCGTCACTCGCCGTGCGCAGTGTCAGCGCCCAGAGCTGGTGGGGGATATTCTGGCTCGCGATTCGCCAATGGGCGTCATGGTAGCGCAGCAGCGTCGAGCCAGGAATGAAGGTGTGGTAGCGATCGTGTTTCCAGAGAGGAGTCTGCGCGATCAGCCAGCCATCTTGCGGTGAGTCCATCGCCACCGCTTGCAGCGTCGCCATATCGTCCAGGCCAGCGGGCTTGGGCAGAATCGTCCAGCGGCCCGCATCAGCGCGCATCAGCAGCGTGTTTGGCTTGCCACCGATATTGCCGACCGCCCAGCCAGCGCCGCCACCCGTCATGGCGACACCGTCAAGTTGAATGGCTGTCCGCAGAGGATAGGCGCCGCTGGCCGTTGCGCTATACGCCCAGAGCGCAACACCTACGACCACGACCACCAACGCTACCAGCGCCGCGCGTCTACTCCATCGCATGTGTCTTGACTCCTTTGCGACTCCTTTGCGACTACTTTGCGCGCCCGATACAGAGCCAGCCTGCTCTTCGCAGTATACACCTCGGCGCGACTCCCGGCGCGCTTCACCTGGCTGGAGTGCCTGCCCCATCCGCGCCAGTCGCTTTGCGCCTTTGGGCGCTCAATGTTAAGATGCCAGCAATGGCGCGGCCGGTGAGGGAACGTTCTGGCGCGGCGCAACGTCTATACTCTTAATCTGGACTCTTGATCTAGCCACACTGATGTCCTGTGGATGATGAGCGCCGTGGGCGGAGGAGCGCTGTGAGCAGAAGCCCCAATGGGCGAAGTCGCAAGAAAGTAAAGATGGTTTCTGCCCGCATGCAGGCGTCCAATGGGTCGCTGGCGATCACGACACGACGTACGCCCGAGACCTCGACTCAGACGACCATACAGGTGATCGGCGCCGCGTGGCTGAGCCGCTGGCACGCCGCGCGCCGCTGGACCACTGCCCGCGACTGGACCCCCTGGCTGATCGGCCTGATCGCGCTGGCGGCTCTCGGGCTGCGACTCTACGGCATCAACTGGGACGCCAACAACCACCTGCATCCCGACGAGCGCGAGATTGTCTTCCGAGCGATGTGTCTCAATTTCCCCGGTCAGGCGCGCGGGTCGGGTTGCGATCCAGCCTACACCGGGCCGAACTGGTTCTTCTCACCAAACTCACCGCTCAATCCGCATTTCTTCGCCTATGGCTCATTCCCGCTCTATCTGCTGGCGGGCGTCGCGCATGCGCTTGCCTGGCTGACCCACGCCACCCACGGCGCATTTCATCCCAGCGATGGCGGCTCCTTCGACGATTTCAACCACTTCACGCTGATCGGGCGGACGCTCTCGGCGCTGTTCGACACTGGCTCGGTCGTCTTTGCCGGACTGATCGCGCGTCGGCTCGCGGGCCGCTGGGCGGGCGCGTTGGCGGCGGCATTCGTCGCGGTGATCCCGTTCGAGGTCCAGGTGGCGCACTTCTACGCCGTGGATACGCCGACGCTCTTCTTCATCCTGTTGACGCTGTGGGCCTGCCTCGCGCTCGCGCAGCACGCCACGCGGCGCCCAGCGGACTCGCTGACGACGCGCAAGCTGATCGCGCGCGACTCGTGGCAGGTCTGGGTGTACGGCCTGTTCGCGGGCGTGGGCGCCGCGCTCGCCATCGCCTCGAAGGTCAGCGCCGCGCCACTGGCTGCCCCGATGCTGATGGCGTGCGTCTACACCTGGCGGCGGCGCGGCGCCGAGGCGGGCATCCTGGCGGCGGCGGGCATGATCGCCGCCGCCATTCTCTCGTTCGTCATCACCAGTCCCTATGTCCTGATTGACTGGAAAGAGTTCATCGCGCAGGTGAGCGAGCAGACGGCGCTCTCGCAGGGCAAGCTCGACTATCCGTTCGTGCGCCAGTTCACCGGGACAGCTCCGTTCGTCTATCAGGTGCGGCAGATGCTGCTGTATGACATGGGCATCCCGCTCGGCGCGCTCGGAGTGATTGGGTTCGGGTGGGCGCTGAGCCGCGTCTGGCGGCGCTGGGACGACGATTGGGGCATCTTGCTCGCGTGGACCATCCCCTACTTCGCGATCATTGGCGACGCCTATACCAAGTTTAGCCGCTACATGCTGCCAGTCTTCGCGCCGCTGGCGATCTGTGGCGCGGGTGCGCTGGTGGCGCTGGCCAGCTGGGGCATGGCGCGACTGCGTGAGCCGGATGGGCCGCGCGGCGTGTTCGCGCTGGGGCTGGCGCGGCGGCTCTCGGCTGTGTGGGAAGCGCAGTGGGCGCGCGGCGTCTGTGTCGCGCTGGGGCTGGCGATCTTGCTGGCGACCACGCTCAACGCCCTCGCGCTCGACGCCATCTACAGCGCGCCGAATACCCGCGTGCAGGCGTCGGAGTGGATCTATAATCATGTGTCGCGCGGCGCCGTCATCACCAGCGAGGTCTGGGACGATCCGTTGCCAGTGCAGGTTCCACCTGCGCGTGTCGCGGCGAATGGCCAGGGCTATACAGCAGCGGGCGCGTTGATCGACGCCGGACAATATGGGAATATCGGCCTGAATCTCTACGACGCGGACACGCCGCAGAAGGCGGCGACGCTGGCGACCTCGCTGGCGACGGCGAATGTCGTGGTCATCAGCAGCCAGCGACTCGTTGGCTCGATTTCCAAGCTGCCCGATCGCTACCCGATGACCATTCGCTATTATCATCTACTCTTCGCGGGTGATCTGGGCTTCCACCTCGCCGCCAGCTTCAGCGCCGCGCCACACCTCGGCCCGCTGACCTTTGGCGACGCTGGAGCCGATGAGAGCTTCTCGGTCTACGATCACCCACCCGTCTGGATTTTCACCCGCAGCGGTTCCGGCCTCTCGCAGACACAGCTCGTCAGTCAGTTGACGCAGGGCGTCGATTTCTCGCAGGTGACAAGCCGCGCGGGCAGCCAGAAGCCGCTGGCGCTCTCATCGCAAAACGCCGCCGCCGACGCGCAGTCGCCCACACTGGCCGCGCAGTTCCCGCCGGACAGCATCGCCAATCGCATCCCGCTCCTGTGGTGGCTGCTGGTTGTCGAACTGCTGGGGCTGGTCAGCTTCCCGCTGGCGTTCATCGTCTTTCCGGGGCTGCGTGACCGCGGCTGGGGCTTCAGCAAACTGCTGGGGCTGCTGGTGATGGCGTGGCTGGTCTGGTTTCCGTCCAGCCTGCGCCTGCTGCCATTCGACCGCTGGGCCGTGGCGCTGATGTTTGGCGTGGTGACGCTGGCAGGCGCGCTGGTGACATGGCGGCTGCGCGAGCGGCTCTGGCGCTTCGTCGCGGCGCGCTGGCGACTGCTGGTTATCAATGAGGCGCTGTTCGTGGTGGCATTGCTCGCCTTCGCCTGGATTCGCGCGCTCGACCCCGACCTCTGGCACATCTACCGTGGCGGCGAGAAGCCGATGGAGGTCGCGTTTATCGATGCGATGCTGCGCAGCCGCTATATGCCACCGCTCGACCCGTGGTTCGCGGGCGGCGCCATCAACTACTACTACTATGGCCAGTACCTTGTCGCCGTGCTCATCAAGCTGACGGGCGTTATCCCGACGACAGCGTTCAATCTGATGATTCCACTGCTATTTGCGATGTGCTTCTCGGGTGCGTTCTCGCTGGTGGCGGGGCTGACACGACGCTGGTGGGCGGGCCTTGCGGGCGGCGTGGCCCTCGTGGTCGTTAGCAATCTCAACGGCGTGTCGCAGGTCTGGAGCAACATCAACGCCATGCTGGCTGGTCAGCTTCCGGCGCCTTTCGACTACTGGGCCAGCAGCCGCATCATCCCCTATACCATCAACGAGTTCCCGTTCTGGAGCTTCCTCTACGCCGATCTTCACGCGCATGTGCTCGATCTGCCGATTGTGGTGATGATCGTGGGGCTGGCGGCTTCGCTGCTGGCGCGGGCGCGGCGCGATGGCGGACGGCTACGGCCCGCGTTGCCGACCCTGGCGATATCTGCGTTGGCGCTTGGCGCGACCTGGCTGGTGAATACCTGGGACATGCCAGTCTGCGCGCTGCTGGTCGTGGCGGCGCTCACGCTGCGGCTGCTGCCCTTCGGCTCGACGGCGCGCTGGGCGGAGGCGCGCGAGGCGCTGCGCTGGCCTGTCGTGCGGATGTGGGCGCTGGCGGTTGGCGCGACACTGGCGGCGACCTATGCGCTGTATCTGCCCTTCCATGCGGCCTTCCAGTCCTTCACATCGAGCATTGGCACGGTGACGACGCCAACCGACCCGCAACAGTTCGCTATTCTCTTTGGCATCTGGCTCTTCCTGATCGTCAGCTTCCTGGCGGCTGAGCTATGCGACCGTCTGCGCCGCGACCTTGGCCCCGCGCTTGCCGAGATGTCTGATACGTTCCTGATGGAGCCGATAGCGCTCTGGTTGATTAGCGCCGCAGTCGTCGCGGCGACAGCGCTCGCGCTCTTCATCAGCCTCAAGGTAGCGCTGGCGCTGCTGCTGCTCTTGACGCTCTACCTCGGGCTGGACCTGCGCCATTCGCCCACGCGCCTAATGACCTACACGCTGATCGCGCTGGGGCTGGCGATCGCGCTGGGAGTTGAGCTCATCTACCTCCGCGACTTCCTCGACCACTCCGCGTGGGAGCGCATGAACACCGTCTTCAAGTTCTACTATCAGGTCTGGGTCTGCTTCTCGCTGGGCGGCGCGCTGGCCTTCACGTATCTGATGCGCCGCGCGCTCGATCTGCTGCCCCTCAGCGCGGTGAGCGCCGACACATCGGTCTGGGATGACGACGAGGGCGCGGTGGCCCCGAGCTTTGCGGCACCGCGGCCGATTTCGTCTGGCATCGCTCCGCGTGCGCTCTGGATATTCGCGCTGGGGTTGCTGCTGAGCGGCTCACTGATCTTCAACATGCTCGGTACCGAGGCGCGTGTCGCCGATCCAGCCATCTGGGCAGCCGTGCAGCCTCCGCCAGATGGTGTACAGCCGCAGGGCCTGTCGCTCGACGGCATGGCCTATATGCGTGGCTGGTATCCAGAGGACTACGCCGCCATCACCTGGATCAATGCCCATATCGCTGGAGCGCCGACCATCGTGGAGGCCAGCGGCAATCCCTATATGTGGTACAGCCGCGTCTCGATCTACACGGGGTTGCCGGACGTGCTGGGCTGGGGGAATCATGAGTCGCAGCAGCGCTATCCCGATGAGGCGTGGGCGCGTCAGACGGCAGTCACGGATTTTTACGGCACTGGTGACCCGAGCGCCGCGTTGACCTTCCTGAAGGAATACCATGTGGGGTACGTCTATCTTGGACAGATGGAGCGCGGCTGCTACACGACCGACAGCGCTAACCAGTGCCAGGCGCTGCCCGCTGATGCGCTGGCGAAGTTCTCGACACTCGAGCGCGCGGGTGTGTTGCGCCCTGTCTTCCGCGATGGCGCGACCGTCCTCTATCAGGTGGTGAGCCAATGAGTGTCACGCTGGTGTGGTGGCTGTTTATCGAGGCCCTTGGCCTGGCTGGCGCGCCACTTGCCGCCACCGTCCTGCGCAAGCTGCCCGACCGAGGCTGGGCGCTGAGCAAGCCGCTAAGCCTGCTCACGCTCGGCTGGCTGGTCTGGTTTCCGCTCTCACTTGATACTGCGCTGCCGTTCAGTCGAGGCTGGCTGATTGGCGCTGCGCTGGTCTTCGTCGCGGGCAATGTGGCGCTGCTCGTGTTCGTTCCCGCGACCCGTGAGGCGCTGCTGCGTCTGGCGCGCGAGGCCTGGGACTACATCGCGCTGACTGAAGCGATCTTTGCCATCGCCTACGCCCTGATGACCTGGGTCCACAGCTTCACGCCTGCCGTCGCGGACACCGAGAAGTTCATGGATGAGGCGTTCCTCGCCGCGATCTGGCGCGCGCCACACCTGCCGCCCCCTGACCCGTGGCTCAGCGGCTACTCGATCAACTACTACTACTTCGGCCATTTCCTGATGGCGCTGATCGCCAAGCTACTGGACACGGCGCCGGCGCTGGCCTTCAATCTGGCAGTGGGGCTGGTCTTCGCGCTGGCCGCTGTGGCGATTTTCGGCGTAGCGAGCAACATGGCGGCAGTTGCGCGCGGTGAACGGCGCTCGCTGACCCCGGCGGCGCTGGCGGGCGCTCTCTCTGTCCTCCTGACGCTGATCGCTGGGAACTTCAATGGCGCGCAGGTGTGGATGCAGAACGCGCTTCAGGCGGCGAAAACGAATCCCGCGCTGCATGTCTCAGTCTGGGCCTGGTGGACGCATCGCGAACTCTGGCCGACCTATGACTGGTGGAGTCCCTCACGGGTCGCGCCGAACACAATCAATGAGTTCCCCGCGTTTAGCTTCATCCTGGCGGACCTGCACGCGCATGTGCTGGCGCTGCCCTTCGCGGCGCTCGCCGTTGGGCTGGCGTTCAACCTCCTGTTGAGTCGTGAGCGTGGATTCGCCCTCTTTGGCGCTAGGTTGTGGCCGCTGGGCCTGATCGTATGCGGTTTGGCGCTCGGCGGTCTCTACGTCATCAATGGCTGGGATCTGCCAACGTACCTGGGGATAGCGCTGTTGGCGCTGGCGATTCAGCAGTGGTTGGCTCATGAGCGGACCATCTCGCGAGCACTGCTCCTCGATGTCGGGCGTTGCGCTGGCGTGTTGGTCGCGCTGGTTTTCCTGCTGTATCTGCCCTTCTATCTCACCTTCTCATCGCCTTCTGAGGGAGTCGGGCTGGTTCCAAGCGATCTGCGCACGCCCATTGGCTATGAGTGGGACATCTTTGCGCTGCCCGCGTTCATCGCGCTCTCGTACCTGGCGCTGCGTCTCGGCCCCTGGCTTACGCAGGTCATCCTGCCTGATCTGGCCGAGACCATTGCGCCCGGTGGCGCGGAGCGTCTCTCACGCCGGCTGGTGGGCATCCCCGGAGCCGCGCTCGCGGGCGCGCTGTTGCTCGTATGGACATGGCTTTCGTGGCTGACGCGCCAAAGTGTCGCGTGGACGCTGTTCTGGGCCGTGGTCGTCATCGCGCTCTGTGCCGCGCTCGTCATCTGGTGGACCGACCTCCACACGCTCGTGATGGGCGCTGAGTCGTCCGCTGATGGGACGGTGCGGGCGGAGCGCGTGAGCCGCGCCGATATGATGGTGACGCTGCTGATCGGGACGGCCGCGGCCCTGATTGGCGGCTGCGAGGTCGTCTTCCTGCGCGATGTCTTCAGCGGCGGACCATTGGGCGCGCCCGCGCCTGACTTTCGCATGAACACAGTCTTCAAATTCTACTATCAGGTCTGGCTGCTGCTTGGCGTTATCTCAGGCCCGCTGCTGATCTGGCTGGCGAACGCCATCTGGCGCGCTGCCCTGCGCGCGGTCGCGACTCCCGTCGTGGCGAGCGTTCACGCGCCCATCACGACCGCGGTGGCGGCGACTCCAGCGCTCGCCATAGCCCACGCAAGTGGGGATGACGATGCGTTTACCGTCACGCGCGCGCCGCTGGATGACGCGCCTGCCCATCCATCTGGTCTCGCGCTACGCCGAGCGACCGCAAGCGACGTGATCGGGCGCGTGATGGCGTTTGGCGGCTCGGGGCTGTGGATCGTCGTGTTCCTCTGGCTGCTGCTGGCGGCGCTGGTCTATCCGACCCTGGCGGTGGCGGCGCGCTCGCAGAATCTCGGCCTGCCGCGCTCACTTGACGGGACTGCGTATATGGCGCAGGATGCGAATAACATGGGCGACGCCCAGGCCATCGCATGGCTGAATACGCATGTGAGCGGCGACCCCATTATCGTCGAGGCGGCGAAATACGACGAGTACACGCATCTGGGACGTGTCTCGGCCTTCACGGGTCTACCGACATTGATCGGCTGGGGCGGACACGAGGAGCAATGGCGCTACAACTGGCTTGCCACGCCCGGCCGCGCGAATGTGCTGAGCGAGCGACTCAACGTCGTCAAACTGATCTACACGAACACCAACAATGCGTTTGTGCTTTCGCTGTTGCGCAGCTATCACGTCCGCTATGTCTACGTTGGCGCGGCTGAGCGCCAGACCTACGGGCAGCAGGTGGACCACTTCTCGACGTTCCTCACGCGCGTCTACCAGCAGGCGGGTGTCACGATTTATGAAGTTCCAGGCGCCTAGGCGGGGCAACGCCGAAGCGCTGTCATATACAGGGTGAGGGAGAGAGCTACTATGAGCGCTCGCCAGAACGATGATCGCCAGAGCCAGAAGGCGCGCGATCAGCAAGCTCACGGGCCCGCTGATCTGAGCGCTCATGATGGGCAGGCGGCGCTCGCGTTTGCGTCGACAGAGATGCCCCAGGGGTCGGCAGTGGCGCAGGTTCCCGCTCCTACGGAGCCAACCGAGCCAGATGCGGACATGGTCGAGAGCGAAGCAATCGCTGGACCGTCGGTAACGGAGCTCCTGGCGGGCGTGGGCGAGCGCTTGCGGCGACTGCCCCCCAGCCTGTGGGACTTCATTCGTGGGCGCAGCGTGGAGCAATGGGCATGGTTCGCCGTGCTGGCCGTCGCGGCTCTGCTGCGCTTCTGGAATCTCGGCGCGAAGCCGCTGCACCATGACGAGAGCATGCACGCCTTCTACTCGCTGCTCTTCGCGCGCGACCCCTCCAGCTACGCTTACGATCCGCTGTTGCATGGTCCATTCCAGTTCCATGCGGAAGGGTTCATGTTCGCGCTGATTCTGGCGGCGCAGTCGCTCTTTCATGTCGGCGGGCTAGGCAATAATCCCTGGATCAACGACGCCACCGCACGCATCGTTCCCGCGCTCTTTGGCCTGGGCATTGTCGCGCTGCCGCTGGGCCTGCGTCGCGAGCTAGGGCGGCTCGGCGCGCTCCTGGCGGCGCTGCTCCTGGCGGTCTCGCCCACGTTCGTCTACTTCTCCCGCTTTCTGCGCGAAGACATTTACTTCAACTTCTTTATGTTCGCCATGGTCGTGTGCGCCGTGCGCTTCGCCAGGTCGCGCACGATGGTCTGGCTGGCGCTGCTGGCCGCGAGCGTTACGCTGGCGTACGCGACCTTTGAGGGCATTTTCCTGACGTTCGCCATCTTTGGCGCCTTCCTCGCCGCGCTGGTCGCCTGGGAGCTGGCTATTCCACTGGCGCGCCTGCTGCCCGCCGAGCTCGATGTAAGGCGCGAGCCGCTGCCAGACCATCCGTCTCAGCCAACGCCCGGTCCGCTTGGCCGCCTGCTGCCTCCCGTATTCGGCGAGCGCAGACGACTGCTGCTGGGTCGCCTGATCGCGCTGATGGCGCTGGCGGGCGTTGGCCTTGCGTTGGCGGCGTGGGGTCTGCACACGATGAAGTCGCTCAGCGCCTACATCCAGGCCAAGGCGACGACCAAGGCGGCGGATGCGCAGGTCCTCCAGCTAGAGCAGCGGACTGTGCTTGTGCTGCTCTATGTCAGCATCGCGCTAGCGGCGTTCGTCATCCTCGCGCTGCTCTGGCAGATCACCCGCGACAACGCGCTCTATGACCGTGAAGAGCGGCTTGCCCTCGCGTCTACGGCTGACCCCTTCGACCCCACGGGCGGGGAGGCGCTGGACGAGTTCGAGGAACCCGCCGCGCTCGGCTGGATCGAGCGCATTGATCGCGTTGTCTCGGCGCCGGGGCGAGGCGCGCATGCGCTGCGCAGCCGCATGGACCCTGAGCGCCAGCCCTTGCTGCGTCTGCTGTTGGGCATCCCGTGGACGCAATGGTTCGTCGCGTTCGTCGTCGCGTGGATGCTCTTCGCAGGCCTGTACTGGGAGTTCCCCAATGTCGGGCGGTCGCTGGGACAAGGTTTCGTGGATGGCGTCGGCAAGGGCGTCTGGCAAGGACTGTACTACTGGCTCCAGCAGCAGAATGTCGCGCGTGGCGCACAGCCAATCTACTACTATTTCGTGCTCATTCCGCTCTACGAGCAGCTCGCGGTGGTCTTTGGGCTGGCGGGCGTCGTCTATAGCCTGTTCCGGCCGACGCGCTTCCGGATGTTCCTCGTCTGGTGGTTCGTTGGCTCGCTCGGCATCTACTCCTGGGCCGGTGAAAAGATGCCATGGCTTGCGATCCACATGCTGCTGCCCTTGATGCTGCTCGCGGCCGTGATGCTGGCGCTGGCGCTGGAGCGTGGCTGGGTGGTGGGCCGCGCGCTGGCGAGCGATTTCGCCAGCGGCCAGATGCGACCACGGCTCTCGTGGCGCTCGGGCGGCGCGCTTGCCTCCGCCACACTTGGCGTGCTGCTCTTCATCCCGATGGTCCACAGCATGTATTTGCTGGCCTATCAGGATCCGGCGAACGGTCCCCTGGAGATGATGGTCTATGTGCAGACGACGCCTGACGTTGATACCGTGATGGCCAAGATCAATCAGGCTGACCAGAAGCTACATGGCGGCCGGCATCAACTCAATGTCGTCGTTGGCTCTGGCGAGGAGTGGCCATTCTACTGGTACCTGCGCGACTACTGGATGGACCCGCATCCCAATACCTATGTCACGTTCGACCCGACGAGCTTTCAGAACATGAACCCTGATGTGCTGATTCTCTATCCGGGAGCGGACGTGCAGGCGTTCATGGCGGCGCATCCAACGGGCTACCACATGAAGGAGTACACGCTGCGGTCGTGGTTCGACGAATCGTACAAGCCGCAGCTGGCCTGCGAGACCCATCCCGGGACCAAGTGTCCGTCGAATGTGGACTACTCGTTCTATGGCAAGGGGCTTGGCCCGTGGCTGAGCTACGGCAGTAATCCGCCGCCGAACGCGACATTCACCGCTGGCCGAGCCATCCCACGTCTATGGAACTGGCTCTGGCTGCGACAGCCGCTGGGCAATACGAAAGGGCCGTACTACGATTTCGTTTTCATCGTGCGTGATGGCCTGTCAGTCCAACCATAGTCGGGCCAGAGGTGTGGGGCGCTGGGCCAGCGCCAGGCTCCTGGCGCCCATGTGCCTCGCGCTGGCGCTGGTAGGATGCGCATCCCCCGGCGGCTCATCTAGGACGTTGAGCGCCGCGACGCGCATGCCTACCGCGAGTGGCGCGACCAGTGGCGGCGCATCGTCTGTCGTCGCTGACGCGGGCTGGTCGTCGTATCGCGATCCACGGTATGGCTTCGTTACCCAGTATCCCAACGATGCGATGTTCAACGCGCCGCCGCCGCAGGGTCCGACGAGCGACGATAGCTGGCTCATCACTGATTCACAGGACGCGTCCAGCAACGCCACGCTGGAGGTGACGGCGACCACGCAGGCGAACGCCAGCATCTGCGCGCAGTACACGACAGGCAAGCCGGTGACCGTGGCGGGCAACATTACAGGCTATGAGCAAGACAACCTGGCCAGCGCGACACCGCCGCCTGGAGCCGCCAGCCAGCCACAAGTGGCTGTCCTATTCCTGCATGGCGGCTTGTTCTACATCATCACACTGACAGCTCCGCCACCCGCGAGTACGTTCATGCGGCGCTGGGGTGGCGTCTGGAATCACGTTCTCAACACATTTCAGCCAGGTCAGGGGCCAGCCGGCGCCAAGCCCTGTGGATGAACGTCGTGGCGCGGAGAGCGACGCCTACGCGCGATCCCGCAGACGGTAGACGAACTTGAGACCGGACCAGGTGGCGTCAATCGCCGCCACCTTGGTGTCCACCAGTCCCGTGGCCAGTCCAGCCGCGCGCACCGACGCGTCGTCCAGATCTGTGGGCAGCTTCGCGGCGCGCTTTGGCCAGCATATCCAGAGCGCGCCGCGCTGATCGAGCGCGGCGACGAGCGTTGGCAGCGTCGCCGCAAGCGCCACCTGCTCCGTCACAAACACCTGGATGACATCCAGCCCGGTCGCTGGCAGTTCGCAGAACTCCAGATGCGTGGCAACGTCGTCCAGCGCGACGAGATAGCCTGGCGGCGCGTCGAGCAGCGCCACGCGCATCCCCGGTTTGAAACCGAGCTTTGCGGCCAGTTGTCGCGCTGAGTATTCGTCGGGGCGCATGTCGGCGTTACTCACCCTGGGAGATCTCCGCCAGATGCGCCGACAGCTTCAAATTCTCGCGATAGTCCACCGGGACCTCGACGACCGACGGCTCTGGGAGCGCAAGCGCGCGGGTCAGCGTCGGCAGCAGGTCTTCGGCGCGCTCGACTCGGAAGCCCGGAAGACCAAATGAGCGCGCATAGCCCGCGAAGTCAGGATTCTCGAAGTGGACGCCAAACGAGCGTCCGAAGCGCTGCTGCTGCTTCCACTCGATCACGCCATAGCCCGAGTCAACCCAGATCATCGTCACGAATGGGACATGCAGCCGCTTGGCGGTCTCGAGCTCCTGCGAGTTCATTAGGAAGCCGCCATCGCCTGTCACCGTCACCACGCGCCGATCAGGGAAAGCCAATTTCGCCGCGATAGCTCCCGGCACGCCAATGCCCATTGTCGCCAGCCCATTCGAGATGATGACCGTATTGGCCCATTGCGCTGGAAAGAGACGAGCCACCCAGAGCTTGTGCGCTCCGACATCGCTCACGACGATGTCTTTTGGATCGAGCGCGGCCCGCAGATCAGCCAGGATGCGCTGTGGCTTGATCGGGAAGGCGTCGTCGCTGGCCCCGTTGTTCATCTCCGCCAGGATGCGCGCCCGCATCTCAGGTCGCGCGATGAATGGACGCCGCGCAGTCCACTCGCTTGCCAGCGTGCGGAGCGCGGCGCCGATGTCGCCGACAAGCTCCACGCTGGGGATATAGTCGGCGTCCACCTCAGCGGGCAGCGCGTCAATGTGGATGATTGGGCGGCCGTGCTTGTGGTTCCAGTTGCCGGGCGCATATTCCACCAGATCATAGCCCACCGCGATGATTAGATCGGCGTCGTCGATGCCATCTATCACCACATCGCGCATCAGCAGCCCCAGCGAGCCCCACGACAGCGAATCGGCGTCGCTGAGGATGCCCTTGCCCATGAAGGTATGGGCGACGGGCAGCTTGAGCCGCCGCGCGAACGTCGCCAAATCGCCCGCCGCCCGCATGCGGATGACGCCATTGCCTGCCAGGATGACGGGTTTCCGCGCCTGCCGCAGCAACGCCAGCGCCGCCTCGATGGTCTCGCCACTAGCTAGAGGCAGCCGCGCCTGACGAATCGGCAGCAACTCCGCCTCGGCCTCGCTGACCTCCTCGCCCGCGACATCTTCGGGCAGCTCCAGGTGGGTCGGGCCAGCTTTCTCCGTCACGGCGACACGGAACGCCTTGCGCACCACTTCGGGAATTGCGGCGCCACGCTCGATGCGCGCATTCCACTTCGTGACTGGCGCGAACATCGAGACGATGTCCACATACTGATGCGACTCCTTGAAGACGCGCTCCAGCCCAGCCTGGCCCGTGATGGCGACGAGTGGCGCGTGGTCGAGATAAGCGTCGGCGACGCCTGTGAGCAGGTTGATCGCGCCAGGGCCGAGGGTGCCTAGACAGACGCCCGGAGCGCCCGTAAGTCGTCCCCAGACGTCGGCCATGAAGGCGGCGCCCTGCTCGTGGCGTGTCGGGATGAAGCGAACCTGCTCACGCTCAGCCAACGCATCGAGCAGGTCCATCGTCTCCTCGCCCGGAACGCCGAAGATATGCCGCACACCCTCGTGTTCCAGACTACGCACCAGTAGCTCCGCCGCCTTCACGTTGTCGCTCCCGCCTCTAAAGGATTGCCTGTCTCCCCGCACCCAGATGTCGTCCGCGCGCCTATCCAGCGCACGCGTACCTCTTCGGAGTGTACTCCCAGAGCATGCGGCGCGCAACAAGCCTACCGGGCGACGCGGACATAGAGACGCTTGCGAGGGAGGCGCGCCGCGTGGCACAGTGTGGTCGTGACTGATCACTAGCCTTTCCCCTAGCATGAGAGTGAAGACGACTGTGCCGCGACCATCATCTCTGTATCCGCTGCTGCGCCTGCGTCCGGGACGCGACTACACCCTCGGCCAGGGGCATCCGTGGCTCTTCTCAGGCGCGTTTCTCGATCTGCCACACGACCTGCCCGCTGGCGCCATTGTGGATGTCACCACGCATGATGGGCAGTGGTTCGCGCGCGGTCAGCTGAACGCCGCCAACAGTCTGGCGTTTCGCGTATTGACCCGTGACCGTGATGAGGCGATTGATGAGGCGTTCTACGTCCGTCGAATCCAGCGGGCGCAGGCGCTGCGTGACCTGCTGCCGACAGATGTCACGGCGTATCGCCTCATTCATGCCGAAGCGGATGGCCTGCCCGGACTGATCGTAGATCGCTACGATCACTGGCTGGTGGCGCAGTTTCACACCGCAGGCGTCGAGGCCCAGCGCGAGACGATCATTGCGGCGCTCGCGCATGCGCTGATTCCCGGCGTTATCGAGGGCATCGCCACGCGCGATGACATCCGCGCGCGCGCACGCGAGGGACTGGTGGTTGGCGGCGCGTCAGTCGCTTGGGGACTGGTTCCCGACGAGATCGAGGCGCTGGAGCATGGCGTGCGCTATCTCGTGGCCCCGCTGACAGGCCAGAAGACTGGCTTCTTTTTGGACCAACGTGACAAACGCGCCCGCGTGCGAGAGCTCGCGCCATATGCCACGTCGCTGCTCAACCTCTTCTCGTACTCCGGCGGCTTCTCGTTGGCGGGGCTGGCCGGGAACCCGCGACTACGCACGGTCAACGTTGACTCCTCGGCGCCCGCGCTCGAGCTGGCGCGCCGCAATTACGCGCTGAACGGCGTCACGCCCGACGAGGCGAAGCATGCCTTCGTTGAGAGCGAGGTAAATCACTATCTGCAACACGCCAGTGAGTCCGGAGAGCGCTTCGACCTGATGGTGGTGGATCCTCCTGCGTTCGCCAAGAACCTGGGGCAGCGTGATCGAGCGCTGCGCGCATACGAGCATCTGAACGCCCTGGCGCTGCGAGCGCTGGCGCCGGCTGGACTGTTGCTAACGTGCTCGTGCTCTGGTGGAGTCAACGCCGAGGAGTTCGAGGGAGCAGTGCGACAGGCGCTAGCCCGCGAGCGACGGAGCGCTCGGATGGTCGCCAGCTTTGGTCCCAGCATCGATCATCCCACGCTGCCCGGATTCACCGAAGATCGCTACCTCAAAGCGTTGCTGCTCAGTGTCGACTAGCGCGCTGAGGAAGCTGAGATGGCCACGGATGGCGCATAGCGCCGCTTGACACGAGGCAGGGGCTGGGGTATCGTGATGGTGCGCGACGGGCGAATCCCTTGCGGGAGCCGTGCGTAGTCGCAATCCATAGGTGGGTAGCTCAATTGGCAGAGCAGCGGTCTCCAAAACCGCAGGTTGCAGGTTCGATTCCTGTCCCACCTGCCCTCACAAATCCTGAAAAGAAGCGGCTTCGAGCACGTTCGCTCGAAGCCGCTTTCACGTGCGATGGAGCTTTGACCCCTACGCTGACCCCTACCGCGTACCGCCGCCTGTTGGCAAGATACTGCACACTTTGATGGCGTGGCAGCCTCCCACACGCTATCGAGCCAAAGCGAGCAGCAATACTGAGCAGCTGTGAGAAAGAGGACAGTTGCACGTTAGGCTCTCCGAAGTAAGTGTACTGTTCGGTCCGTTTGGTAGAGCGGCGTGCCTGTGAGTATCATAAAGGCAGAAACTGAGACGCGTTATCGAGAAGATAATCGATGGACGTCAACCGTGTAACCATGTTCGCTAGTGGCGACAGGAGACAGACGCATGTGCATAGCAGTGGTTAAACGCCCCCGCATTAATGCGCTTGTCCGTCGCGTACAAACCTGCCAGAAGTGCTCACGGCTAAAGGATCGCTCAGCAGTGTTAAGCGTAGCTAATGGCTCACTGAGCAGCAAAGTCATGTTCATCGCTGAAGCCCCTGGTCGCCTGGGCGCTGATCGCACATGCATCCCACTTTCTGGTGACCAGACTGGGGCGAATTTTGACGAGCGGTTAAAAGTGGCTCAACTACATCGGAGCGCCATCTTCATCACCAATGCAGTGTTGCGCAATCCACGCGACGATCTTGGGCATAATGACTCACCGACACCCGAGGAAGTGTCGAACTGCTCTGAGCACCTTGCTGAGACGCTCAACATCGTTCAGTCCAAGATCGTGGTGACACTAGGGCGGAAAGCGCTTGATGCTGTCGGTATGATCGCGCCTCACAATGCCCAATTGGCTCGTGACGTTGGGAAGCCATCTCCGTGGAAGGGCAGGATACTCATCCCACTGTATCATCCCAGCCCTCAAGCGCGCCGCCATCGCTCCCCGGAGCAACAGAAAGAGGACTTTCGCCAACTCGGGGAGTACATTAGGCGCTCGCTATGAAGTGGAAGGAGCGCGAGCGCTGTGCGCGAGCCTTCAGCAACGCGACGGGCAAGGCGGCAGCGTGGGCAACAACATCGGGTTTCGGCTCATCCTCATGCCCCCTGGCTCATTCTAGAGCCTGTTATGAACTTGCCCTGAACCCCGAAGAGCTGCCAACGTCTAAGTGGACTTTTGCCGTTCCGATTGGTGGCTTTACCCGCAAAGTCCAGAAGAATCGGCGATTCTGATGGCGTTTCTGCCAATTCTAAACAGGTTCATAACAGGCTCTAGAGCCTGTTATGAACTACAGGGTAGGTGGATCAACTGATGCAGCATCAAGCAGGTAAAGGC
>DASQSS010000267.1:0-2536 GCA_035642255.1 Ktedonobacterales bacterium | reverse complement strand
CTAGCCGAGACGAGCGGAACGCGCATGCCGGACGGCATTCGCATCGAGATGAAGCTGACGCAGAGCGATCTGGCCGCGATGGTCGGCGCCTCGCGCGAGAGCGTCAACAAAGTGATGAGCTATCTGCTCGACAAGCAGTATGTGTCTGTCGAGAAGCGCAAAATCACCGTCAAGCGCCTCGCGGAACTGCGCAAGCGCATCTGCTAGCTGTCCGTTCGCCAGCGCTGCCCAAAGCGCTGCCCGCAGCCTTGCGCAGCGCATTGTTTGAAGAGGATAGTCCCTGTAGCGCGCATTCAGGCGTGTCTTGTTCTACAATAACGCAGGCGCTCGCGTGTGAATGGTCAGCGGCGACGATGGCGAGCAAACGATGGACGCCGAAGGATGCGCCGCGCATGCGCCGCGCGCCAGAGCGATGGCCAAACCAACAGCCCGGGCCGGACTGACCTGATGGAGATAAATAGCGCGTGAGAACGCTCATTGCCATTCCAACCTACAACGAGCGCGAGAATATCGCGGAGTTGATCGCGCAGGTCCTTGCCAATGCGCCGACCGCCGATCTGCTCATCATTGACGACAACTCTCCTGATGGCACAGGGCAGCTCGTCGATCAGCTCGCGGCGACGGATGCGCGCATCCATGCGCTGCATCGCGCGGGCAAGCTGGGGCTTGGCACGGCATACGTAGCCAGCTTTCGCTACGCCATCGCGCACGGCTATGACTTCGTGTTTGAGATGGACGCAGACTTCTCCCATGATCCAACCTATCTGCCGCGCTTTTTCGAGGCGGCGAAGGATGTCGATCTGGTGATTGGCTCGCGCTATATTCACGGTGGCGGCACGCCGAACTGGTCGCCGCTGCGGCGCTTCATCAGCGGGGGTGGCAATATCTTCGCCCGCGTGATGCTCGGTATCCCCATCCATGACTGCACTGGCGGCTATCGCTGCTATCGCGTCTCGGCGCTGCGCACGCTCAACCTCGACGCGATCGGCGCGCAGGGCTACGCCTTCCAGGTGGAGATGGCGTACAACTTCTGGAAGAGCGGCTACCGCTGGCGCGAGACGCCGATCATTTTCGAGGACCGCCGCGTGGGCAAGTCGAAGATGTCGCGCAAAATCTTCATCGAGGCGTTCTTCTGGGTCGTGCGCGCGCGCTTCACTGGCGACAAAGCGGTGCGCACACCGTCCGCGCGCTCGGAGGCCTCGATCGCTGATACCGCCAGCCAGGCCAGCGGCCGCACCCCCGGCGCGCCACGTTAGCGCCCGGGACGCGTTCACCTCTGGCCGCTGTAGATGCTGAGTATGCGGCCGCCACATAGCGCAGTGCGGGCGGATGCCAGAAGGGAGCGCGGGGCATGACATCGAGCGACGCGCCAGTCGAGCCGACAGAGCCAGCGAAACTGACCCAGCCGCTGACGAGCGTTGAGTCGCTGCGGGCGCTGATTGGCGAGCCCGGCGCGCCCGCGCTGCGGAAGCAGATCGACCACCTCGACGCGCACTGCCGCCACTTCATTGCGCTCTCGCCGCTGCTCTTCATCAGCTCCACAAGCGGTGATGGGTTGTGCGATGTCTCGCCGAAGGGCGACGCGCCGGGCTTCACGCAGGTGCTGGATGAACGTCGCCTGGCCATCCCCGATCGGCCAGGCAATCGCCGCGCCGATACGCTACGCAATATTCTGGAGCATCCGCAGGTTGGGCTGCTCTTCGTCATCCCCGGCATGCGCGAGACATTGCGCGTCAATGGCATAGCGACGCTCTATACCGACACCGCGCTGCTCGACACACTCACAGCGGCAGGCAAGCGGCCGCAGCTGGCAATCGTCGTGGAGGCGCGCGAGGTCTTTCTCCATTGCGGTCGCGCGCTGATTCGCTCGAAGCTGTGGGAAACGGCGACCTGGCCGCAACCTGACGCGCTCCCCTCCGCGCCACAGATCTTCGCCGATCACATCGCGTTGCCCAGCGTCACTTGCGAAGTCGCCGAAGAATCGCTCGAAGCGTCCTATTCGACAGAGCTGTATTGACTGACTGTAGAATCCTTCCCCGCTGTCTGCTCGCGTCTGCTCGCGTCTGGCAAGCGTACGCCCCTCGCCATGCGCGAGCGCCTCGCTATGCTCCTGCGCATTCCAGATAATCCACGCGTGTAGGCGTCCAGTCCATAGCCGGGCTTCTACAGACCTCCGCGGATGGGCGATTTGATGTCTTATACGAAGTCCGCTGATACCGTTGCAGTATGATTAAGCCAGTCTGCGGTGGCAGCCTCGCCAAGTAGGCGCACGATTGGCGCACGGTGACCTAGGTAATCGCAAATGGAGCAGAAAGAATTGTGGCGACACCCAACGCACATCAATTGGTGAACGCAATCCTCGCGGCCTGCAGCGCTGGCGCTGAAGACGGCGCCCTTCAGGCGGCGACCGCCGAGATTCGCCAGTCGCTTCTGGCCTTTGGGTCAGAAACTCCCGACAACCTCGCCTGCGCCGCGCAGGTGGAATTTGGAGCGAGTGTGGTGCGGGAGTACGACCGCGACGAGCGCACAGTTGGTC
>DASQSS010000266.1:0-9254 GCA_035642255.1 Ktedonobacterales bacterium | reverse complement strand
TCACCCGCGCTGACGCTGATGTGGTGCGCCAGGTGACGGGCTTCCCCATCGGGGGCGTCGCGCCGGTCGGCCATGCCTCCACGCTGCGCACGCTGATCGACGAAGACCTGCTGACGTTCGCGAGCATCTGGGCCGCCGCGGGCACACCCAATGCCGTTTTCGAGACCACCTCCGCGGACCTTGTAAAGATGACGGGCGGCCAGGTCGCCAACATCAAAGAGGCGCCGAAGCAGTGAGCGAACGGGCGCGCATCCTCTTCAGCGGGCTGCGGGAAGCGCATGGCTATCTCTCGAACTTCTGGCCCGCGCCCATCATGCTCAACGACGTACGCTGGCCAACAGTGGAGCACTATTTTCAGGCGCAGAAGTTCGCGGGAAGCGAGCACGAGGAGGTGATTCGTCGGGTCGCTAGCCCGATGATCGCCGCGCGCATGGGACGCTCGCACGCTCGTCCGCTGCGCTCCGATTGGGATGCCGTGAAGGAGCGTATCATGCTCGATGCCCTGCGCGCCAAGTTTCTCCAGCATCCGGACCTTGGCGAACGCCTGCGGGCCACCGGAGACGCGCTGCTGATCGAGCACACCATCCGCGACGCCTATTGGGGCGATGGCGGCGATGGTCATGGCCTCAACCGCCTGGGCGAGCTCCTCATGCGTACCCGCGCTGAGATACTCGATGGCGCATAGCTAACCACGTACCGCACAATGGCGTACGGCGCCGCATGGGTAAGCGATGCTATACTGGGCGCAACTTCCGGGCAGCGTGGCATCTTCGGACTGACCCAGTGAGCGAAAGAGAGTCACTCCATGCGCGCGACAGCCTTATTGCAGCGGCAGTTCGCCGCCGTCAACACCATTCTGCACAGCCTTGCCGACGACCTGGCGCCAACCGAGCTCACCACCCGCATATTGCCGAACACCAATCTGCTGGCGTTCGACCTCTGGCATGTGGCCAGAACGCAGGACTGGGCGGCGCAGACCCTTGTGCGCGGTGTCGAGGAGCTTATTGATGATCCGCGCTGGAACGGGCGTGGGGCGCTCGTCACGCATGGCATCGGTGTCGGCTTCACGGAGGCGCAGGCCGATGAGCTCGCCCACGCTCTCGCGCGTGCGAACGTCCTTGAATACGCCGATGAGACGCACCTGACGATCATGCGCTGGCTCGACGCGCTGAGCGATGAGGCGCTCGACGACCAGCCTGATGTGCCTGCGCATCTTGCGCGCTATCCGGTCTATCTCGAAGCCGCCATGCGCGAAGAGGTTCCGTGGATGTTCGAGCACCCGCCGGTCTGGCGCTGTCTGTCGCCTGCCCTGGCCCATGTGCGCGATCACCTGGCTGAGATGGACCTGCTCAAGCAGCAGATGCGTGGCCGCGCTGACTGAGGCTGTCACGTCTGCCGCGCAGACAACGTGGAACAATACAGGCAGGGAATCGAACGGCTAGCCGCTCCATCCCCTGCCTGTATCGCTGCCACAACGTGGCGCTAGAGATGTTTTTCGATCTCTTGAGCGACCGTGGCGGCGCCTTTGATGGCTGAGCCAGCGTCGTGCTCGACATCTCTGACGGCCTCTTGCAGCGCACGCACGGCTTCCCGCATCAGCACGGTGACGCCGCCCGCGTAGAGCGACAGTACGCCAATCGCCACAGCGGCAATGATGGTCAGGGTATCTGGCGGCCAGTGGCCTGACTTGACGAACGACACCAGAAAGACGACGCCCGCGCCAATGATTCCACAGAAGATGGCGGCGAGAAAGATGCGCCCAATGGCCTTGAAGAGTGTCGCCAGGATATGACCGGTAACGCGCATGATCACGACCTCCCAGGTCAAAAAGCCCAGGCCCACCGCACGAGCGCGACAGACGCGCAGGCTTCGGCGCAAGTATAGCCTATCAGGCAGGCGAAGGCCAGAGGCATGTTACACACGAAGACGTTGCGTTATTCCACCAGCCCACGTGTCAGCATGACCAGCGTGACGAATGTGCGGAAGAGGTCGAGCAGGTCGGACCCACTGAAACGTACAGTGCGCGGAGACGCGGGAACAACCTCGACGCCGCGAACCCACGCGCTCATCTCGGCCATGTCACTAGTGAGGAAGGTCAGCTCGACAGTGGTAGGCCGGGGAAAGGTGGGCGCGCTGGTCGGCTTGCGCATCGTCAGCGCGTCATACGCCGCCTGATGGATGCGTTCGCGCGCGATGGTGGGATGCACGCTCTCAGCGGCAAAGCGCGAGATGGACCGCTTGACGATCGCGCCATGTGGGGCTGGCTCCAGCCGCTGCGCTTCCCGCACGGTCACTTCATCGCCGCTCACCAGCACAATCGGAACGCCGTAATGCGCCGCCACCAGCGCATTGAGCGCCGTCTCGCCGACAATCTCGCCGTTGATGCGCGCTTCCCAGATGGCGCGGGGATTGTAGCTGTGGCTGAGCACGGCCTGGCTCGCCCCGATGGAGCCATGGTAGCCGAGAAAAAAGATCGCGTCGAAGGAGCTGTCCAGGCCTTCCATCATGTAGAGCGGCTTGTGCTTGCCACTCAGCAGCGAGGCTGCGCCGCGTAGCTGCTCCGGGTCGAGATTGCGCATGCTGCTGTGGGAATCGTTGACGAGGATCGTCTGCGCGCCCGCCTGCAAGGCTCCGTCGATCGCGGCGTTGAGCTCACCCAGCAAGAGCCGCCGCCCCATCTCATAGTCGTGACTTCCGACCATGATCTGGTCCCAGTCAACGATGCCTGCCACACCCTCGAAATCGGTCGAGATGTAGAGCTTCACTGCCTGCCCTCCTGGCTTGCCATGCATTGACGCCGAGGTTTATGGCTGGCATGCGCGACGCCAAACGTTAGAGCATCAGGCGTAGCGGCGCCAGCACCCACTCGCTGAGCTTAACATACCAGGGACGGCGCAGCCATCGCTCGCCGGTCACTTCGACGGCATTGCTGCGGTCGTACTCGAAGAGCTGCCGCATCTGGCGCGCGACATTGATGCTATAGATCTCAGCGTTCACTTCGTAGTTGCCCACCGCGCTCAAACGGTCGAGGTTAGCGGTGCCGATCGTGCTCCACTCATCGTCCACTGTGCAGGTCTTGGCGTGGATCATCGCGTTGCGATAGCCCCAGATGTGGATGCCCGCGCGCAGGCAGTCGTGGAAGTAGCCGCGCGACGCCCAGTCAGCGAGGATGTGGTTGGAGGTCCACGGCAGCAGGATGTGGACCTCTACACCACGGCTCGCCGCGTCTTTTAGCGACTCCAGCAGCATGTGATCCGGGATGAAGTAAGCGTTGGTCAGCAGGATGTGCCGTTGCGCGCGATTGATCGCGCCGATGTACATATCGCGGATAGGGAACGTGAGTCGCAGCGCGTTATTGTCGCGCAGTGAAATGGTCGGGTCGAAACGTAGCGGAAACTGCATGTTGATCCGCTGGCGTCGCGGAGAATGGGCATTCCAGAAGTCGCAGAACGAGTCAGCTACATCAGCCGCCTTCGGGCCGACAATGCGGAGATGCGTATCGCGCCAGTGCTCGGCGTAGAGCTTGCCGATGTTATAGCCGCCGAGGAAGGCGATGCGGCCATCCACCACCAGCCCCTTACGGTGGTCCAGCGCATAGCGGCGCGGGTCGAAGATGTGCCAGGGTCGATTGATCGGCTTGAAGCGGAGCAGGTGAATCTCTGGAGGGAACCGCTTGAACGCTTCCGGTACGACGAGGTTGCCAAACTCATCCATGATGACGTAGACCTGCACGCCCTCGCGCGCCTTCTCGATCAGCGCCTGCTTGAACTCCTCACCGACCGCGTCCGCCTTCCAGATGTAGGACTCGATAAAGATGAGCTCCTTGGCGGACGAGATCGCTTCGAGCATGGCGGCGAAGAGATCGGCGCCGTAGTCATAGATTTTGAGATGGTTATCTTCGACGAAGATTTCAGGCAGATCGAGGTGAGGAAAGCGCGCGCGCGTTAGTCGGCGGTTGCGCCGCATGGCGATGACCGAGAGCACAGCGATCGTAATGGTTTGGAGCGCTGTGTACACGCCCGCCAGCATCAGGAGCGTTCGCCGCACGGGCATGCGCTGGACGCGCCCGGTGAGTCTATGGAGTAGAGCGCCGCGAGCCGCGCGCCGTCCCTGAGGCCAAGACATAGTCACTCTCCCCCGGCGTCTTGTGAAGGGCGCTTCGCATGCGCCTGCATGCTCAAACGATTAGCCCCTGGTGTTGGCTCCATCGAGCGCCGATCGCAGCCAGTTCAGCAGAGAATGATACGCTATCGTGGCGAAATCTGTGGTGTCTACCGTGAGGAGCGCGCCTCCCAATGGCAGTGGCGCATCATCGCCATCCTGCAATGCCGAACGAAACTCGTCCATATGCGCCAACTCGACGTGGCCGGAATGCCGTTGCGGGCTGGCCGCACGATGCTCGAAGCGCGCCAGGATGGTTTCTGGCGCGGCGGTCAACCACACCTGCGCAATCCGCGCGCCGTGGCGGCTGAGCGCCGACTGGTAAAACGGCGCATCATACTCCTCAAGGCAATTGGCCTCGATCATCAGCGACTGGCCCGCGCTTAACATCGCCTCAGTCACGTAGCGCAGCAGGGTGAAACTCGCGACGCCAAGCCGGCGCGATGATGCGCGGTCAGCGGCGTCGAGCGCGTCGAACAGGGTCTCTTTCACGCCATCCTTGAAAAAGAATGGCAGGGAGAGATCAGCGGCGAACCGGCGCCCAAGCGTCGTCTTGCCGGTGGCAAGCTTGCCACTGATGATCACGAGCAGTGGCGCTGGTGGGCGCTCAGTCTCCATAGACACCTCACCCCCTGGTGGCTACCGCGCAGGCCAGGAGCCCAAGTCAATTAGACCGTCTGGCCTGCGCGCGCCGTAAGCTCCGCCTCGATGAAATGGTCAATCTCGCCATTGAGATAACTGGCCGTGTCACCCTGCTCGGCGCCTGTGCGATGATCCTTCACCATCGTATAGGGGTGCAGTGTGACGGTGCGAATCTGATTGCCAAAGTCAGCCTCGACATGCACGCCTTTGAGGCGCGCCGCCTCGCGCTCGCGCTCTTCGATCTCCAGCTCGTAGAGCCGCGACTTGAGCACACGCATCGCTGTTTCGCGGTTCTGAATCTGTGAGCGTTCGTTCTGGCAGGTGACGACGATGCCTGTCGGGATATGGCGAATGCGTACCGCGGAGTCAGTCTTGTTGAGGTGCTGGCCGCCCTTGCCAGTCGAGCGGAAGGTATCTGTCTCGATTTCTTCTGGCCGCACGACGATCTCGATGGGATCGTCACCAATGTCGGGCATGACCTCGACCTTGGCGAAGGATGTCTGTCGCCGATGCGCCGCATCGAAGGGCGACAGTCGAATCAGGCGATGCGCGCCCGCCTCGCCGCGCAGGTAGCCATACGCATATGGACCATCTACGCTGAAGGTGACGCTCTTCTGGCCAGCCTCTTCGCCCTCGGTTTCGTCGAGCAGCTCGACCTTGTAGCCGTGACTCTCGGCCCAGCGCATATACATGCGCTCCATTGTGGCCGTCCAGTCCTGCGCGTCGGTGCCGCCATTGCCCGCATGGATGGAGACGATGGCTGATTTCGTATCATGCTCGCCATTGAGCAGCTGCGTCAGTCGGCGCTTTTCCAGCTCGGCCTGTGCGGCGTTCACTTCCTGCGTGATCTCGGAGCTGAGGCGCTCATCTGGCTCCTCAGCCACCATCTGCGAGAGTTCCTGGAGGTCGCCAAGGCGTGTGGCCAGCCCCTCCCATGTCGTCACTTCGTCGCGCAGGCGGCTCAGCTGGCGCATCTGCCGCTGGGCATGGGCGTGGTCACTATAAAAGTCGGGCGCAATGGATTCCTGCTCGATCGCTTCGATCTCGCGCTTCTTGGCTGGTAAGTCAAAGATGCGCCGTGATGTCGTACACCCGGCGCTTCAGCTCCTCAATCCGTGTATCTAACTCACTCA
Source organism: Ktedonobacterales bacterium (assembly GCA_035642255.1). Lineage (GTDB taxonomy): Bacteria > Chloroflexota > Ktedonobacteria > Ktedonobacterales > JADMIN01 > JAKAIY01. The sequence goes on along the minus strand of DASQSS010000266.1, from coordinate 3,318 downwards.
TCGTGGCTGGTCACATCCTCATATGTGGCGTCCGCGCGGCGCCTTGCCCACAGACGTTCAGCGCATGGTATGCCACATCACACGGCATGACGTCAAGGCTGACGCCTGGCTCGACACGCATGTCGAAACGGTGATGCGACGGATGTTAACGGCTCACGGTGATGTTGAGATCTTCCAGCACCGCATGCGCCGCATTGCGGCCTGGCGCGCCTGAGACAGAGCCGCCGGGATGGGTGCAGCCGCCTGTGAGGTACAGGCCCGCCACCGGTGACCGATACTGTGAAAAGCCCGGCATCGGGCGCATGAAGCCATCTTGCGCGGGGTCCTGATCGCCGCCGTGGCAGCTGCCATGCCAGTTGTGCGGGTTGCGTCGCTCCAGATCGAGCGGGCTTTCGACGTGGCGGGCGAGAATCACCTCATCGGTCAGGTTCGGCGCCAGCGTGCGCAGGTGCGCTAGCAGACGATCAGATACGTCTTCTTTGATGCTGTCCCAGCGCTCTGGCCCTTCTGGCAGGTCATACGGCAGGTAGCTGATAACTTTGAGCGTGTGCTTGCCCTCGGGCGCGCGCGAGGGATCAACGACGCTGGAGCAGACGACCAGCAGCATGGGGTCGTCCAGATGCAGTCGCCCGTCGCGGAAGTCCTGGCAGGCGGCCAGCAGATTCTCCATCGAGCCAGCCGCCCCCATCGCGACGCTGTTCGTCTCGCCGTCGCGCATGCGGTAGCGCGGCGCTTCGGCCAGCGCGTAGTGGGTCGCGAAGAAGGTGATTCCCGCGCGCCAGCGATCCACGCCGCGCACAAACTCCTCGCCCAGCGCCTCCGAGCCCACCGCCTCGGGCAGATGCTTGAGGTGCATCGAGGAAGCGACGCCACGTCGCGCCCGTAGCTCGCGCCCTTCGCGCGTGCGAACGCCAACCGCGCGGCCATCCTCGACCAGCACCCGCTCGACCCAGCTGCCCGTCTCGATTGTTCCGCCGCGCTCCTCGATCAGCGCCGCCAGCGCCTGAGGTAGCGAGCCCGAGCCACCACGCGGCGTCGTCCAGCTGTAGGCCTGGCGCCCTGAGGTGAGCGAGAACGGCAGAAAGCCCGTATAGGGCCGGTCAATCGGCTGCGCCGTCATCATCGCCATCCACAGCAGGAACGCGCGCACATGTGGCGCCTCGAATCGCTCGCGCACGACCTCGACCGCGGACGACATCCGCACTCGCGCCATCTCGATGCCCTTCGGCGTCGCCTCCAGCGCGGCGAGCGCCACGCTCGGTCGCAGGGGCGCGTGCTGGTTGCCAGCATTCACCGTCGCCTTCACGCTGTCCCAGTCGGCCAGCAGGTCGAGGTAGGCCCGCGCATCACGAGGCGAATAGCGCGCGAACTCGGCGGCGGTGCGCTGAGGATCTCGATACATCGTGATGCTCTCGCCATCGGGGAAGGGAATCACGACGACCGGGTCGGGGAAGAGGTAGCGCAGGCCGTAGTGGTCAAGCCCAAGCTCATTGTCGCGCAGCAGCGGGTTCGACTGTATCAGCACATGCGCGCTGGAGCAGGAGTCGTGATGGAAGCCAGGGAGGGTCAGCTCCTCCGTGATTGTGTCGCCGCCGATGCGTTCATGGCCCTCGATCACCGCCACGCTCAACCCCGCCCGCGCCAGATAGGCGGCGGTGATCAGGCTGTTGTGGCCAGCGCCCACGACAATGAAGTCAGGCTCGTTCATCTGAATCCCTCCCGGCGGCCTGGTAGTGGCGCGATCGGGGCAGCGTCGGCCAGGCGGTTACGTGGTTGATCTGTCACCTGAACAAACGATTGCTCGCAACGGTAGCATAGGGCTGAGCGATTGTCAAGCGACCTGCATATCGCGTCGGCTGGCGCGCATGCGCTATCGGCGACAGATGGCGGCGACACAAGCAGGGCGACTTGATGAATACAGGCTTGACGGGCCATGCGGAAGTCGCTATTGTGAAGGAAGCGCTCGCGGGCGGTCGCTCGGCTTTACAGGATGTGAGCTGACGCATACGTCAGTACCAGCACTGGCGAGAGCAGGCGATGACGAGCCACGACAGGCGACGCGGGTTCGCGCGACGGCGTCGGGAGGTAACGGTACAGCATGCAGCCGCAATGGTTCTCGCCTACGGGCAGCGCAACGCAGACGGCGCGGCAGGACAATGACCAGCCGAGCGGGAAGCCAGTTGAACAACCGAGTGGATATCCGAGCGGGCAGTATAGCGCGCAGGCGAGTGGCCTGCCCACGCCCGTTCAGGCGTCGGTGCATGAGCTTGCCACGCGCGCCGATACACTGCTCAGACGGCTGTGCGAGGTGGAGGATGCGCTGACCGACCAGGAGTGGTGGCTGATGGGCCGCGTGATGGCTGAGGCGCGCGTGCTGGCGGAGCTGACCAGCCTGCTCTCGGTCGCGCGTGGCGAGCTTGAGACGTTTCTCAGCGAAGTTGGCGCTCAGCGCAGTGACGCCGAGAGCGATGCCCAGCGCAAAGAGCAGGACGATGTCTTCAATTTGATGACTGACCCTATGTGGATGAGCGGCAGCCGTGAGAAAGCCATTGCGCTGTTGCGCATGTGCGCTTTGCAGATTCAACCGATGCGACAGTATGCGGCGGTGTTGCAGGCCAATGCGGAGAAGCTGCGTCTGCCCGCGGTCGCGATCGATCCCCTGAGCATCGCGGCGGAGCGGCTGACCGAAGCCGAGGAGCTTCTGCGCCAGCCGCCGCGCTAGAGATCAGAGATCCGACGCTATCTCGCCTCTTCACGCCGCTGGCGGTGTGGCGCCCCCGGTCGCGGCAGGCGCCATCCGCGTGCCGCGACGCCGCATATAGCGCGCCACCAGCCAGACGATGACGCCAAGCGGGACGATGTAGATGGCGTAGACCGCCAGCCAGATGAGCAGCGTCAGCAGCCCTTCGCCGAACGCTTTGGCTGAGCTGAGCGCCTCATGGAAGATGACGCCCGGGTTCCACGGCTGCGTGATGGGCGCGACGTACGTTGAGAGTGGCGTCAACAGAATCTGCACTGTATAGAACGTGGTCTGGCCGGCGATCTGATTCAGATGCGCTTCGAGCTGCTCGATCTGCCCCTCGACATCGGTCAGGCGTTGCTCGATCGTCAACACATCGGAAATGGCGCTGGCGCGGCTCATGAGCGTCTGAAGGCGTGTCTGCTCGGTCCGCAGATTTGCGAGCCGCGACTGTGAGTCAACATAGTCGCCGGTCACGTCCTGCACAGTCTCCTGCTGACTCAGCAGTTTGCCCTTGTTGTCGCCAGCGTAGCCCGTGAGATAGCTCTTGATCTGGGGATAAAGGTTTGCCTCGACGC
>DASQSS010000265.1:0-5995 GCA_035642255.1 Ktedonobacterales bacterium | reverse complement strand
GCGACGATTCTGCAGCGCTTCACGCCGCGCGTCGTCCCCGGATGGCCCGTCGAGACGCGCCCACGCGTCACCTTGCGCATGAAGCAGGGCATGCGCGTGCGACTGGAGGCGCCTGGCGCTCCGGCGCTGGTCACGGCAGGGGTCCACGCCAGCCTGTAGACGCAGGCCGCGCTCACTATGCCATCCGCCTCGTCAGCTCTCGTCAGCTCCGCATCGCGCCGCTGAGCTTGCGTTCGCTCGCCGCGATGGTGGCGCAGCGGCTCTCAGCTTCTTGAGACTCGGAAATGGAGGTCGGTCAACTGTCCCACCTGAGTGGCGTTGACCGTCTCCAGCGTGATCTGCCGCTGGCCCGACCTGGAGAACATCTGAACACCCTCGCCAAGGAGGATGGGCGCGAGATGGAGGAGAACCTCGTCAACCAGATCCGCATCGAGACACTGGCTAACCACATTGCCGCCCAACACCAGCAGATTCTTGCCATTGGCGGCCTCTAGCGCCGTCGCGACGGCCTGCCTGATGTCTCCTGAGAGAAAGGTCGTCCTCGAACTCGATCCACCCACGGGCGGCCGATGCGTGAGAACGAATTCAGGCCCGACCCAGCGACCACCATACAGTCCGCTCAACTCTGGGCGCGCCGCCCGCTGCCCGACATCGTAGCAGCGTCGGCCGACGAGTACCGCGCCAGTCGACTGGATGATGTACTCGTCAATCTTGTTGGGCGCATCCAGATCGTCGGAATATGCGAATACCCAGTCCATAGCGTCGTTGGGTCCGGCGATGAAGCCATCCAGCGACATCGTGGCGCCAACCACTACGTTACCCATGCTGACCTCCTGCTCTCGATGCAGCCCATACGCCATGCAGACTGCTCGTCTCGCGGTTCCTCATCACGGTGACGGTCACACAGTCTATTCCTGCCGCCTTCGCCAACTATGCGCGGGGCAATGGTGGAGCGTACAGCAACCTCTAGGGACCGGCGACCGTCGCTCTGGCTGGCGAGCAGTGGCAGGAGGAGACAGCGGACATCACGGTGAACGGCGTGATGATTCATGGCACGGTGTTGGCGGTTGAGCACAAACATGCCCTGTACATGATCATATGCTTAGAAACGGACAACCGATATCTCCCATGTTAAAACTAGGCTACAAATACAGCTTGGTCTTGTAACAAGCTACGTGTAAACGACGTAACTATCAAAAAGCGCTAGCTCTGCCTCGTCTGGTCGCTGGAACTCTAGCCAGCATGCTTTCAAGAGGTCTTTCGTTATCGGCACCGTGCCATATGCTCCCAGAGCGTTGCGAGCTTCAAGCCGCCGCCATAATTCGTCAAAGGGCACATCAACGTAATGGAGTTCGATAGCCGCACCTAGCTGGTGCGCAACCTCGCGATAGCTGTCACGTTCATCTCGCCTCCACACTCCATCTTCCACAATGATGCTCTGCCCGAGTTTCAGTAATGTTAGGCCGTGCTCATAGAGCCGGACCTGAAGTTTCGCGCGAAACGCATCATCAAAGAAGTCGACACCGAGAGCGGCCTGCCATTCGTCGGTATTGATCCGGACGGCGCCTCTCGTCTTTTCTACCTCTCTTGCAATGGTTGTTTTGCCGGAACCTGGTAGGCCGCAAAAGGCAATGAGTACTGGCCGCTGGTTGTTATTGTTGGTAAATCCCATATCTTTTGTCCAAATCAAGAACCGCGGGCAGGCGGTTCCACTGGCAGCCACTGTGCAGCCGAAAGGTGATGGCCTCCAGCGCCCGCCGCGCGTCAAAGCGAGGACGGCCTGTGGGTTCGGGCGGGTCGAGTTCGGCCAGGATGGGAGCGAGGTGGTCCCACAGCGTGTCGGGCGCTTCCCAGAGCGTCGGCAGATCTTCGGGCCGGATGGGCCGTGCCTGTGGTCGAGGCATCCACTCCTCCTCCCTCTCAGGGCTCTCCTGCCACCAGTCTATATCATGGGGCTTTTGAGATAGTTACTGAGCCCAGGCGAAAGCGTATACAGCGACCGACCAACAGGTATTCGAGCCGGTCATCCACAGCTTTTACTTCCTTCTGTAATCGCTGTAATCGCTGTAATCGCTGTAATCGCCAGCCGCCCCACGCCACTATACGGCCCGCTTCCCCACTCCAGAAGGCGCTTTGTGATAGCGGTGTAAACGCGCGCTAGACGCGGGCGGCGGCGCGCAGCCAGGCGAAGACCTCGCGTGTGAAGGCATCGGGCGCCTCGAGCTGGGGCATGGCGCCGGTGGGGAAGACGCGTAGCTGAGCGCCAGGATGCGCCTCGCGCAACGCCCACGCCTCGCTAACGGGGCGTCGCGGGTCACGTTGACCCCAGATGAGCAAGATGGGCGCAGTGAGAGTCCCGAACGCCTCACGCGCCTCACGCGCCTCCGCGCCACGCGTCGCGGTGAGCGCATCCGCTGGAGCGAAGCGGGCGCCAGGCTGATGAGCCATCATGTAATACTGGTCAATCACGTCATCACTGACACGAGATGTATCAGCGGAGCCACTGGCAAGCCGGCGGCGCAGTGAGCGACGCAGTCCGGGCCGCGAGACGATCATGTTATAGGCGCTTTCGCCAATCAGCGGCGTGCGCAACAGCAGACGGGCAAGCTGCGCGGCTACGGCGCGCGGCTCGTTAGGCGGCGACACGGCAAGGCCAACAGGCTCGATCAGTGTCAGGCTGCGAAAGAGCTGCGGGCGGGCGGCTGCGGCGATGACGGCAAACTGCGCGCTCTGGCCGGAGGCGATCACATGCGCGGGCTGATCGGTCGCGCCGAGCACCTGGCGCAGGAGATCCTCGACCAGCGTGACATAGAGGCGCTGCGTGTACTTCGTGGCGGGGCGACCCGAGAAGCCATAGCCCAGCAGGTCGGGCGCGAAGACCCGGTAACGCTCGGCCAGCGCCGCGAAGACGGCGCGATAGTCATACGCCGATGCGCCGGGCAGCAGATCGTGTAGCAGCAGCATGGGCTCGCCACGCCCGCGCACCGTGTAGCGCACCGTTCCCTCAGTCCAGGGATAGAGCGCCTCAGCGCCGCTCAGCGCGGTCTCCGCCTCCCGCAGTCCCGTGCGGGCTAGCCAGTTCGCCAGGGCCAGCGATCCAACCGCGCCAGCGGCTGAAAGCGCCGCTATCTGCCATCGCGCCAGGCCGCGCCGCTGACTCATCGCGTTTCTCCCTCCCGCTTCATCTCGCCCGCCGCATCAATCAGCGCATTGATCAGCGCATCAGCCGGGCGCCGATCGACATCGAGCGACCAGTCCGAGGATCACTCCGCTTTCGGGCTCGCGTCGTACCCCTAGAGTATAACGCCGGAGCGCAGTCCGCAGTCGCGCCACCCGCGCGGTTCGCCGCAGTTCGTCCTGTATGACCACAGGGCGTTCGCTCGGCGCCGCTACATGTGGTGGCGCAAGCTCTACGCCCATCACGCCCAGGTACTGTGACACAGCGAACGTCGACCGTGACACCACTGTGACGCGGATATGACAGGATACGCAGGTTGATGTTTCAAGCGCAGCGCGCCGCAGCGTCCAAAGTTGGCTTTTCGGTCCTTCCTCTCATCCATTCCTCGTAGAAATAGCGAGAATGGGCGGCGATTCGCATAGACAGATTGTCGGTTCCATGTCGCAGGGATGGCGTACGCAGCGTTGGCTCGCGAGACTGCGGTATGCAGCCGGGGAATAGGCGAAGGAGGCAAGCTATGCGCCGTTACCATCGTCTCAACACGCGTTGGCTGGTGTTGTGCGCAGTGATTCTGGCGTTCATGGCCGCGATTCCAGCGGTCCCAATCCAGGCGACTCGGCAGACGCTCTCAAAGGCGGCCAACAGCACGCTAGGTCCGACGGCTGCGGTGCAGAGCAAGGTCACACTGCCAGAAACCAGTATCGATGGCCCTGCGCTCAGCAGCATTTATGTGCCCAGTGGAACCTCGGAATCCGTCATCGCATGGACAGGCGTCGATGCGCTCCACCATCTCAATGTCGAGACGAGCGCCGACGGTCTGCATTTTAGCCACAAGCTCACCCTGCCGGAAACCTCGCCCTATCGTCCGGACGTGCAATTGTCTCACTCCGGCGGCCCCGTCACCATCGCCTGGACGGGCTCCGATGCGAGCCATTCGCTCAACGTCCTGTATGATGTCTATGGCAGCCAAAAGAAGCTGACGCTCACGCGCCAGAGCAGCATCAGCGCGCCAGCTTTGCTCGTGGGACCCGGCATGTATCTGGCGTGGACAGGCACGGACTCCAACCATTCGCTCAACATCGTGCCACTCTCGGTCACCGCAACCGGTTTAGTCGCGGGGACGAAGACTGTGCTCCCGCAGTTCAGCAGCAATGCTGGGCCGCATCTGGCGAGACGCGGCGCCAACACCGTCGTGCTGAGCTGGACCTCACGCGCGCTTCAGCTCACCCTCGCCACATCTCAGGATGCCGTTCACTTCTCGCCCACGCAGGGCGCTGGATTGCCAGAGATGAGCGCATTCGCCCCGCAAACCGCATCACTCGAACCTTTTATCAGTACATCAGGTCGGGAGTGGATTGGCTGGACCGGAACGGATGCGCTCCATCATCTGAACGTCCAGTGGACGACGACGTTCCCGCAATTCACGAACATCGCCAGCACGAAAACCGTGCTGAACGAGATGGCGCTGGGTGGCCCATCGCTCGCCTATAACGGAGGCGAACAGATCGCGTGGACAGGTACGGACCCCGCTCATCACCTCAACATCGCGAAGTACACGAGCTCCACCACGCCCACTGTTGATCAGCGCATCGACGCCTACATCGCCAGCCTCACGACGTCGCAGCTGATCGGCCAGACGCTGATGCTCGCCGTCTACACGAGCAGCTATAACGCCGATCTCGCCAATCTCAATCAGGCGCTGACTCAGTGGCATGTTGGCAGCGCCATCGTCTTCACCAACTACAACGGTGGCCCCCTCCAGCCGACGACACTCGCTGGCCTGCAGCAGTTGACGCAAGCGCTACAAAGTCACGCCAACCCCGGTGGAAGCCTGTTGCTCGCCATCGACGAGGAGGGCGGCACGGTAGATCGTCTCGCGCCATATTACGGCGGGACGCCCTCAGCGCGGCAGCTCGCCGCCACAGGCAATCCTCAGACGGCCTATAACCAGGCGCAGACAGACGCCGCGCGCATGAAAGCGAACGGCTTCAACGTCGATTTCGCGCCTGTGGTCGATGTCGATCAGGGTGGTGGCGTGGGGTCAAGCCGCACGTTCGGCGCGACCGCCAGCACGGTCACGACCTATGCGGGCGCCTTCCTCGATGGCCTGCAGCAGCATGGCGTCGCGGGAACACTCAAGCACTGGCCAGGCCTCGGGGCCGCCACAGGCAATCCAGACATCACGCTGCCGACCATCAATCAGAGCCAGGCGCAGATGAGCGCGATCGACTTCGCGCCGTTCCGCGCGTTGCTCAGCCGCCAGCCGGGAATGATCATGGTCACGACCGTTCTGGCGCCCGCGTTCGATGCCCAGAATCCCGCGATGCTCTCGCCGACGCTTGTGACGACCGTTCTGCGCGGACAGCTAGGCTACCAGGGCGTCATCGTCACCGACGCGCTGGATGCCCAGGGGCTGATCGCCTACATGCGGCAACAGGGCTACGCGAACGTGGCGCAGGGATTAGGCGAGGCGAGTGTGCGCGCCTTCCTGGCCGGGAACGACCTGATCGAAGCGCCCATCGAGCAGGATCGCCTGGCGGCGGTCGTCGCGGCGATGACGCAAGCCGTCGCGTCCGGGCGCATCTCACAGGCGCGGCTGCGCGCATCGGTCCATCGCATCATCGCGCTCAAAGTGCGACTCGGATTGATGACATTGCCATGAGCGCCCGCTAGCCGCGCGTAGGGCCGGCTGGCCGCAGCGGCGCGCCACAGAGTGGGCAGAATGCGGCGTCGGCCTCCACCACGGCGTGCCCATTCTGGCAAAGCCGCGTGCCGGGAGCATATGCGATCTGCGCGGGCGCGTACGGCTGGGCGGAT
>DASQSS010000264.1:0-9491 GCA_035642255.1 Ktedonobacterales bacterium | reverse complement strand
AGACAGTAAGTCGCACTCAAGCATCCCCCCGGCCGACGTCACCGCGCCCGCATCCGCAGACGCGCCCAAGACGGGTGGCGAGACAGGGGCCAGCAAGCCAGAATCCACTGGCGCTGCGCCTGCCGCGACGCCCGCATCCACAACTGCGGCTCAGCCAGCCACGAAAGCCAGCTAGGCGCGCCATGATGCATCTCTCCTCCGAGGCGTTGCTGTGAGAGCGGTCTTGCAGCGCGCCAGCCAGGGGCGCGTGCTGGTGGATGGCGTCGTTATCGGCCAGCTCGCCCCCGCGCCAGGCTTCGTCATCTTACTGGGCGTCGGCCCACAGGATGGCGAGGCTGAGGTCCGGCTGCTCGCCGACAAAGTCGCTGGGCTGCGCGTCTTCGCCGACACCGAGGGCAAGATGAACCTCGCTCTGCGCGACATCGGCGGGGGCGCCCTGGTCATCTCGCAATTCACGCTCTATGCCGACACACGCCGTGGCCGCCGTCCCGGATTCACGGGAGCCGCAGCGCCCGCGGTAGCCGAGCCACTCGTCACGCGTTTCATGGAGGAGCTGCGCGCTCACGGCATCCCTACTCAGGGCGGTCGCTTCGGCGCGGACATGCAGGTAGAGCTGACCAACGATGGCCCCGTCACCATCATCCTCGACACGGACCAGTGGGCAGCGGGCGCACAGGGATAGCGGCGCCACAAATGACCTGATTCTCCCAACCAGGACTCGCGTTACGTGCATATCGGGGCAGAGCCACAAAGCCCTGCCCCGATATGTTTTAGCTCGGCTGACGGTTGAAGCGGCGCGCCTGGATGGCCCAAGCCGGGCCGCGACTTCCGCCTGCGCGGACTGAAAACCCGCTCATGAACTCGCGCAGGCAGGTTTCGCGGCGGTCCGCAGACCGCCATCCAGGCGCGACTTCAGTCGCCAGCCGCCCCTCAGGTCAGCTACAAACCGCTGGCGTCGAGAATCTTCGCCACGATCAGCAGAATCGCGAAGACCCACATGACCCAGCTCACGTCACGAATGCGTCCGGTGAACGCCTTGAGCAGCACATAGCTCGCGATGCCCATGAACATGCCGTCGGCGATAGAGTACGTGACCGGCATCGTGATGAGCGCGAGGAACGCGGGCAGGCCCTCGGTGATATCCTGGAAGCCTACCTTCACGATCGGCTCGATCATCAGGAAGCCCACTATGATCAGCGCGGGCGCTGTCGCCACCGTCGGGATGAGTCCGACGAAGGGGACGAACAACAGCGAGATCAGGAAGAAGAACGCGACCCAGACCGACGTCAGGCCCGTCTTGCCGCCCTCGCCGACACCCGCCGCGCTCTCGATGAACGTCGCGATGGTGGCGTTACCCGTCAGCGGACCCCACATGCCAGCCGCCGCGTCCACGATCAGCGCGCGGCCCGAGCGGGGGAAGTTGCCATCCTTGTCGAGGATGCCCAGCTTCGCCGCCAGACCACTGAATGTGCCGAACGAATCCATCATGTCAGTGACAAGGAACGTCAGGAAGAACAGCAGGATGGCGCCCGACGCGACATGCCCACTGAAGAGGCCGCCGAAGTCAATGCGCCCGACACCCTTGCTCCAGAACGTCGCAAAGTCAGGCCACGCGATGAAGTCGCCGATGCCCTTCGGATTCGTGGGATTGAATGGCAGCAGCGCCGCGCGCGTGCTAGGAATGAAGATCGCCGACCCCCACGCGACCAACGCGGTTAGAACGATGCCCAGCAGCAGCGCCGCGCGCACGCGATACGCCATCAGCACAGCTGTGATGACGATGCCTATGAGCGCGACGATCACGACGGGATCGTTCAGGCGGGCGAGCGACAGGTTGCCGACCGCGCTGAGCGGTCCGCCACCGAACGCCTTCACACTCGGGCCACTGTTCAGGCTGATGTTGATGAGGTCGGCGTTGTTCATGCCAATGAAGGCGATGAACAGGCCAATGCCCGCGCCAGCCGCGAGCTTCAGCGAGAGCGGGATGCCCTGGATGATGCGCTCGCGCCACGGGGCGAGCGCGATTAGCGTGAATGCCACGCCATCGAGGAAGACGAGCGCGAGGGCCGCGCCGACAGGGATGTGCCTCTGACCGACGACGGTGTAGGCGAAGAGCGCATTGTAGCCGAGGCCAGGGGCCAGCGCCCACGGCAGGTCGGCCCATAGGCCCATAAACAACGTCGGCACGACCGCCGCGAAGATCGTGCCGATGATGAGCGCCGTCTGGTTCAGGCCGGCCGCCTGCATGATGTCGGTGTTGACAAAGATGATGTAGGCCATCGTCACGAAGGTGGTCAGGCCCGCGAGGAACTCGGTGCGATGAGTGCTGCCGCGATGCGACGGATTGAGCAGTGTCTCAAGCCAGCCGCCTTTGGCCTGCGTCTCCGCGCTGGTCGCAGGTGGAGTCGAGATCGTCTCCATTGAGCGCGTTCTCCTGGTGCTAAGGTCAATGATGATAAGAGCGCCAGGCCCCACAGTCGCATCGCCCGCTCACGAGATCTCGTTTCGCGCTCGTCCTGCCACCAGAAATACGATAGCCCGGTGGTAGGCGCTCACGAAATTGAGTGAACCTACCATCCGGGCTTTTAGTCCCCGTGGTGTAGCGCGCCCGGCTCCGCCTGCGATCACGGCGATGGCCAGTCATGCGCGCCAGCATCGCTCGGACCAGGCCACCGTCGCGCAGCTTACGTCATGTGGACGTCACTACGCGGTCGGAGCGGAACCCTAGATGCTCTTCATCTCGTAGTCGGGCGATTTATGGTCGCCTGGTAGATACGCCTGGGCCATATTCCCAGGCTTATACGGGATGCATGTCGGACATCAGCATGTCCAGACATTAGCAATGTATCATCAGCCGACAAAGGGTGTCAAACACAGGAAGTTTGTCGATAGCCTGGTATGCTCCCTTGCGGTCCCAGCGCCTTCCATGCGCTTTGACCTCGCGCGGTACAATGCGCTAGCGCCTCTGAATGCCTGAAAGGACACATGGGGGCGCGATGGTGGCTGATGATGAGGAGTGAAGTGAGTGACGAACGCGGAGCATGCGGCGGGTCCAGCGCTCGTCGTGCGAACGGATGGCGCCTCGCGCGGCAACCCTGGGCATGCGGCGGCTGGCGTGGTCATCGAGACGCCAGAGGGCGCGCCCGTCGCCCAGGGCAAGCAGTATCTCGGCGTCATGACGAACAATCAGGCCGAGTATCGCGCGCTGATCCTGGGGCTCAAATCCGTGGCGCACTACCAACCGGCGCGTGTCAGCGTATATATGGACAGTGAGCTGGTGGTCAAGCAGATGCGCGGGGAATATAAGGTGCGCGACGCCGCGCTGGAGCCGCTCTGGCGGGAGGCTCGCGCGCTGGCCGCCGCGTTGCCACAGGTCACCTTTACCCACGTCCTGCGCGGCAAGAACGCCCAGGCTGACCGGTTGGCGAATGAGGCGCTCGACGAGCGAGCCACACGCGGACAATAACGCGCAGGAGGTGGAAGGATGGCAGGCGCCACTCAGGCGAGCGCGCACGATTCACGTCCGCTTGCGCTCCATCGTCGCCCAGCGACATCGCGACGTTTGCGGCGCTGGCGTGCGCTCCAGCTCGCGCTGTATGCCCTGCTGGCCGTTGCGCTGCTTGCGAGCGCTGGCTCCGTCTACGCGTATCATCGGCTTACGGCGACCGTAACGAACTATTCCAGCGCGCACTTCAACAGTGGGCGCAACGCCGTCTGGCTGGAGCACGTCTGGGCGGGCGAGTACCACACCCCCGCTGAGTATGACGCGCTGGCCGCCCAGCTGAAGCGCGAGCAGATCACCTACGTCTTCGCGCATGTCGGCCCGCTCGATAGCGATGGAACCATCCCTGAGGATCTCGCGCTCTGGTCGCCCGACCTGGTGAACGCGCTGCATGCGCGCCTGCCCGGTGTAAAGGTGCTGGCGTGGATCGGCCAGATCGAAGCGGCTAGCGGCGCGCCTGCCAATGACGTGGTCAATCTCGCCGACGCCTCGACGCGCCTGACCATTGCCGCGACCGCACAGCGTTTCGTCAGCGTCAATCACTTCGATGGCGTTCACTACGACATCGAGCCGATCACCAACAACAACGCCCACTTCCTCGATCTACTGATAGAGACGCGCGCCGCGCTGCCCCAGGGCGCAATCCTCTCCGTTTCAGCGCAGAAGTGGGCGCCTAACGCGCATATCGCCGACCTGCTCTACCAAACAGGGCATATGGGCCAATGGACCTCATACTACTATGCGGCGGTCGCGGCGCATGTCGACCAGATGGCCGTCATGACCTACGATACCGGTATGCCGTCGGCGAAGGCATATCAGATATACATGCAGCAGGAGACGAAACATATTCTCGAAGCGGTGGACACAGCGCAGCGCCCGCCACAACTGCTGATGGGCGTGCCGACTTATAGCGGCGACTCGCTCTATTTCCACGCCTACGCTGAGAATATGGCCAGCGCGCTTGCGGGTGTCACCGCTGGACTCAATAGCGCCAGCGACACGCGCCCCTTCGTCGGCGTCGCGATCTATCGTCTCGCCGTCACTAGCGACGCCGACTGGGCGATCTACGATCATGTCTGGCTGGGGCAAGGGTAGCGCGGACGGCTCCCTGGCCATGCGCTCGGTCGTGAAAGACCTTGAAAGACCTTGAAAGACCTTGAAAGACCCCGAAAGGCCGTGGCGCGTCCGCCTCCTGCTACTCCGCCAGATGCGCCAGCGCTTGCAGTGGCGCCTCGGCCTGCGGGATCGTGCGCTCCTCACGGCTACGCAGGTCGCGCAGCTTCACATCGCCACGCGCCGCCTCGTCTGGCCCGATGATGAACGCCAGGGGAATGCCCTTCTTGCTAGCGAAGGCAAGCTGAGGTCCCAGTCCCTTGGCGTCCGGGTAGATCTCTGTGCGGACGCCCGCCGCGCGCAGCTCCTGGGCCAGCGTGAATGACACATTCGCAGTCTCAGGGCCGAAGAGCGTCACCAGCGCCTGCGTCGTCGTGATCGCGGCGCCCGCGAGCAGCCCCGCATCCGCCATCGCCACCAGAATGCGCTCGACGCCAAAGGAGATGCCTACCGCGGGGATGTCGCGCCCCAGAAACATGCCCACCAGCTTGTCATAGCGCCCGCCCGCGCCGAGCGTGCCGAGTCCGGAGCCCGGGAGCACCGTCTCATAGATCGAGCCAGTATAGTAGTCTGACCCGCGCACCATCGAGAGGCGCAGCTCATAGCGCTCCTGCGGCACCCCCATCGCCTGGATGTAGTCGAAGACCTGCTCTAACTCGTCGATGCTCGTCTCACCCTGCTCTGTCTCGCGCAGCAGCGGGCGCAGCGCCGCCAGCATATCGAGTGGCGCGCCGGTCAGGCTGAGTGACCCCAGCAGCGCGTCCGTCTCACGCTCGGCCAGCCCAATGCGCTTCAGCTCCTCGCGCACGCCCTCCGCGCCAATCTTGTCGAACTTGTCAATCTGCACGCGCGCCGCCACGCGCTGCTCGGGCGCGACCCCGCTCGCCTCCATCAGCGCATCGAGCAGACCCCGATGGCTCACCTGCGTCACGAAGTTCTGGAACCCCAGCCGCGCGAAGACATCGTGGTGAATCGCGACCATCTCCGCATCCACGATCATCGAGCGGCTGCCCACGCAGTCCACGTCACACTGGTAGAACTCGCGGTAGCGTCCGCGCTGCGGGCGATCGCCACGCCAGACGGGCTGCATCTGGTAGCGCCGAAATGGGGTCACGATGTCGTTCTGGTGCGCCGCGATAACACGCGCCATTGGCACTGTCAGGTCATAGCGCAGGGCCATCTCGGAGAGGCGGCGCGCGAGGGAGCCCGCTGACCGCTCGACGCCGGGGTCACCGTCCAGCTCACTCACGGCGGACTCCAGGTCGCGCCCATTCTTCAGAATACGAAAGAGCAGCCGCTCGCCCTCCTCGCCATACTTGCCCTCCAGCGCGCTCGAATGCTCGATGGCAGGCGTCTCCAGGGGCTCATAGCCGTAGCGCTCGAAGGTGTCGCGCATGAGCTGGAAGACGCGGTTGCGAGGCGCCAGGTCGCGCGGCAGAAAATCGCGCGCCCCCTTGACTGGCGCGGTGGAGATGCGTGCCATCGAAGTCTCATCCCTCTACACACTGAATCGTCATGGTCGCTGGTCGCGCTTCCCTGTGGCGCGCATGCGGCGCAGGCAGGGTGGCAGCCTCCGCATTGTATCCCAAGATCGCCTTTCAGGTTCGGCGCCGCTCGTCGCGCCAGACACCGCCCGCCTGCCCAATCGGGTACTTTGACGTGATAGAACGTACCAGGAACAGTTATAATGCGTTTCTAAGAGTGGATCAGCAGCATGGTGCGCAATGACGCGCGTGTCGACACACCCCGCGCTAGAGGACTCTAGCCGTTGAACAGACGCCGCCGCCGCAGCGCGTGCGCCGAGAGGACATGATGAGCATTGACCAGCGGACCAACCCCTACGACGAAACCTATTACCGCGTAGGATGCGGCATACCCTATGAGCGCAACGAGCACTGGCTGACATTCTTCGGCAAGATCGCTGATGCGATTGTGCGCGAGATCAACCCCGCTTCAGTCCTCGATGCGGGGTGCGCGATGGGCTTTCTGGTCGAGGCCTTGCGCGAGCGCGGCGTCGAAGCGTACGGTGTGGACATCTCCGAATACGCCATCTCGCAGGTGGCCGATGCTATCAAGCCGTACTGCTGGGTCGGCAGCCTGACCGAGCCACTGCCACGCCGCTATGATCTGGTGGTCACGATCGAGACGCTGGAGCACCTGCACGCGAGCGAGCTGCCGACAGCGATTGCGAACCTCTGCGCCGCGGCTGATGACATCCTCTTCTCCTCCACGCCCGACGATTACAGCGAGGCGACTCATTTCAGCGTGCAGCCTCCAGAGCAATGGGCAAGCGAGTTCGCCGCGCTTGGTTTCTGGCATGATGTCGAGTTCGACGCGTCATTCCTCACGCCCTGGGCGATGCGTCTGCGCAAGCAGAGTGAACCGCCCCATCGCGCGCTGATTCCGCTGGAACGCGCGCTCTGGAGCCTGCGCCGCGAAAACACTGCTCTGCGCGAGCTGGCGAACTCCACACGCGACATGCCCGACGAGCCGACGCGCCAGAGCCTTACGTTGCGAATCGCGCAGCTCGAGGCGCAACTGGCGCACAGCAACTCGATGGAGTCCTACTGGACGCTGATGGAGCAAGCCTTCAACACGGCGAATACGGTCAATCAGGCCGATGCGCTACGGCGCGAGCTCATCGCGCTTACCAGCGAGCATCACCGTCTGCAAGCTGAAGTGGCGGCCAACGCGACCCAGCTCTCGCAGCTGCTCTATCAACGCAACCTGCTCGAATCGCGACTGAGCTACAAGGTCTACAACCGGACCTTGAAGTCAGTCGATACGATCCTGCCCGAGGGCAGCATCCGCAGCCGCGCCTGGCGCAAAGTCTCGCGCACCCTGAAGGGCCAGCGCCGCGTGGCTGCGCCGAAAGTCAAACAGGTCAAGCAGGTCAAGGGCGCGGATCCCGTTGCGGAGCCGGAGGAGACGGATGAGCTGCCCTATCCGGTAGTCGCCGCGCGCTCCGCAGTCTCCATGCCCTATTCTGAGTGGGTGCGCCTGTCAACACCCTCGCGCGCGGAGCTCGATCTGGGCAAGCGTGAGGTCGCGCAGTTGACCTACCAACCGGTCATTAGCCTGATTACTCCGGTGTTTGATCCCCCGCTGAACGCCCTGCGCGACGCCATCGAGTCTGTCCGGGCGCAGATCTATGAGCGCTGGGAGCTGTGTCTGGTGGACGGCGGCTCCAAGAATCCAGCGGTCCGCAACCTGCTCCAGATGTACCCTCAACGCGACCCGCGCATCAAGGTCAAGATGCTCGACAAGAACCTCGGCATCTCAGGCAATACGAATGAGGCGGCGAAGTTAGCGACTGGCGAGTTCCTGGAGATTTTGGACCACGACGACACGCTCGCGCCACACACGCTCTTCGAGGTCGTCAAGGCGCTCAACGCCGACCCCACCATCGACATTCTCTACTTCGATGAGGACAAGCTCGCCGCTGATGGCTCGCAACGCGAGGACCCGTTCTTCAAGCCAGATTGGTCACCGGAGCTGCTGCTCTGCGCGAACTACCTGACGCATTGCGTCATGCGCCGCTCGCTTTACGAGACAGTTGGCGGGTGCAACCCTGAGATGGACGGCACACAGGACTGGGACCTGCTGTTCAAGGCGACCGAGCGCAGCCAGCGCATCCACCACATCCCACAGGTGCTCTATCACTGGCGACGCGCGCCGGGGTCCGCCGCCAGCACAGAACGCGCCAAGCCCTACGTCTTTGACCGCCAGCTGCGCGCCGTCACGGAGCATCTCCAGCGAATTGGCGTTGAGCAGCCGAGCGCGGAGTTCACTGAGCATCCGCTCGTGCCACAGCTGCGCGTCAAGTGGCCCGTGAAAGATGAACTTGTCTCGATCGTCATTCCCACGAAAGACAAGCTGCATCTGCTCAAGCGCTGCATCGACACGCTGCTGGCAAAGACAACCTACCGCAATTTCGAGATTGTGCTGGTCGACACCGGCAGTGTGGAGAAGCGCACGCTGGCGTACTACGAAGCGCTCAAAGCGAATCCGCAGCTCCAGGGACGGTTCAAAGTCGTCGAGTATACAGGCCAGTTCAACTACTCACGCGCCAATAATGTTGGCGTGGCGCAAGCGAGCGGCAGCCTGTTGCTCTTCCTCAACAATGACACGGAGATTATCGAGCCAGACTGGCTCGAAGAGATGGTACGCTGGGCGCAGCGCCCTGAGATCGGAGCGGTAGGCGCGAAGCTGCTCTTCCCAAGCGGGTACATTCAACATGCGGGCGTGGTGATGGGCATCGGCGGGCATGCCGGCCATGTCTTCTCCGGCCTGGACGCGTACGCGGGCACGATGTTCGGCTTCGTGGACTGGTATCGTGACTATATGGCGGTCACGGGCGCATGCATGATGACACGTCGCGATGTATATGATCGCGTCGGCGGATTTGACGAGGACTATCTGATCATCCTCAGTGATGTGCAGTTCTGTCTGCGCGCCAGAGAAGAGGGCTTCCGAACGCTCTTCACGCCCTACGCCTGCCTGAAGCATCATGAGAGCGCCAGCCGAGGCAACCGCAATCCTGTGCGTGATGTGCAGCGCGCTTACGAGCACATGTACAAGATCGTTGACGACGGCGACCCCTATTACAACGAGAATCTGGCAACCGACGTATCGGTGCCCAAGCTCGCGCTCAACGACGCGCCACAACGCGCCGAGCGCCTGCGGCGGGTCGTGCGCGAATTCGAATACTACTTCCGCGACTGAACGGCGCCAATCGCCCCATTCATCCAGGCGTTCTGGACGGATGGGGCGATTGTCACTGCCACGGCACATGGTCACAACCTACCAGCAGTGCTCCAGGAGGAGCTGTGATAGGCGCGCGGCCTGTTGTTCCATCTCCTTATCTGACTGGGCG
>DASQSS010000263.1:0-5488 GCA_035642255.1 Ktedonobacterales bacterium | reverse complement strand
CCAGACGCTGGCGCAAGGCTCACGACGCTCCTTGGTGGCCGCGCTCCAGCGCTCTTCAGCGATGGCCACAGGGGTGGCAAGGGCCGTGATGGCGCGACATCCGACCTCCCGCTCGTGGTGGTGGCGTTGGTATGCTGGCTCGCGTTCCCGATCCTGCTCGCATTCTTCCTCACACAGCCAGGCTTGAATCTGCATCTGTTCAGCTATGCGTTTTTCGCGATTTGCGCGCCAGCGTACTGTTTGCTCGCGGGGCTTTGTGTCGCGCGCATGCGCTGGCGTTACGCTCAAGTCATCCTCGCGGTCGTCCTGATCGCGTTCTCGCTGCGGGTGGTCCCGACGGCCCGCGACTCAGCCAACTACGACGCCTGGCGCGCTCCCGCGCTGTGGCTAGAGCAGCGCTATGCGACTGGCGACGGCATTGTCTGCGTCCCAGATACGTGGTGCGCCATCCCGCTGGACTACTATCTCTTCGCCTATCCCAGTCAGGCCCAGCTCGCGAGCGACTCACCGGGCGCGTGGGACTGGCAGCGACAGGTCAGCAACCCGACGACCCCCGATGCGTTGGCGACGTATGCGGCAGCGCATGACCGCATCTTCTTAGTCACGTATACACGCGGCGAATATAATCCCGCATCTGTCCAGGGGCTGCAAATCGCGTCGGCCAGGAGCTGGCTCAGTGACCATTCCTTGCAAGCCGCGAGCGTCTCCTCATCCACGTATCTCTCGACCATCACCATCACGATGTATATTCATGTGCCAGTCGCCTCGGCGCCGTCGCGCGCCGCCAGTGTCGCGCGCGACATCTTACCCTTCCCGCGCACATCACATCTCCGGCGAAAGGTTCGGGCGCCATCCCGTCAACCCGCGGACATCCATCAGTCACCGTGGTAGGCAAGGCATGGCTCCGCAAGTCCAGTAGAGCCATGCCCGTCCATCAGCCTGCATGCGCCAGCGCGCCAACGTCTGGCAGTCATGCGGCTAGGCGCGCCGCTCCTTCGCTCGCTGGGCGACTGGTCGCGCCACACGGCCATGCGCTGAGCTTGCCAATCGGTCATCCTCACGCTGCTCGCGCTCGGGCCGCCTGGCGCCTGTTGAGGGGCGGTCGTAGTTGGGGACGAGCGCCTCGTACGGTTCGCTCATCAGTGGTGACGTCAGCATGAAGTCGGCGGAAGCGCGATTGCACGCGACCGGAACATTCCATACCACCGCGATGCGCAGCAGCGCGCGCACATCTGAGTCATGTGGTTGAGTCTGGAGCGGATCCCAGAAAAAGACGAGCAAATCGAGCTCGCGCTGGGCGATCATCGCGCCAATCTGCTGGTCGCCACCCAGCGGCCCGCTGTGCAGCTTATGGATGCTCACACCCAGCTCCTGCTCCAATAGCGTCCCGGTCGTTCCGGTCGCATGCAATTCATGCTGAATCAGGAACGCGCGATTATAGCGCGCCCATTCCAGCAGATCATGCTTCTTGTCGTCGTGAGCGACGAGCGCGATACGTTTGTGTGTTTGAGAGGCCATTGTGGCGTCTCCTTTCCGAAAGTATGTCTATCTGAAGTGTGATTGGCGATAGTAGCCCTCCTTGGCGTGAATCTGGCCGCATCGCTCGCATCGCAGCCCTCGACGAGCGCGACGGGGTCTCAGTCTCGCGCGGCTTCGTTGCGCACGCAAAACGCCCGTCAGATCGCGCCGAGATGAATCGGGCGATGATCCGACGGGCGTCACTGTCCAGCGCTCCGCATAGCGCTGCTCGTGCGAATGAAGCGCGACACATGGCGCTTCACCCCATTGCCCTGAAGTGTACCACATACCACGCCGCGGGTTCAGGGCTGGCGTGGCGCCGTTGGTCGCTGGAGGTGCTGCGGGGAGCTGAATGTGGTCGCACGCTTCATGAGCGCATTGGGCGTATGATACAGGGGCGTACGCTGAAAGGCTAGCATGCAAAGCGAGGATCTATGTCAGATGCGATAACGTCAGATGCGATAGACCAGACGCCTGAAGCCGCCGAGCCGGACACCTTCCTCAGCCTGAAGGGCGGGGGAACAGAGCTGTACTTCGTGCGACATGGCGACGCCCTGCCCGACCAGGATGAAGTCGTGCTGGGCGATTACGACGCACAGGCGCTCAGCGAGCTAGGGCGCCGCCAGGCCCAGGCGCTCGCCCACCGCATGGCGATCTACAAGCCGACCGCCATCTACAGCAGCCCAACTGGGCGCGCCGCGCAGACCGCGCAGCCGACCGCCGAGGCGCTGGGCCTCTCGATCACGCTAGATGACGATCTGCGCGAGGTGGAGCTTGGCCCCATCGTCGGCGACATCTCCACCAATGATCCGGCTGAGGTATCGAAGCTGCTGCGTCGACGGCTACGCGAGATTGCCCATATCGCCGTCAGTGGCGGCCAATGGAGCGTCATCCCCGGCAGCGAATCCAGACAACAGCTACGGGCGCGCGTTGTGGGAGCGGTCGCGCGCATCCATCAGCGTCACCCCGGCGAGCGCGTAGCCATCTTCTCGCATGGCGGCGCAATCAACGCCTACTTCGCCGACCTGCTGGGGCTGGACCGCGACTACTTCTTCCCGGCGGCGAATACCAGCGTCTCGGTCGCGCGCGTTCAGGGCGAGCGGCGCCTGCTGATGGCGCTCAACGACATCTCGCATCTACGCGAGGCAGGCGCCTTTGAGGAGAGCGCCCGCATGCCCCCTGAATAAACTGGGCCGCACGCTATCTGGCAATGAGAGTGCGGGTGAGCGCCAACGCGGATCCCAGGAAGATGGGCCTTCGATGGCGCGAAAGTACGGCTGGCTGTTTTTGCGTGTGCAGGGCTGGGAGAGCCATGTTATAATGCCAGATGGGGTTTCTCCCGCAGAGACTCCGCAGATGCGCAGCAGACCGCGAGACGCCGCTCAGCGCAGACTCGCGCCTTCATACCGCGCTCCCTGGTGGATGAGCAGGCTCTCTCCCACGCGACCAATCGCGCATGATGGGGCGCGATGGACCAGAGCCGAACCAGAAGGGATCACATCGAGTCATGAGTACAAACGCTCCGCGAGGGATCTCCCTGCCAATGGCGCCCCGCACTCCGGCAGAATATATCCCCGGCCAGCAAGAAGCGCCGGTCGCGCTGACAAGCCTGGCTGATATGCTCAAGTGGGCGCAGAACTACGCGCGCAGCCGCTCCATCTGGCCGCTGGGCTATGGGCTGGCGTGCTGCGCTATCGAGATGATGGCCGCCGGACAGCCGCACTACGACATGGCGCGCTTCGGCTCCGAAGTCTTCCGCTCCAGCCCAAGACAGGCTGACCTGATGATCGTCGCAGGCACGGTTTCGACCAAAATGGGACCACGCCTGGTGCGCCTGTGGGAGCAGATGGCCGATCCGAAATGGGTCATCTCGATGGGCCAGTGCGCTACATCGGGCGGCGAATTCTATGACAGCTACTACACGGTGCAGGGCGTTGATACGCTGGTGCCGGTGGATGTCTACGTTCCCGGCTGCCCTCCGCGCCCGGAAGCGTTGATCGAAGGGCTGTTGAAGCTGCGCGAGAAGATCGAGAAGCAGGGACTGAAGATCAAGGGTGAGGAGTAGCCGATGCGCGGTATTCTTCAAGGGCTGGGGCTGACCCTGAGCCATGTCACTCGCCCACGCGTGACGCGCCTCTATCCGTATGAAAAGCGCGTGCTGCCCGAGCGCAGCCGCGGCCTGATCCAGCTCATCCAGGAGGCGGATCAGGATACGCCGTTCAATCTGAAGTGCGAGTCCTGCCTGCTCTGTGAGAAGGTCTGCCCTCCGCGCGCCATCACGATTGACGCGCGCCCAACCTATCGCTTCCGCCGCCGCCCCTACTTCTCGCCGACCTCGATCGCGGGCTACTACACACCGCGCATGTCTGAATACGCTGTGAGCTATCCGAATCGGCCCATTTCAGCGCCGACGCTCACCCCCGTGGACACCGCGCTGGAGGAGCCAGTAGACCTCGCCCAAGCGGATGCGATTCTCGACCACGCCTCGCTCGACGCCTGGGATCTGACGCAGACCCTCGACGAGCTGATGGAGGCCTACGGCGGCATGCCGCTGCAGGTCGCGTGGCGTGTCGTCGAGCGGCGTGGCGTTGATATCAGCGATCTCTACGGCATCATCACCGCCAGCCATCGCTTCGCTCCCGCGCAGCCCGTGGCGCCCGGCGTGCTGCGCAACGATCAGGTCGAGCGCGGCCCATCACCCTCGACCCGTGGCAAGTACGGAAGCATCAACCACAGGAGAGCCCAACGTGCCTGATTCATCCACGAGCCTCCTGGTCGCCGACGGGAACGCGGCGCTGACCAGCTACGCGGCGTACACACAGCAGGGCGGCTATCAGGCGCTGCGCAAGGCGCTCAGCCAGATGGCGCCCAACGAGGTGATCGCCGAGATAAGCGCGGCAGGTCTGCGCGGTCGCGGCGGCTCGGGTGTCTCCACCGCGAGCAAGATGGCGCTTGTGGCGAGCGCGCGCGACGGCCAGCGCTACGTCGTCTGCAACGCCTACGACGCCGACCCCCGCTCGCTGGCCGCGCAAGCGCTGCTGGAGCGCAACCCCCACGCTATTCTGGAAGGCATCGCGCTGGCGGCCTACGCCGTGGGCGCGACCGAAGCCTTTCTCTATATGCGCAGCACACGCGAGCAGGCCGCCGAAACGGCGCAAACCGCGCTACGCGAGGCGCTGGAGCAGGGCGCGCTGGGACGCGACATCTTCGGCTCGCGCTTCTCGCTGGCGATCACCGCTGTGGGCGTGGAGCGCGGCTTCATGGGCGGCGAAGAGACCTCCATGCTGGAGATCATCAAAGGGCGCCCAATGAAGGCGCAGCAGCGCCCACCCTACCCCACTGAGGTGGGCCTCTACGCCCAGCCGACGCTAACGCAGAACGCCGAGACGCTGGCGAACCTGCCCGCGATCATCGCGCGCGGGGCGCTGGCGTTCAAGGCGACCGGCTCAGAGGCGACAAGCGGCGCGAAGCTGGTCACAGTGGTGGCGCCTGGCATGACCGAGGGGCGGCTGATCGAGCTGCCTTTTGGCGCGACAATCGCGCAGGCGCTGCGCGCGGCCAACGTCGACGTGAGCGAGGCGACGACGCGCGCGGTCGTGGTCGGCGGCATGGAGGGCGGCTCGCTGCCACTCGCGCAGCTCAACACGCCCTTCGATTACGAGACACTGCTCGGGGCCGGAGCCATCGTTGGCTCAGCGGTGATCGAGACGCTGCCCGCCAACACCTGCATGGTCCATTGGACGATGGAGCGCTCGACGTATCTCTCGAAAGAGACGTGCGGCAAATGCGTGCCGTGCCGCGTTGGAGTCAAGCGTGTCGCTGGTCTGCTGGAAGGCATCGAGAGCGGGCTAGGTTCGCAGAACGACCTGACCGTGCTGACCGAGTTCTCACAATACATACCCGATGGCTCGCTCTGCGGCTTCGGCGTCAACGCGGTCCATCCGCTGATGACGGCGATGCGCTACTTCGC
>DASQSS010000262.1:0-10254 GCA_035642255.1 Ktedonobacterales bacterium | reverse complement strand
CGTGTCGCCATAGATCGCCGAAGAGGAGGCGATGACGACCCGTCGCACGCCTGCTCGTCGTGCGGCTTCGAGTGTGTTGAGCGCGCCCTTGATGTTCACGTCGAGCGTTGTCTCCGGCTCGGCGACAGAGCGTGGCACTGACGCGATCGCGCCCTCGTGAAAGATTACGTTCACGTCGCGCGCCGCCCGAGCGACCGCGTCGGCATCGCGCAGATCGCCGGCGATGACTTCGATGTTCGTAGTGGCCCGTTCACTGGCGCCACTCAGGTTTTCACGTCGGCCCGACGAGAAGTCATCGAAGACGCGGACCTGTGCGCCAGACTCCGCGAGTGTCAGCGCGATGTGCGAGCCGATAAAGCCTGCGCCTCCTGTTACCAGATATCGCTCACCACTCACGCTGTCTGCTCCTCTCAATCGGTTGGTGGGCTATGCGCCGCCACCCGCGCATCATCCCGCGCATCATCCCGCTATCATGACGCCTCAGCAGAATAACATGGCCCGCCACGGCGCGCTAGCGCGAGCATGACTCGCCTCACTCTCACGGCGGCGCACGCGTGGCAAGATGGCGACCTGTTTTCGGACACGCTTGACGCGACATCGCTCACATGCCATAACGGCGTGTATAACACGGTTCGGTCGGGTGGGCGTCGCGCGAATGTAGACGCCCAGGGACGACGTGTGAGGAGTAGTTCGCCGCAGATGGGAACGGTGGCCAATAGCGCAGAGACGATCTCTGAAGCGCGCCGCAGACGCATGCTCGGGCTCATCCGTGAGCGCGAGTACGTGCGCGTCTGCGAGCTGAGCGATACATTTGGCGTCTCTGAAGTCACCGTTCGCAATGATCTTGAGACGTTGGCTCAGCGCGGCCAGATCCGCCGGTTGCGTGGTGGCGCCATGGTGAGATTAGAGCCCCATCCTGAGCGTACATTTGATGAGGCGCTCGTGGCGCGCAGTGAGCAGAAGCGCGCCATCGCGCGAATCGCGGCGGGGCTCGTGCAGTCCGGCGAGAGTATCATCCTGGATGTTGGCACGACCACGACGAGCATCGCGCATGCGCTGATCGAACGAGAAGAGCTGCTCGGTGTGACCGTCTTTACGAACGCGCTGAATATCGCGCTGGATCTCGAACCGTACGTGCCGCGCTTCACGGTGGTTGTGATGGGGGGCACGGTGAGGCCGATGGGCCATTCTCTGGTAGATCCGCTGGGAGAGATGCTGGTGGAGCGTGTCAATGTGGACACGCTCTTCCTGGCGTGCAATGGCGTAGACCTCGACCGGGGCGTCACCAACAGCAATCTTGCCGAGGCCAGCACCAAGCGTCGTCTGATGCAGGCGGCTCGTCGGCGTGTGCTGGTGGCTGACAGCGCAAAGATCGGCGTGGTCGCGCTGGCGCACATCTGCGATGTCGAGGCGATTGATCTGCTTATCACCGATGGAGAGGTCAACGCGCATGCGCTCGCGACGCTGCGCGATCGTCACGTGCAGGTACGGATCGCGCGCTAGCGTCCAAGCGCCATCGAGGAGCGGTGGTTTCGGCGCTACCAGACGCTACTCCGACGAGGTGCGGCTGGGTTGCGCGCATGAGCGAATACTTGCGGTGTCGAGATAGGGGATCGCGTCGACATGGCACGGCTGAGTTTTCGGTGAAACGAGCGTATTGCGTATGAGACGCTTCCTTGTGGCGCCAGATTCGCTATGTGGAGGGCCGACAACCGTGCGCGATCTCAGGGATGATGTCGCGAAGCCTATCATGCTTCACGTCGAGCGCTGCGCGCCAATGGAAGACGCGCGCGGAGCCAGCGAGCGCTCTGGGCCGCATGGTCGCGCCAGTGGAGGGACTTGCGATGCTCTTTCGTAAAGCGCTTCGCATTGGGTATACTATGCCGTAACGGGCGAGCCGCATGGCTGGCAGTCAGTATCTGCCAACCAGTGTTACGACGCCAATGATTCGCGAAATTCATTGCTGCGCGCGGGTGGTGGCAGTCCGGGGAGATGAGCGAGGAGGTATTTCGGAAGGCTTTCGCATCCAGTGGCAAGCGTGCGCGCAGTTCGTGCGGTGGCGCTGTGGAGCGCCTTGAGTCATGATCCAACGGAGGATGTTCATGAATTCAGAACGACGCGAAGCCCTCGACGAAATGATCGTGAAGATGCGGGCCGGGCGCATGACCCGGAGAACCTTCATCGAGCGATCGGCGATGCTTGGCCTCGGCGCCACATTTGTTGGCACACTCCTCGATGCCTGTGGCAGTGGCGGTTCGGGCGGTGGTCCGGTCGTCGTCTCATGGGAGAGCGAAAACGAAGCGACAGGCACCTACAGCGATCTGGTGAACAAGTTCAACCAGAGCCAGAAGAATGTTCAGGTGCACTGGACGAATGGCCCGAGCGATACCGGGCAACTGCTCACCAAGTTCAGCACGATGCTACGCGCTCGCAGTAATAGCATCGATATCATGTCCATGGACATCATTTGGCCGGCGCAGTTCGGCGCGAGCGGCTGGACGTATCCGATCGATGGCAAGTGGCCAGCGAGTGAGCGGCAGAACTACCTCCCCGGCCCCGTTCAGGGCTGCACCTATAACGGCAAGATCTGGGCGGCGCCATTCCGCACCGACGCGGGATTGATCTATTACCGCACGGACCTTGTCCCGACACCGCCGTCAACCTGGGAAGAGCTGACCAGCATGGCGCAGCAGGCGGTATCGAGCAACGCCGTCAAGTATGGCTATGTCTGGCAGGGGGCGCAGTACGAGGGCGTCGTGTGCGACTTCGTTGAGGTCGTCTACGGGTACGGCGGCTCGATTCTCGATCCAAACGACCCGAAGAAGGTGACCGCCACCAGCCCACAGACGGTGCAGGGTCTGACGACCATGGCGAACTGGGTCGGCACCATCTCGCCGCAAGCCGTCACCACCTACAAGGAAGAAGACGCGCGCACGACGTTCCAGAACGGCGACGCAGCTTTCATGCGCAACTGGCCATACGCCTATGCGCACGGGCAAAACGCCGCCGAGTCGAAGATCGTCGGCAAATTCGACGTTCACACCATGCTCTATGGTGGTAGCAATACGACCGGCCACTCTGCCCTGGGCGGCTGGCAGCTTGGCATCAACGCATTCTCGTCGAACACGGATGCGGCATGGCAGTTCATCCACTACATGCTCCAGCCAGCGGCGCAGAAGGAAGCGGCGATCAAGGCTTCGCTAACGGTGACGCTGCAGAGCATCTACGATGATGCGCAGGTGCTGGCGGCCAATCCGTTCTTCGCGAAGCTCAAGCCGGTCTTCCAGACGGCGCAGCCGCGCCCAGTGACGCCGAAGTACCCGGATGTGACGCTAGCGATTCAGCAGTCGGTGCATGAGGCGCTCCTCAAGTCGAGCACTCCGACCGACGCCATGAACTCGCTGGCCTCGAAGTTGCAGGGCATCGTGGCTTAGCGAGCGCGCCACGTGGCTTGCTGTGGCTCTGGATGCGCAGGGGAGCGTGCGTCCTCATCGTAGGGCGCATGCCTTCCCGCAGCGCTTCCCAGGGCATATTCGCCATGCGCTAGGCGCGACGCCACCGGTGATGAGACGGGAGAGCGCTATGACTACAGCGGTAATGCACCCGGAATCGAAGAGCCAACCCACTGGCTTGCGTGGACTGCGCCAGCGCCTGGATGCCGGAAACGGTCTGCTGCCGTACGCGCTCGTCGCGCCGGTGCTGATCGTTATCCTGATCGTCGCGGTCTACCCCATCATTGACGCGATTCGTTTGAGCATGCTCGACAACCCATTGGTCGCCAGCGGCTCGACATTCGTGGGCCTGCGCAACTATGCCCAGGTGATCGGCGACCCGCAGTTTCGCGGCTCCATTAGCTGGACGATTCTTTTCAGCATCATCAGTGTTGGATTGGAGACCTTCTTTGGCCTGCTGATCGCGCTGCTCATCAACGCCAGCTTCCCCGGGCGTGGCCTGGTGCGGGCGGCGATTCTGATCCCCTGGGCATTTCCGACGATTGTCTCGGGGCGCATCTGGCAGCTCATGTACAACGACCAGACGGGCATTGTCACCTACATTCTGCAAGGGCTGCACATCCTGCGGCCTGGGTCAACGCTCCTGCAGACCAACTGGGGCATTTTGTGGGCGACTGTCATCACGGACGTATGGAAGACGACGCCGTTCATGGCGCTGCTGATTCTCGCTGGCCTCCAGGTCATTCCCAGTGATCTCTACGAAGCGGCCAGCGTGGACGGCAGCAGCCGCTGGCAGCAGTTCTGGACGATCACGATGCCATTGCTGAAGAACTCGCTGCTCATCGCGCTGTTGTTCCGCGCGCTCGACGCCATCCGCGTGTTCGACCTCTTCTACATTCTGGCCGGCAATCAGGTGCAGACAATGGCGACCTATTCCTACGACAAGATGTTTACCGGCACGACCTTCGACTTCGCGCCGGGCATCGCGGCGTCGGTGATACTCGCATTGTTCGCGACGATCATCGCCGCGATCTTCGTCTTCCTGATGGGCGGCGTATCACGACAGGAGTGAGCCTGGGTCTGACCGACTCTATAGCTAGCTCTGTCAGGAGGTTGCACATGGCTACCAGCGCACAACCCGTCGCGACGACGCCGAGCGGCGCGATGGCCGCGGGCGACGCACAGCGCAAGCGCCCAATCAACTGGGGACAGATCGGCCGCATGGCAGGCGTCGCCGTGGTCACGTTTGTCGCTCTTGCGCCGTTCTACTGGACGATCATCACTTCGATCAAAGATAGCCTGGAGGTCGTGGCGTCGCCACCGACGCTCTTTCCGCATAGCTTCACGATGACCAGCTACACATCCGACTTTAGTGGCGGATCGAGCTTCTTCGCGCGTGATCTATTGAACAGCTTCGTCGTGGCGATCATCACGACGGTGCTGTGCGTCGCCCTGGGTTCGCTATGCGCCTACGCCATCGCGCGCATGCGCTTCTTTGGCAAGACGGCGACCCTCGCGGTGATTCTGGGTGTCACGATGTTTCCGATCATCGTGCTGGTTGGCCCGCTCTTCGTGCTCTTCACGGGATTGCACATCTATAACACGTATGCGGCGCTGATCATTCCTGACCTGGTGCTGACTCTCCCGCTGACGGTCTGGTTTCTGACGTCGTTCTTCCGCGACCTGCCACCTGATCTGGAGGAGGCGGCGCTGGTGGACGGCGACAACCGGCTGGGCGCGTTCCGCCACGTCATCTTGCCGCTTGCGGCGCCTGGGGTGTTCACGACGGCGATTCTGGCGTTCATCTACACCTGGAACGACTTCCTGTTCGGTCTGACCATGACGAGCGATCCGAATGGCGCACAGACAGTGACCGTAGCGATCACGCTCTTCGGTGGTCAGTTCACGATTCCCTGGGGGCAGATCGCCGCCGCCGCCGTCATCGTGACGATTCCACTGGTGATTATGGTGCTCCTGTTCCAGCGGCGTATCGTCTCTGGCCTCACGGCAGGCGCCGTGAAGGGATAAGGGATACGCCACAGGGAAGTCCCGCTCGCCTCCCGAGTGTTCTCGTGACGCGAGCGGGACTTTCTCATTGCTCGTGTTCCACTGCGCAGAGCCGCGCGCACAGACCCGCCACGTGCGCTTGCGACATTCAACGGAAAGACGGAGAAAGACATCGTATGAGCGCCTCGTCACTGCGTCGTATCCTCTTCGTCTCGCCACACAGCGATCCGCTTGGGCGCATCGGTGACCCAGATACCGGCGGCCAGTGCGTCTACGAACGTGAGCTGGCGCGGGCGCTCGCGGCCACCTCGCCGGATGTCGCTGTGGACGTCTTTACGCGCTGGTATGGGACGAAGGCGCGCGTCGAGCGCATCGCCGAGCGTGCGATGGTCTACCGTATCCCCTGTGGTGGCGATGACTTCATTCGCAAGGAAGATCTTGGCCCGGTCATCCCTGAGTTTGTCGCCAACGCCCGAACCCAGGCGCGGGACCTTGGCGCGCGATACGATCTCGTCCACGGGCACTACTGGGATGGCGGCGTCGCGGGGCTGGCGCTGGCGCGCCTGTATCACACGCCGTTCGTCTTCACGAGCCACTCGCTCGGCAAAGTCAAACAGCGCGACCTGCCCGATGAGGCGCTGTATCATTACGAGACGCGCATTCTGGCTGAGACGGAGGCGATGAGCCACGCGCAGCTTGTCATTTCACTGAGCAAGATCGAGGAGGGCTACATCCGCGACCTCTATGGGCTGGTCGCGGCGCGCGTGGCCATCGTTCCCGGCGGCGTGGATACGGCTTTCTTCTCGCCGCAGGGTGATCCGCAGACGCTGCGGCAGACACTCGGCATGGCGGGCGCGGATGAATCGCTCGTCCTTGCGCTTGGACGGCTCGATCCACGCAAAGGCTTCCCGTATCTGGTGGCGGCTGCTCCGGAGGTCATTCGGCGCGTCGAAGCCGCGGGTCGACGCGTGCGTTTCTTCATCAGCGCGGGCGGACGCGAGCCGCTGACCGAGGAAGAGAGCGCGGAGCGCACGCGCATCGAACAGGGGATCGCCGCGAGTGGGCGGACTGACTGCTTCACTCTGGTGAGCAAGCTTGATCTGTCGCGCGTGCCAGAGTATTACAGCGCGGCGGATGTCTTTGTGGCGCCGTCGCCCTATGAGCCGTTTGGACTGGTCATCATCGAGGCGATGGCGTGCGGCGCGCCGGTCATCGCCACCAATCAGGGCGGGCCGCCGGAGATCATCAGTGAAGGAAAGGATGGCTATCTCGTTCATCCATCCGATACCTCGCTGCTGGCCGAGCGCATGACTAACCTGCTGCTCGACGACATGGAGCGGGCGAGCTTCCGTTTCAGAGCGCGCGAAAAGGCCGTCAGTTCGTACTCCTGGGGAGCCATCGCGCGGCGTATCTACGCGCTCTACGCTGGACTCAGCGGATTGAGCGCGACGGAGGGCGCATGAGCGCTGGCGAGGCTCTGGCAGGCGCGTCGGCGCGGCCAGATTTGCTCGATGTGCTCTGTGTTGGCGAGACACTGATCGATATGATCTCAGTGGAAGAGGCCGACTCACTGGCGCATGCGACGCGCTTCGAGCGGCGCTTAGGAGGCTCGCCCGCCAATGTCGCGACGCAGTTGGCGCGACTCGGCGCCCGCGTGGCGCTCGCCTCCAAGGTCGGCGCGGGCGCTTTTGGCTCGTTTTGTCGCGAGACATTGAGCGACGCGGGTGTCTCAACAGATTATCTGGTGATGGACTCGGCGACGCACACGACGGTCGTCTTTGTCACGCGGACAGGTGGCACACCTGACTTCGAGGCGTTCCGCGCGGGTGATACGCAGCTACGCCCGGACGATCTGCCCGCAGGTGCGGCGCAGGTGGCGCGAGCGCTGCATACAACCGTCTTTGCGCTCTGCGCTGAGCCATCGCGCTCGACGATTCGCAATCTGCTGCGCGAAGCAAAGGCGGCGGGCGCCCTGATTTCACTCGATCCCAACTACCATCCACGCATCTGGCGTGATCGTGACGAGGCGCTGGAGGTTCTTCGCGCGCTCTACCCACTGGTGGATGTCACGAAGCCCTCGCTCGATGACGCCGAGCGGCTTTTCGGACCGGGCAAGCGCCCCGAGTCGTATCTCGACGACTTCCACGACCTGGGCGCGCGTGTGGCGCTGCTCTCGATGGGCAGTCGTGGCGTATGGCGGTCCGACACGTCGGGGCGGGTGTTCTATCCGGCGCAAGCCATCGTGGCGCGCAACGCTACTGGGGCGGGCGACGCCTTCTGGGCGGGCCTATTGCTCGCGTCGCTTGATAGTCAGCCGCCAGCAGTCCAGATTCGCTTCGCGCAGGAGGTGGCGCGCCGCTGGCTGCTGGGGGAGCCCGCCCGCCTCACGTCCGCCGATCGCGCTGCGATCTATTCCCGCGTCGTCGGCTGAGCGCAAGCCCGGCGTCGTATACTCCAGGCGATGGGCCAGCGTGAAGCGGTTTCCACGGCGTGGCCCGGCGGAGGAGTTGTACGACACATGCCTGAGTTCTCGCCGCTGCCGCCGACGACCTGGGGTGAACGCCAGATCGCGTGGGGCGCTCGCACCTGGGTGATGGGCATACTCAATATCACCCCAGACTCGTTCTCGCAGGATGGGGTCGCGCTGGAGCGGATGACGCGAGCGCAGGTCGTCAGCGCGGCGCTGGAGCAGGCCCAACGGATGGTCGCTCATGGGGCCGTCATGATCGATGTCGGCGGGGAGTCGACGCGTCCCGCTTCTGTAGACCTGCCTCCGCTGCCGCCAGAGATCGAGCGCGAGCGAGTCGTTCCAGTGATCGAAGCGCTGACGGCGGCGCTGCCGCCTCACATCATCATCTCGATTGATACGTACAAGGCCGCTGTCGCTGAGGCGGCGCTCGATGCGGGCGCGCACATCGTCAACGACATCTGGGGATTGCGCGCCGACCCAGATATGGCACCGCTGCTCGCGGAGCGCGAGGTTCCAGTCGTCGTGATGAGCAACCTGCGCGGTCAGGTGCGCCGGGAGCCGCTGGCCGATGTGATGCGCCAGCTTTCAGGCAGCCTCGACCTTGCCTTGCGTGCGGGCATCGCCTGGAACCGCATCATTCTCGATCCCGGATTCGGGTTTGGACTGCATGGCGAGGAGAACCTGCGCGTCATGGCGCGACTGAGCGAGCTACGCGCGTTGGAGCGTCCGATTCTGGTCGGTACGTCGCGCAAGTCGTACATTGGGCAGGCGCTTGGCGGCGCGCCGGTGGGCGAGCGCGTGGAGGGCACAGCGGCGACGGTAACGCTTTGCATTGCGCAGGGCGCCGATATCGTGCGTGTGCATGATGTGGCGCAGATGGCGCGCGTTGTCCAGATGACCGACGCTGTCGTGCGTGGCTGGCGCGGCTTTGAGCAGCCCATCGCCCAACCGGCGACTGACACTTCGAGTGGAGGCGACCGATGACCGGGCGAGACGATTCGCCTGTACAGCAGACGCCCGCGCCGATGACCTATCGCGAGGCGCTCGCCTGGATATACTCTTTCAGCGACACGGAGCGCACAGGCGCATTCACGCATGACCGCGATGACAACCTGCGCCGTGAGCGGGCGCTGTTAGGGCGGTTGGGTGACCCACAGCGCGCCTATCGCATCACCCACATTGCGGGCAGCAAGGGTAAAGGCTCGACATCCGCGATGCTCGCCTCGATGCTTCGCGCGTCGGGCGCCCGCGTCGGACTCTACTCATCGCCGGACCTGCACACGTTTCGTGAACGCATCCGCATCGATGGGCAGCCGATCAGCGAAGATGAGCTGGCGCGGCTCACGCCTCAGCTTCGGGCCGCATTCGCTGGACTCGACGCGTCGCTCGGCTCCTACATCACCTGGGAAGTGGCGACGGCGCTGGCGTTCCTGGCCTTTCGTGAGGCGGGCGTCGATGAAGCCGTGATCGAGGTTGGGCTGGGCGGTCGGCTCGACGCGACGAATGTGGTCGAGCCACCTGCGTTGCGGGTCTGCGGCATTACCAGCATCAGCTACGACCACATGGCTGTGCTCGGCAATACGCTGGCTGAGATCGCCCGCGAGAAGGCTGGCATCATCAAGCCAGGGGTTCCGGTGGTGACGTCGGCGCGGGCGCCAGAGGCGTTGGCCGAGATCAGCCGCATCGCCATTGAGCGCGGGGCGCCGCTGCACCGGGTAGGACCTTGGGGGGCCACTGACTGCGCCTTCACCTATGCGCCAGGCGCCGCGAATGAGACTGGGCAGCGCTTCGATGTGATGACGCCGCGCCGCATCTACCGTGATCTGGAGACTCCGCTACTGGGCGAGCATCAACTGGAGAACGCGACTCTGGCCATCGCGCTAGCTGAGGGGCTGGACGAGCGCGCTATCCGCGAGGGGTTGCGCGGCGTGCGCTGGGAGGGGCGCATGCAGGTAGTGGGCCGCGAGCCATGGCGCGTGGTGGACGGCGCGCACAGCGCCGATTCATTGCGCGCGCTCTTCGTCGCCCTGCGCCGCCATTTCCGCTTCGAGCGCTTGATCCTCGTCTTTGGCGCGATGGCTGACAAAGACCTCGATGGCATGCTGCGTGAGATCAGCCTGGCTCAGGTGGATGCGGTGGTCGCGACAGCGGCGCGCAGCCCACGCGCGATCGATTCCGCAACACTGGAAGCGCGCGTGGCGGAACAGACGCGGGCGGCGGCTGTCGCGGAGCCTGACACGGGGGCGGCCATCAGGCGGGCGCTGAGCACGGCTGGCCCACGCGATCTGGTCTGTATCGCTGGCTCGCTCTATTTGGCGGCGGAGG
>DASQSS010000261.1:0-8209 GCA_035642255.1 Ktedonobacterales bacterium | reverse complement strand
GAGCATTCTGATCCTGGGACGCCCCGGCGTCGGCAAGACGACGCTGTTGCGCGAGGCGGCGCGGGTGCTGGCCGATGAGCTGGGCAAGCGGGTGGTGGTGGTCGACACCTCCAACGAGATCGCCGGCGACGGCGACATCCCACATCCCGGCATCGGGCGGGCGCGGCGCATGCAGGTGGCGCACCCGGCGGAGCAGCATGCGGTGATGATCGAAGCGGTCGAGAACCACATGCCTGAGGTGATCGTGATCGATGAGATCGGCACGGAGCTGGAGGCGCAGGCGGCGCGGACAATCGCGGAGCGGGGGGTGCAGCTGGTGGGGACGGCGCATGGACGGACGCTGGACAACCTGCTGCTCAACCCGACGCTGGCGGATCTGGTGGGGGGGATCCAGGCGGTGACGCTGGGCGATGAAGAGGCGCGGCGGCGCGGGACGCAGAAGACGGTGTTGGAGCGCAAAGCCCCCCCCACCTTCGATGTCCTCGTCGAGCAGCAGAGCTGGCGCGAGGTGATCGTCCACCGCGATGTGGCGGCGGCGGTGGATGAGCTACTGCGCGGGCAGGCGCTGAGCGCTGAGCTGCGCACACGCGACGCGGCCGAGCAGGTGACGGCGCGCAAGGTCGTCGTCAAGCCCGCTGACGCCGCTGCCTGGAACGGTGGCAATGGCCAGGGCGAAATCTTCGACTTCAGCAGGTCAGGGCGCGGGCGTGGATCACGCGGCAGTGGCGGTAGCGGCGGGCGTGGCCGTGTGGGAGGATGGGACTCGGCTGTGGGCTCCGCCACGGGAGCCAGCCGCATGCTCGCTGACCCACGCCATGCCCCGCTCGAAGAGGACGAGGCTCTCTGGCAGGAGACGAGCGAGGACGAGCTGGAAGCGTTGACGCTGGAGCCGACGGGCACCTCCGGCGCGGGCGAAGAGATGCGCGGCGTCGTCGCGGGGCGTCGTCGTCCCGTACGCATCTATCCCTTCGGCATCAGCCGCGAGCGGTTGGAGCAGGCGGCGCGCGAGCTGCAAGCGCCGGTTGAGATCAGCCATGACCAGCGAACCGCCGATGCGGTCATCACGCTGAAGACCTTCTACAAGCGGCAGTCTGATCGCCTGGAGGATGGTAAGCGCAAGCCGATCTACATTCTGCGGACGAACACCGTCGCGCAGATGCAGCAATGCCTCGCGCGCATCTTCGACATTCACGCCAGCGAGACGGCGATGCTGCCAACGCCGCTCTCCAGTGGACGAACAGCGGTAATCGAGCGAGCGGAGCGGGTGGAAGAACGCATCCATCCGACAGCGCGGGCAATGCGCGATACCGAGGATGCCATTCATCACCTGCTCAATAGTGGGCAGAGCCAGGTGGAACTGCCGCCCGCGACGACGGCGGTGCGCCGCATGCAGCACCGCATCGCCGACCGCTATAATCTGGAGTCGCGCAGCTTCGGCAAAGATCCCTATCGTCGGGTGAAGATCTTCGCCCGCTAGCTATTGCCGACACAGCGACGCAGCCCTCGTTCCGCTACGGAGCGGGGGCTGCGTCGCTGTGCGCTGGAGTGATGCGGGACGGTTAGCGTTCGGCGCCTGTGCTGTCTGAGCGCAATGCTCGACGCAGCGCCTCAACGCAGCTGCGTTGGTCCGCTTGTGTCATCCAGGCGTCTTGCGCAAACTGATAGCCATGGTACGCGCCGGGATAGACATGCAGTTCCGTAGGGACGCCAGCGCGCATCAGCCGCCGCGCGTAGTCGAGGTCTTCTTCCAGGAAGAGGTCAAGCGCTCCGACGCTGATGTATGTGGGTGGCAGTCCTTCCAGGCTCGTAGCGCGTGCGGCTGCGGCATAGGGTGAGACCTCGGCTACCCCTGGCTCGTGGCCAAGCAGGGCTGACCAGCCAAAGCGGTTGTCGTCATGCGTCCACATAAACTCGCCAGTATAGGGATGCGGGTCGGCGGTCGCGGCCGTGCGGTCATCGATCATCGGGAAGATCAGCAACTGGAAGACGATCGGCAGTTCGCCTCGGTCGCGCGCGAGCAGCGCCAATGCCGCGGCCAGACCCCCGCCCGCGCTCGCTCCGCCGATGGCGATGGTCTGGCTGTCCACGCCCAATTCGTCGGCGTGCTCATGCAGCCACTGTAACGCTGCGTAGCAATCCTCGACAGGCCCAGGGTGCGGCGTCTCGGGCGCCAGTCGGTAGTCCACGGAGACGGCGACACAGCCAATCGCGTCAACGAAACCTTTCACTCGTTCGTGGTCTCCGACTGCGGAACCCATCACATAGCCGCCGCCATGTATCCACACGAAACCAGGAGCGGGATGTGGCGCGTTGGAGGGCGTGTACACGAACAGACGCACGTCTGGTTGCCCATCGACTCCTGGCGCGAAGTGTTCGCCCATCTGAATATCTGGAAACGCGGTAGTTGCGGCTGCCTGTTGCGCAAACGCGTTGCGAGTCGCGCGTATCAGTGGCAGCGTCTCGGACGTCAGCGCGTTCGGTGGCATTTGGTCGAGTATGGGGATGAGCGCGGGGTCCACGAGATGCCGAGAAGTCATGCCGTCCTCCTGAAGTGCGGAGCGATTTGCCATTCGCTCTAGCTACCGTAGCGCCCTCTGTCAAGGGCTGCCAGGGGGCGCGATTCGCCGCCACTGCCCACGTCTTGAAGCGCGTGGTATTGTACAAGGTGTTTTGTGTACTGTACTGTCCCCCTAGTGCGGAGGAGCTGTAGATCAATGGCGATCAAGAACGTTGGCGTGGTGGGCGGCGGCCTGATGGGCAGCGGCATCGCGCAGACGATTGCCCAGGCGGGCTACGATGTCATCATGGCCGAAGTCAACCAGGAGCTGCTGGATAAGGGTGTCGAGCGCGTCACTGGCGCGTGGACGATGCTGACGGGCAAGGGCCGCATCACCGAGGAGCAGGCGAAGGAGTATCGCGGGCGCTTCCGAGGCACGCTCGACCTCAAGGAGTTCGCCGACCGTGATTTGGTGATCGAGGCGATCATCGAGAATCAGGACGAAAAGAAGAAGCTCTTCAAGACGCTGGACGGCATCCTGCCCCCAGGCGCGCTGCTCGTCAGCAATACCTCGTCACTGCCGATTGTCGAGATGGCCTCGGTGACGGGCCGCCAGTCGCAGATCGCCGGGCTGCATTTCTTCAATCCGGCCCCGGTGATGAAGCTGGTCGAAGTCGTCCGCACCATCCTGACCAGCGACGAAACGGTCGAGACACTCAAGGAGTTCGCCATCTCGCTTGGCAAGACGCCAATCGTCGCGAAGGATAGCGCCGGGTTCATCGTCAATTTCCTGTTGATTCCCTACATGCTCGCCGCGATCCGCATGTATGAGCACGGCATGGCGACGATGGAGGACATCGACACCGGCATGAAGCTGGGCTGCGGCTACCCGATGGGGCCGTTCGAGCTGCTCGACTATGTCGGCCTCGATACGACGCTGTGGGCCGCCGAGGCCATTTACAAAGAGTACTCTGACGAGGCCTACAACCCACCAACGCTGCTGCGTCGCATGGTGCAGGCGGGGCGCTATGGCAAGAAAAACGGCAAGGGCTTCTGGAACCTGAACGAGAGCAAGTAGCGGCTGACGAAGCGCAGCCATGACTGGCCGACGCGCGGTCGCAGGCGACATCAGCCGCGCCGCGCTCCGGCCACGGGCAGCCACGGCGCGCCAACAACGCGCCAACAACGCGCCAATGTAGGCGCGGGAGAAAATGACAATGGCGAATGCGACAGTCAACGACCGCGATGTCGTCGTGCTCGGCGGCGCGCGCACACCGTTTGGCGTCTTCATGGGGTCGCTGAAGGAAGTCTCAGCGATCGACCTGGGCGCTATTGCTGCGCGCGGCGCGCTGGAGCGGTCGGGCGTGGACCCGAAGGACGTCGACCAGGTCTTCTTCGGCAATGTCTTGCAGACTAGCAAAGACGCGATCTATCTGGCGCGGCACATCGCGCTCAGGGCGGGCGCGCCAATCGAGACGCCCGCGCTCACGCTCAACCGGCTCTGCGGCTCTGGCTTGCAGGCGGTCATCTCAGGCGCGCAGGCGCTGTTGCTGGGCGAGGCGACCTTCGCGCTGGTCGGCGGCGCGGAAAACATGACCCAGGCGCCGTTCGTTGTGCGGGGCGCGCGCACGGGTCTGAGCCTGGGCGAGCATAAGTTCGAGGACTATCTCTGGGAGTCGTTGACAGACTCCTACTGCGGCTGCCCGATGGCTGTCACCGCCGAGAACCTCGCCAAGAAGTACGGCATCACCCGCGAGCAGATCGACGCCTACGCACTGCGTAGCCAGCAGACGGCCAAGGCGGCGCAGGCGGCTGGCTTGCTCGCCGAGGAGATCGTGCCAGTCGAGATCACGGACCGCAAGGGCCGTGTGACGCAGGTGACGCAGGACGAAGGCATCCGCGAGACGTCGATGGAGGCGCTCGCCAGGCTGCCTGCGCGCTTCGTCGAGAATGGCGTGGTAACGGCGGGCAACGCCAGCGGCATCAACGACGCGGGCGCGGCGCTTGTGCTAGCGACCGGCGCCACAGCGCGCGAGCGTGGGCTGAAGCCGCTGGCGCGCATCGTCTCGTGGGGCATCGTCGGCGTGGACCCGACGATCATGGGCATCGGTCCCGCTCCGGCGATTCGCCAGGCGCTCAAGCGCGCTGATCTGACGGTGGCCGACCTCGACCGTGTGGAAGTCAACGAAGCCTTCTCCGCGCAGTATCTTGCGGTGGAGCAGGAGCTTGGCCTCGACCGCGACAAGACCAACGTCAACGGTGGCGCCATCTCGCTGGGGCATCCGCTCGGCGCATCTGGCGCGCGGCTGAGCATCACACTTGTCAACGAGCTACGCCGCCACAACCTGCGCTACGGCGCCGCCTCGCTCTGCATCGGTGGTGGCCAGGGAATCGCCGCCATCTTCGAAGCGCTCTAGCATAGATTGCAGTCATCGGCCAGCACAGTGGCTCCGTTCTTCCACCCAGGGAGAAGGAGCCACTCGTGTCTCATTCGCTGTGGCTCCGTTCACTATGCGGAAAGCCGCCTCTCTGCTACACTGCTTCACATGCGTCGCCGCATGGCTGGCGCTGTAATTGGAAGTGAGGGGAGTGCGCGATGAGGCGCCAGAGTTGGCTGGTGTGGCTAGGAATGCTATTGTGTCTGGCGTTGGCGAGTTGCGGGACGCCAGCGGCGAAGATCATGCCCACTCTCAAACCACCCACTCCAAAACCGCCTACCCCGACGCCACATCCACAGATCACCCTGCAAACGCTGCCGGTGGGCATGGCTGGCGTGCGCGAGGTGTTCCCTGGCGCCGCCGGCATCGTCCTCTCAGACGTCAATCTGTATGAGGGCGACGTCGCGCCGCGTCTGTCATTCTATCGCTACAGTACACATGCGGTAGAGGTGATCGCGACTCCACCCGCGCCGCTCAATGCCATCGCGGATGCCGCGTATGGAGGCGATTGGGTAGCGTATGTGGCGGCGCCGGGCAAGATGTACCAATGGCAACTGTGGGCGTACAACGTCATTTCAGGTGAGCGCATCGAGGTGGATAGCGCGGCGCAAGAGAATTCGGCGGCGGAGTGGGCAAAGGGCCTCCATGTCAGCGCTTCCCATCTTGTCTGGAGCGTGCGATATCTGCTCGTGAGCGCAGGCCCAGACCAGTGGGACACCAAAGTCTTTGACTTCAGTTTCGCTACGCGCGCAACACAATTGCTCTACAGGTCGCATGTGGTTCCGCTAAACGTCATGGCGATGACGGACAGCGCGCTGTTGGTGGCGTTTGTCGATGCCTCGACCTTTCTCCCGACACTCGATCTCGTTCCACATGGCGGCCCGGTAAAGGAACTCTTGAAGGCCGTGATGCAACAAGACCTTGGTCCGCATGCCGCGATGAATGACCAGTACGTGGTCTGGGAGGATGGCGGTCAAGATGCGCTGACGCTCTATGACCTGCGCACCGCCGAGACGCAGACCTACTGGGCGCAGTGCTATAGGCCCGAGATGTCGAGCACGGCTCCCTATGTCATCTGCAATCAGCAGCCGAAGCACAACTACGCGCTGATTCACTTGCCAGATGGGGCGCTCACGTCCTATGGCGAGGATCAGGACGGGTCGCTGCTGTCGCCCGGTCCAGACCAGATTTATGGGGGGCGCGTCTTCCATGTGTCAACGAATGGCGACGTGCAGTATTTTGATTTGCCGGCCAATTGAGCCGTCAGGCCGTGTCCAGCGCCCATGCGTTCGCCCATGCGTTACAGTCAATCCAGACATGCGGGCGCGCTCGATAGCTGCTCCAATGCGGACAGCGGGAGGTGTGAGCATGAGCGGGCGCGTTGGGCGCCTGGAGCGGCTCTGCTGGCAGGTCGGCGGCTGAAAGACACGCGATGAGCAAGGATGAGCAAGGAGGTTCGTTTCGCTATGCGCCGCTACGCCTTCGACGCCGACGCTGGCCGACCCATCACCGACTTCGGCAGCGTCGGGCTGATCATCACGCCCATCATGCGCGGCGCTGGCGCTGTCCAGGTCGTCGCGATGTGGCTGGCGCCGGACGGCGCGATTGGGCGACATCCCGCGTCGGGCGGCCAGCTATTCCTCGTGACACAGGGCGAGGGTTGGGTCGAGGGCGGCGACGGCCTGCGCCGCGAGATCCACGCGGGGCAGGCGGCGTCGTGGGATGACGGCGAGTCGCACGCCGCTGGCTCCGATATGGGCATGGCGGCGCTGGTGATCGAGGGCGACGCGCTCGACCCCGCGTTGCTGCGACCGCTCGACTGATACCACATCCGGCGCCATCGACGTATTGATTTGCATAGATTATTGTTGATCTATATCGTCTGGCGCGGCAGCCTCTGTCGTCTGTGGCGGGCGCGATGGGAATCGTCGCGCCGCGATGCCGGCGGCTACGGCGAGCATCGGCGCGATTGGAATCAGCGCCAGTCGTGGGCCGATGTTCCCGCTGCTGACGACCAGTAGGCCGCAGAGCAGCGCCGAGATGATGTAGGCCAGCAACAGGCGCGCATCGCGCTCCTGTGGATAGAGCGAAGCCACGCGCCGCTGCCCTTTGTCCTGCGACACCGTCTCGGAACGTAGATAGCGCGAGAGGCCAGCGAACAGCCCGACCCATGTCCCGCTGATGTATGTCGTGGTAATGTCTGCGACGCCGAGCGCTCGTATTGCGACACTCTGGATGCCCATCGCGCACGACGCCAGCGCGATCAGCGTGTAGACAGGGCCATTTTTCAGGCTGGCGCCGAGCGCGATCCCGAGCGCCGAGAAGAGCGTGAGAATACCCACCTCTACCCAGAGCGCCCGCGTGACCGTGCACGACCAGACCGCGTTATGATCGACCGGATCGACGATCGCCGCGCCAACAGCGACGCCTAGCCCGAATCCCAGGAGCGCTATAATGGCGCGCAGCGCGTAGAGCCAGTTCGTCTCTGCCAGATTCAGTCCCAGTAGCACAGTCGATCCGGTCATGTTCGCGATGAATACGTGGCCAAGGGTGACATAACTTACCGCGTCCGCGTATCCCGCGACCGCCGCCAGCACGATCAGCAGGCGGTCACGCAGCCTTCTTTGCGCCGCCAGTATGCTATCTTGTGCGGGCTGGGCATATTGCGCGTCATGCGCCGCGTCGTGGTCAGGCGCGTGTGAGTCAATGTGAGCCATCGTCGCCGAGCGCGCCTCCATCCGCGTGACGCGCGCCAGATCGCATGAGCGTTCTTCCCGTAGGCTCTTCTCGATCACGGCGCGCATGATGATATAGGTGTATCTCGGCGAGACACATCACGTGCGGCGCCAATCGCCAGGAATCGCCAGGAGAGTGGAAGATGATGATCTCGGTTCCCATCGGCGCTGGCCGCTTCAACTTTCGCGTCGCGGGCGTCTGGCTGCATGAAGGGCATGTGCTGCTGCAAGGGGATTCACGCGAGGATTTCTGGGCGCTGCCGGGTGGGCGCGTCGAGATGATGGAGTCGGCGGAGGCCGCGCTGCTGCGGGAGCTACGCGAAGAGTTGGCGATGAGCGAGGAGACGCGCATCGAGCGGCTGTTGTGGGTCATGCAGTCGTTCTTTCAGCCGCAAGACTAGACGACATGGGGCGATGCCGTGCATGAGCTGGCGTTCTACTTCCTGGTGCGCCCCATAGCAGCTGACGTGGCGCGCCTGGGCGACACGACGCGCGAGCAACCCTGCGCGGAGCCTGAGACGACCCTGACATTCCGCTGG
>DASQSS010000260.1:0-9751 GCA_035642255.1 Ktedonobacterales bacterium | reverse complement strand
TGGCGCGCAGGTCGCGTTCGTCCGCACAGAGATTGATCGCGAGCGCTACGAATACCAGCGCTCGATCTGGCTGGCGCCCACCGCGGGAGGTGAGCCACGCCGCCTGACCAACGGCCCCGGCGACCATGCGCCGCGCTGGTCGCCCGATGGCCGCACACTGGCCTTCCTGCGCGGACCCGCTGCCCCGACTCAGCCGAAGTCTCGCGAGGAGCGCGACAAAGGCAAGACGCAATCACAAATCTGGCTGCTGCCCCTGGAGGGCGGCGAACCCCGGCAGCTAACCCACCTGCGCCACGGAGCGGGCGCTGCCGCCTGGTCACCGGATGGCGCGACAATCGCCTTCAGCGCGCACACTGGCCAGCGCGACGACCAGGAAGTGGAAGACGCCACGCTCGACGGCAAGACCTTCCCCCGAGTTCGAACGGTGGATCGCCTCTGGCACAAGCTCGACGGAGAAGGCTTTACCTATGAACTGCGCGCCCACCTGTTCAGCGTTCCCGTGGCTGGCGGCGACCCACGCCAGTTGACCGATGGCGACTGGGATGATGGCGAGCCGACCTGGGCGCCTGATGGACGCTCCATCGCCTTCACCTCGGACCGCAGCGACGAGCGCTGGGCCTGGCCTGCCGCCTCTGTCTGGACGCTCGATCTGGTCAGCGGCGCTCTCAAGCGTCTGACCGAGGAGACGATAGGCGCAGCCGCGCCCGCATGGGCGCCTGATGGCGCGCAGATCGCGTTCATCGCGGGGCCTCGGCGCAACCATGTTGGCCATACCGATCTCTACGTCACTGCCGCCGACCGGAGTGAGCCAGGCCAGCGTCTGCTCAGCGCCGACTTCAATGCCGACTGCTCCGACAGCTGCATCGACGACCAGCGCAGCTCGCATGGCGGCGGCCATCTCGGCTGGAGCGCTGATAGCCGCGACATCTTCTTCCTTGCCGCAGCGCGCGGCGCCACCCACGTCTACGCCGCCGCTGCGGATGGCTCCAGCCAGCCCAGCCCACTCACGCAGGGCGCCATCCACGTCTACGCCTTCACCGCCGACCGTGCGGCAAAGACGCTGGCGCTGGGCATCTCCACTCCTGCCATCCCAGGCGATATCTTCAGCCAGTCACTGCATACAGGCGAGAACGAAGCGCCGCGCCGCCTGACCGAGGTCAACGCCACATTGTTGGCCGAGGTTCAGATTGCTGAGCCGGAGGAGTTCGCGTTCGCGGGCGCTGACGGCTGGGAGCTACAGGGTTGGGTGCTGCGACCAGCGGGCGCCGATCGCGAGCAGTCGCTGCCTGCCATCCTGGAGGTGCATGGCGGCCCAGCCGCGATGTATGGCTACAGCTTCTTCCTGGAGTTTCAACTGCTCGCGGCGCGTGGCTACGCCGTCGTCTACGTCAATCCGCGTGGCAGCACAGGCTATGGGCGCGTCTTCTCTGGCGCTGTCATCGATGACTGGGGCGGGAACGACTTCGCCGATATCATGGCGGGACTGGATGTCGCCATCGCGCGGGGCGGTATCGACGCGAACCGCGTGGGCATCGCGGGCGGCAGCTACGGCGGCTTCATGACTTGCTGGGCGGTTGGACACACCGATCGCTTCAAGGCTGGCGTCGCCATGCGCTCCGTCACGAACATGGCGACTATGTTCGGCGTGAGCGACGTCGGCTGGTCGCTCGCGATTGATGAGCTGCACGCGACCCCGTGGGACGACCTCGACCGGCTGATGCGCTTCTCACCGATCAACTACGTCAAGAATATCCACACGCCGCTGCTGCTGATCCACAGCGACAACGACCTGCGCTGC
Organism: Ktedonobacterales bacterium; assembly: GCA_035642255.1. Classification (GTDB taxonomy): domain Bacteria; phylum Chloroflexota; class Ktedonobacteria; order Ktedonobacterales; family JADMIN01; genus JAKAIY01. Next base: position 7,953 of record DASQSS010000260.1, on the reverse strand, counting down.
CCATTGGAGCAGAGCCAGCAACTCTACACCGCGCTCAAATATCGCGGCGAGACGACGCGCCTGGTGATCTTCGAGGGGCAGTCTCATGACCTCTCGCGCACGGGTCATCCGCGCTCACGCGTGCGCCGCCTCAACGAGATCGTCGGCTGGTTCGACGAGTATATCCCTCGATAGTAGAGAGAACTAGCCTCAACCTGGGCCCCAGAACCACGTTTCGATGTGTTTCTGGGGCATGCTTGTGTCTGCAACGCTCCGCATCAATCGTGACCGCATTGTGACCTCGGTTGCCTTATATGATGTCTCCGTGGCGCCTCGACTGCGGAGCGCGCGTGCTGTGATTGGATAACCCGATGCAGACTCACTACACTAACACGGGGACTTTCGACCAAGTGAAGGAGGGGGAAATAACCACGCTGCGCACAGCGGCGCATGTGTACCTATTCTTGACGTAGCGGAGACGCCTCTGGCTATCCACGCATGAGATAGCGCCCCAGAACGGGGAATGCTGCAACCGTATCGGCTCACGCGAAAGTGCGTGGCCCGCTGCGCTCCCACTGGCCGGTGTGACCTACGGAGAGCACAAGGAGAGATACATCATGCAGAAGCGTTTGTTCCTGCGTCTCGCCCTCGCCGCGCTGCTGAGCGTGGGCATGTACGCCGTCACGGCGCCACCGCCTGCCGCGCTCGCCGCGGCGCCGACCAGTCTCAGCATGTCCGGCCCATCGGCGTCAGCCTATTACTTCGGCCAGGACAGTGGTATCTCATGGAACATATCGATCAACCTCTACACCCAGACAACACGGTCCGGTAACACTACCACCCAATCGATGCGGGTGGATGTCTTCCTTTCCGAGTTCGATCAGGCCACCGGAGCGGGATTCTCTGCGTCTACACAATGCGACCAGTCGGGCGTTTGCGGTGTAGCAGCCCCAGAGGGCGCGAAGATCAATCTCCCGACGTCGGCATACCTCCCGCCGATCGATGTGGAAGTCACGCCAATGGGCGAGATGGGCCAGTTAGGCGCGCCATTCACTCTGCATGTGGGCCCGGTCACCTGGAGCGGTGAAGGCGGCGTTAGCTCTCACTTCACCTCCGTCGCGCGCGTCCCGGTATCGCCAACATGCGACGCGATAATTCACCAGATAGGGAGGTCGGCCAACGCGACGGCTATCAGCGCCTTCTCGTTCACTCCTCCCGCCATGATTGGCGACTTCGCGACCATTCCCGTCAGTGTTGACGGCTCCGCCACCGCCTTCGGCTATGCGACGCTGAGCTACAGCGGCACTACGATAAAGCTGTTCGGAGTGGATTGCCCTTCTCTCTTTTGAGAGGTGTCTGACACGCTCCATGGGACCCTGGTGAAGGCTATGCGGTGCTCGCACACTCCACCGCAAGCGACCCCATATCAACCATGCCCACGCTCCTGCTGAAATAGTCGCGGGAGCGTGGGCGCCGGCAGTTGAGGCAGCGCCCATTCCTATGCCCGCATCGCCAGGCGCTGCCAGGCGGCGCGAACAGCGGAGCCGTAGAGGCGCGGATGCTGCAGGAACATGCCGCGCGCCATGCTGAAGAAGGTTTTGTCCATGCCGATGATAGGCGTCTCCAGCAAGGCCGAGCGCACGACGCGATTGCCGTCTGGCGAGGCGAGGATGCTCACCAGCGCCTGCCAGTCGGCGTTAGTGGCCATGCGGTCTAGCGCGAAACGAATCCAGTCCTCGATCTGGAGATAGGGTCCGAGGCGACCAGCCTGGGGCAACGTGCGCAGGTAGATCTTCATCGCGGATGGCGCGCCGTTCAGCAGCTCCTGCGCTACCGCTTGCGCCGCCAGACGGCCGCTGATGATCGCGGGATAGATGCCGCCACCCGTCGCCGCGCCGCACAGGCCCGCCGCGTCGCCCAGCAGCAGCGCCCGCCCGCCCGCATCGTCACGATAGACACGCTTGAGCCGCCCACCGATGGGGATATTGCCGCCCTTGCGCTCGACCACGCGCATCTTGCTCAGATCTGTCACGTCATCGAACACCCTCTGCGCCGCCCGCAGTGAATCGTTAGGCTTGAACTCACGCTGGCGGCCCGCCACGCCAAATGCCGCGATATCCGCATGCGGCGCCAGCCAGACACAGTAGCCGGGGGCAAGCTGCGCATCCATCACCAGATAGAACGTGTCGCGCTCGATCTCGACCCCCTCCACCAGCCACTCCGCGCCTGCCAGCATGCGCTCATTGCGGTCGAGGTCCATCGTCTGCGCCACACGCGAGCGAGCGCCATCCGCGCCAATCAGCATGCGCGCGCGTAGCTCGACAGAGCGAGACGCCGTGTCCGCTCCATCCAGAGCAGCCGAAGACGCCAGATACGTCACGCGCATCGTACCGTCACTATCGCGTGTCGCGCCGTGAAACATCGCGCCGCAGATGACCTCTGCGCCGTGCCCCTGCGCCTGTTCCGCCATCCATTGCAGCAGGCCCGTCACGTCGGCCATGTAGAAGCGATAGGCCTGGCTGCCGATCTCCGCCACCGTATCCGTCCCAGACGCGCGGATGCGCAGCCGCCGCACGGCGTTCATCAGGTAGCGCTCGGGAACCTCCATCACGTCGAGCACATCGCTGAAGAGGATGCCCGTTGTACGCACGACACCGCCAACGATGGGGTCGCGCTCCAGCACGAGTGTGCGCAAGCCGCGCGCGGCGGCGACGCTCGCGAAGCTCAACCCGGCAAAGCTCGCTCCGACCACGATCACATCATACAGATCATGCTGTGGCGCGCTGCTCGTGCTCGACGACATCCCCTCACTCCTTCCCGCTCGATGGTGGCTGGATGGCAGACATCAGGCCTTTCATAACGCGAATTCTGGAGAAACCCGCTGGTGCCTGAGTCGCGCCTGGGAGACGGACGTCGCCGCCCACAGGCCATCCAGGCGCGGTTTCAACCGCCAGCCACGCGGCGCTGTTGTCCAGAATGCGCGTTTACAGTATGCCGACATGCCGCGCGCTCAGCGCAAATAGAAGTCCCCTCTCCGGTGGGGAGAGAGGACTGTCTGCGCGTATGTCTCGGATACTGGGCCAGATTAGGCGCGGGTCCCGGCCAGCTCGCGGCGCTGTGGCTTGGCTGACGTCTTGCCAGACTGCTTGCCGCGCCCGAACCAGTTGCGATACTCCTTCTTCTCCCACACCACCAGAATCATGCTGGCGTTGAAGATCGAGGAGTACGTGCCGGACGCGATGCCGATCAGCAGAGCCAGTGTGAATTCACGGATGCTCGCGCCGCCAAAGAGGCTCAACGCCGAGAGGGTGAAGATAACCGTCAGTGACGTATTCAGCGAACGCGACATCGTCTGGATCAGGCTGGCGTCCACGATCGTCTCGAACGACTCCGATGTGCGGCGCGACAGGTTCTCGCGAATGCGGTCGAAGACCACGATCGTGTCGTGCACTGAGAAGCCGATGACGGTCAGGATCGCCGTCAGGAACAGCGTATCGACCTTGAAGTTGAAGAGCTCGCCAAAGATCGCCCAGAGACCCAAGACGACCAGAACGTCGTGCAGCAGCGCGATGATGGCGCTCGCGCCGAAGCGGAACGAACGTCCGAGGCTGCCGACCTTGCGGAAGGCGAAGCCGATGTAGAGCAGGATGAACAGGGAGGCGAGCAGCACGGCGAACAACGCGTTGCGCGCCGTCTCAGACGCGATAGACGGACCAACCTCGTTCACGCTCTGCACGTAGACCGGGCCATACTTGGCGCCCAGTCCTGCCACGATGTTGTCGAGCCGCGGACCATTCAGGAAGGTCTGCGTGTTGACCTGGAATGTCTGCGCGTTCGCGCCCAGATCCACGCTCGTGACCGTCACAGGGAACGACTGTCCGGTCGTTGCGCCCGTTGTCGGCGTCGCCGTCGCGGTGGCCGTCGCTGCTGGAGTCGTGGTCGCCGCTGATGTCGCCGTGGGCGTCGCCGAGCTAGTCGTGGTCACGGGCGCCGCGTCGGTGTTCGGCAGATTCTGCAGCGCCGCTGTCACGCTCGCGGCCGACACCTTGCTATCGAAGTACACGACCATCAGCGCGGTTTGCGGCTTGCCGTTCACGCTCGGAATCGTGTACATCGTATGGTCTTTGTGCGCGGGCGGCAGCTTGTACTTCGCGTCGGCCAGCCGCGCCAGCACGGTCGCCTCTTCCTGCTTGCCGATCGGACGGCTAAACTGGATGAACGCGTAGTTCGCGGCGGGAATCGCGCCAGCCGTATCGGTCGCGGAATAGACCTGCACATCCTGCGCATGCGCAGGAGGACCTTCGAAGGTCTGTTGAATCTCGGCGGTCGTCACGCCGCGGTGCGCGAAGCGCAGGCTGATCGTGTCGCCCTTGGTGAAGTCAATGCCCAGGTTCAGATGCCAGAAGATCAGCGCGAGCAGCCCCGGAATGATGATGAGGCCGGAGCCCAGGAAAAACCAGTACTTGTAACGTGTCAGGTGATACACAGTCTATTCCTCCGCCCCGGTCTGCTCTTCGGCCATCCGCGCCGTATCGGGCTTCGCGCCGTTCGCGCCCGCGCCAACACCCGCCAGCGCCTCGTCGTCCACGTCATCCTCGCTCAGGTCTACGGCCGCCCCGGTTGGCGCGACCACAGAGGGGCGTCGTGGCGTGCTACGCAACTGCGGGTTGTAGCGCGCCACCTTGAGCGCATCAGCCGGCAGCGAGTAGAGCGCCGGATGCGTCGCGATGCCCGAGAAGAGCAGCAGATTCAGGAAGTTGCGGGTCACCACCACGGCGGTGAACAGACTGAGCAGCACGCCGATGATGAGGTTGGTCGCAAATCCGACGATGATCGTCGCGCCGAAGTTGCTGCCGAACCAGTACAGGATAGCGCCGGTGATGATCGTCGAGGCGTTCGAGTCGCGGATGGAGGGCCATGCGCGCTTGAAGCCGAGATCAATCGCCGATGCCATCGTGCGGCCAGCGCGTAACTCCTCTTTCATGCGCTCAAATATCAGGATGTTCGCGTCAACCGCCATACCGACGGTCAACACCATCGCGGCGATGCCTGGCAGCGAGAGGGTCACGCCGAGCAGCTTGATGACCGCGAAGATGAAGAGCGCGTAGAGCACCAGCGCCACGTCCGCCAGCAATCCGGGCAGCCGATAGTAGATCAGCATGAACAGGACGACCAGCCCAAGGCCGATCAGCGCCGCGCGGATGCTGAACTCGATCGCCTGCTGGCCGAGCGTCGCGGCGAGCTGCTGCTCGCTCACAATCGCCAGCGGCAGAGGCAACGCGCCATATTTGAGCTGCGTCGCGAGGTCTTGCGCGTTCGTGATGCTCCCGATGCCAGTGATCTGGCCCTGGCCATCGATCTCACTCTGGATCTGCGCCGACTCGATCACGGAGTTGTCGAGCGCCACGGTCAGGTAGCCACCAACATTGTCACGGGTATACGTCGCGAAGGCTGAGCGCGCCGCCCCCTGGAACTCGAACGTGACGATGGGGGCATTGTTCTGGTCGAGCGTCGCCTGAATCGAGTTCGGGTTTAGCTGCGCGCCAGTGAAGACGACTTTGTACTGCCCCGGTGTCACCGTCGTGCCAACGGCCAGCGGCGTGCCGGCGGTATCGATGATCTCCATCTTGCCGGTCTTACCAAGCAGCTGGTTCGCCTGCTGCGTATCCTGCAAGCCCGGCAGTTGGACGAGGATGCGATTGCTGCCCTGCTGGCGCACAACGGAGTCATTCACACCAAGTCCGCCCGACACACGCTTCTGCACGGCATTGAGGGCGTCTGGCAGCAGCGCGCCGATGTCGCACTTGGGCTGGTCAGATGGGCAGCTGGCTTCCAGCACGATCTGGATGCCGCCCTTGAGGTCGAGGCCTTGCTTGACCTGGAGAGAGTTCTTGTAACTGCCAATGTGGATGCCGGGTGTATTGGGCATATCCACATAGGCCGCGCCCGCCCCCAGGAGGAGGATGAATACGAGAAAGAGGATGGAGCGGACAGTGTTGCCGCGCATGGAGACAAGCCCCCTCGCTAGAAGTCCTGGGCGCCAACGGGTCGCTACGCGCATCGCTTGCGCCTCGCTCACGGTGGTGACGTACCCAGGGTGACCGCAGCGCCGATGCGGCTTTGCGGTCACAGGGGGCGCCCCTGCGTGTCACGCGCCAGCCATGGCGTGTCGGTAACGACGCTTATATAGAAAGCGTATTCTGGCGCAGTATATCTGAGCGCATGGGGCCTGTCAAATGAACCGTGACCCCACCACACCCGTTCCAGTCAGGGCTGGTGGCTTCCTTCACCTGCGATGATTCGCCCATCCACAGGAGCTTCGCCGCTCGCTCTCCGACCGTCTTACGCCGTCACACTCCAAACGAGCGAGCGCGCGCCCGGGGTACACCTGCCCGACTGTCGGCAGCGCGACAGAGCTAGCTGACGGTGAACGTCTGTGAATAGACCGTCTCACTTGGACCCGGCGTCGCCACGGAGCCTGTCCGATACGTGAAGGCGACACGGTAGGAGCCAGCGGGCCAGGGCTTCACCTTGATTTGTCCAGCGCCTGGCGCGACCGTGACGGGTGTATTACTTTCAGCCTCCAGGACAATCTGACGAGTAGCCGTCCCAAGCGCGCAGCCGCCCTGATTCTGCCACGAGCCATTCGTCTCGATCTGCAATTGCACGATGGTACATGACGTCTGATGGTCGGTCGCGATGATGCTGGCGCCGAGCGCGTTGCGCACGATCACTGTGATAGTTTCAGTCGCCGCGTAGGTGGTTGCGCCCACCTCCACGCTGACCCCATGTGTCGGTCCCGTGACGCCACCTGGTCCATTCCCTTGCGCCGCCAGCCCGCATGCCACAAGGCCAATCGCTGGCAGCGATATCACAACGCCGCGCAGGAGGCGTCCAAAGGTCCACCAAGGCATGCGAGTCACCTCCCTGTTTCTGGATTCATCATACATCTCTCTCTGACGACGCGCATCTGGGGAAATAGGTTCCGTAGGGAAAGAAAGAAGAAGGGACGGCCGTCGCCGGCCATCCCCTCCGCTTGTCGGCTCGCGCTAGCTCGCCGAAACGTCATCAAAGAGCGTGTAGGTTGGATCACCAGTGTAGTTGTCGTCGTGGCTGGTGAGGGTCAACGTCACCGAATGACCAGCGGTCGCCCCAGCCGACACCTGCACCCATGTGCCATTGTTGGTGCAGGTCTTCGCCAGGATGGTCGTGGTCGTGTTGGACGTATTGTCCTTCAGCGTCGCCGTCGCCCAGTCATAGGTGACGGTGTCAGGGCAGACGACCTGATACCAGAAGCTTACCTTGCTGCTTCCACTCGGCATCGTGAAGGTCTGGCTGATCGAGCTATCACCGTTCGTGGGCGATGTGCTGCCCGCCCGACCAGAATACGAGCCGCTATGCGCAGTCGTGCTGATCGAGGTCGCCGCGCCCGAGGTCGTCCAGCCGCTGAACGTGCCCGTCTCGAAGCCTGGGTTCGAGACCGGATTTGTGACAGGCGCCGAGGTCGCGACGTCGTCGAAGAGTGTGTACGTCGGGTCACCGCTGTAGTTGTCGTCGTGGCTGGTGAGGGTCAGTGTCACCGAATGTCCGGCAGTTACCGCCGACGATATCTGTACCCATGCCCCGGTATTCGTGCAGGTCTTCGCCAGCATCGTAGTCGTCGTGTTGGACGTGTTGTCCTTCAGCGTCGCCGTCGCCCAGTCGTAGGTGACGGTATCCGGGCAGACGACCTTGTACCAGAAGCTCAGGTTCGCCGAGCCAGCTGGTACGGTGAAGGTCTGGCTGATCGAGCTATCACCGTTTGTAGGCGACGTGCTGCCCGCCATGCCCGAGTACGAGCCGCTATGCGCGGTCGTGCTGATGGAGGTCGCCGCGCCCGAGGTCGTCCAGCCGCTGAACGTGCCCGTCTCGAAGCCGCCGTTGGTCAGGCCACCGGTTGGAGCCGGAGTCGGCGTCGGCGGGATTGGTGTCGGC
>DASQSS010000259.1:0-14042 GCA_035642255.1 Ktedonobacterales bacterium | reverse complement strand
CCTGCGCGCGTTCCCGCTTTTTCCGGGCGTCATGCCTGGCCGTGGACGAGGCTCCCAGCGGTCGCTTCAGGTCACGACGAATGTGGTCACGGTGCGCAATTATTTGCCCGGTGACGCGCTCACGCGCATCCATTGGGCGAGCACCGCGCGGCACGGACAGATGATGGTCAAAGAGTTTGATCTCGACCCCACCATTGACATCGTCATCTTGCTGGATCTCGATAAGGATGCGCAGGCGGGAACAGAGGATAGCTCGACTGAGGAGTATGGCGTGACCATCGCCGCCAGCCTTGCCGCGTTCTTCCTGCGCCACCGTGAGCTGGCTGTCGCACTGGAGACGCCTGGTCCAAGCGGCGTCTCGCTGCCATTGGATCGCGGTGAGCGTCAGCTCGATCGTATGCTCGAAGCGCTGGCCATCGTCCGCGCCGACCGCCACGTCACACTCGCCGCCGCGCTCGGCGAGCTGGAGATGAAACTCGCGCGCAACACGGCGCTGATCGTCGTCACACCCTCCACCGAGCTCGACTGGGAACAGCGGCTGGGTCGTCTGCGGCGGCGCGGCGTCCGGCCCGCGGTAGTGACTCTTGATCCCAGCTCATTTGATGACAGTCGCGGCGGTATCTCACGCGTTGTCGATGCCCTCGACGATGTCGGCATCCCGACGATCTCCGTCCGACGTGGCGATGCGCTGGCGCGTGTGCTGGAGAGCAGCGCCCCGACAACCCGCACTCCGGTCCTGCGATAGCCCATAGCACACTCGCCGAGGGGAGGCGTTCTTACCATGCGAACAACGACAGACGTCGCGCAACGTAGCGCGAGCGTGGGGGAGTCGTCGCGTACCACGCCGCGCTTCTACCTGGCCCCGCGCGATGGCTGGCTCACCCTGGCGCTCACCGTGCTCATCATCTACATTACAGTTGTTAGCGTACAGTCTGTGCAGCCAGTGTGGGCCTCCGGACTCGATACACTGACGGGCGCGATGGCGGTGGGCATTCTCCTCGGCTACATCGCAACACAGCAAAACCTGATTTCGAACGGCCTGATGCACACCATCGCAACCATCGTAGGCGTCGCAGGCGCGTTCCAGATCACCGCGAACACCGCGCTCGGCGGCGCCCGGCTACAACTTCTGCGCAACACCGTCGTCTGGTTCCAGCGCGCGTTCACGCCTAATGGCAGCAGCGCCGACAACAGTGTCTTCCTGCTCTTCCTGACGACGCTCACCTTCCTGCTGGCGTATATGACGATGTGGCTCGTCTTTCATGCCCGCCGTCCCTGGCTCGCGGTCGTCGCCAACGCCGTCGTCCTGATGATCAACCTCAACCAGACGACCAACGACGAATTCTACTTCCTGATCGTCTTCCTCGTGCTGACGCTGCTCCTCCTCGTGCGCTTCACCCTCGCCGAGAATGTGCGCCATTGGCGGCGTGCGGGATTACGTTTCTCGCCAGATCTCGGATGGGACTTCATGCAAGCGGGCGCGATCTTCGCCGTCATCGTCGCGCTACTGCCAAACCTCCTGCCAATTGCGCAGCCAGATCCGGCGCTCGTCAATTACTGGAACTCAAATAACAGCCCACTCGCCGCCGTCGAAACCCGCATGCAAAACCTCTTCTCTGGCGTAGGTGGACGCGGCCAGGGAGGACTCAGCTTCTTCAGCTCCAATCTCCCCCTGGTGGGCAACGTAGACCTTCCCAGCACCCAGATATTGCACTATACGATCACGAATCCGCTCCAGAATGACCCATCGCAATATCTCATCACGGAAACATTCTCCAACTACGACGGGCTGGACAACTGGACACGCGCTCAAACGACTGATCAGTCGTACGCGGCGAAACAGAGCCAGCCGGCTTCGACGAACTCGTACCAACTCGACACGTACAGCATCATCTTCGATGCGGTTCCCGCTGGCGGCGAGCGGTACATTCTCGCGCCCGGCAGCAGCGCCGCCAGTTTCTCGATTCCCAGCGCCTCACAGGTGAGCGTGCTCACTCATGAGCCAGTGAGCTGGCTTTCGCAGCGTCCGTTGGGTGTCAGAGACGCTTACTTAGCGACGGGCTACGTCTCGAACGCGAGCGTGAACCAGCTCGACGCGATCCCTTACCCGCAGCAGGCCGCCTCCGCCGGACAGAATGTCTATCCGCAGCCGATTCTCAACGAATACTTGCCACAACAGCCGCCCATCAGCGACCTCGTCGCGACAACCGCGCAACAGGTCACAAAAGGCTCGCCAAACATGTACCAGGCGGCCGTCGCCCTGCAGGACTACCTGCGCACGTTCACCTACAACGCGCACAATCCAAATCCGCCATCGGGCAAAGACTCGACTGTCTGGTTCCTCCAGCGGAAGGAAGGCTTCTGCACCTTCTTCGCATCGGCGATGGCGCTGATGGGCCGTTCGCTCGGCATGCCAACGCGCGTCGTGAGCGGCTACACTGGCGGCTCCTTCGACGAGAAGACACATACCTACATTGTGCGCGGCTCGCAGGCGCACACTTGGACCCAGGTCTACTTTGGCAAGTACGGCTGGATCAACTTCGAGCCAACCGCCAGCTTCACACCGTTCTTCCGGCCTCAAACGGCTGGTGGCGGCGTCACTACCGGTCCTACGACCAACCCCGGCGCCAAAGCTTCCACGACACCGCACGACAGCCGCCAGCAGAATCCAGACTCGACAGGCACGCCTCGCACTTCGATTCAGAACAGCGGCTTGGCGCGAGTTGGGCTAGGCATCTTCATCGCGCTGCTCGTGGCCTTGCTGGTCATAGCCGCGCTGTGGCTGTGGTGGCGGTCGCTCTTCCGCGCATACTCACCGGCCGCGGCAAGCTTTGCTCGCCTCATCCTGTTGGGAGTCTGGGCCGGAGCGGCTCCGCGCCCATCGCAGACCCCGCGCGCCTATGCGCGCCAGCTTGCCAACGTCGCGCCGGAGCGTCGCTTGGAGATCGAGCAGGTCGGCGCGTTGTATGCGCGCGAGCGCTGGGGCGATCCGCTCACGCCCAGCGAGACCGACGGCGTTCCAGCGCTCTATGACCGAAGCCGTGTGGGTCTTACCGCCGCGATCATGCGCCGACTGCGCCGCGCCCCCTCCACGGCTGCCTCCGTTGCTCGGCGGCTTCGCGCCCAGGCCCTCATGCGCATGCGCGGGCGCTAGCGACGCGTCCGCTCATGTCCGTTCCCACTGGACGTAGCGGGAAGTAGTATAACGACAGCAGATGTGACCATCCCGCCGCGCAAAGCGGAGGACTGGGCGCGTTTCTGCGGCTGCCACGCACGACAACACACCGACTAGATGAATATGAGGACCACGCATGACCGATGAAACCGCTAGCGCACGGCGCACGCTGACCCTGCTCGACGGCCACGCGCTCTTTCATCGCGCCTTCCACGCATATCCCGACGAGATGAGCACCAACTCTGGTGAGGCGACGAACGCGGTCTTCGGCTTCACGCGCATCCTGCTCGACCTCTTCCGCTACATCAGGCCAGAATACATCGCCGTCTCCTTCGATCGGCCCACACCGACCTTTCGCCACAAGGACTTCGCGCCCTATAAGGCGCATCGCCCGTCGCTGCCTGAATCGATGCGAGCGCAGTTCCCCCGTGTGCGCGAAGTCGTGCAAGCGTTCAACATTCCGATCTACGAGGCTGATGGCTTCGAGGCCGATGATGTGCTCGGTACCATCGCACTGCAGGCGACCAGCCAGGGAACCGATGTCGTCATCGTCACGGGCGATCTCGACACGCTGCAACTGGTCAACGAGCACGTCCGGGTGACCTTCGCGCGCTCGCCACGGCGCGGCGACTTCGACTACTACGACGTCGACAGTGTTCGCGAGCGCTACGGCTTTGATCCGCCGCACATCGTCGACTACAAGTCGCTCGTCGGTGACACGTCGGACAACATTCCCGGAGTCGCTGGCATCGGACAAAAGACTGCGACCAAGCTCATCCAGGACTATGGCACGCTGGAAAACATCCTGGCCCATCTCGATGAGCTGCCTCCTCGTGTGCGCGCGAATCTGACCGAGCATCGCGACATCGCCATCCAGAGCAAGTACCTGGCGACCATCGTTACCGACGCGCCAGTGACGCTCGACCTTGCGAGCGCGCACGCGCTCGACTACGATCCTGAGCGCGTGCTGAACCTGTTTCGCGAGCTTGAGTTCTATAGCCTCGTCGATCGGCTGCCACGTCGCGCCGCGCCCGCCTCCTCGGCAGTGGAGTCGCCGCCAGATGTGAGCGTCAAGCCAGACGCGCTAGAGGCAACTGATGGTGACGCCATTGACCTCACGGCGGTAGCGCCCGCACAGCTCAACCTCTTTGCGCAGGATGAGTTGGAGGCGCTCGCCGAGTCCGGAGACGCCACGCTTGGCGTGCCGCTTGTCCCGCCTATGCGCCGCCCGAGCGTCACGCCAACGGGCGGGACGAACACTATGATGATCACCTCGCGCGCGGCGCTGCAAACCCTGGCCCACGCGCTGCGAGGCGCTGACATATTCTCCTTCGATCTGGAGACGGACGCTGCCGACGAGCATCACGCCAACATTGTCGGCCTCTCCTTCGCGATGGGCGCGGGCGAGGCATACTATGTCCCGGTGGGCCATCGTGTCGACGCGAGCGGTGAAGAACCTGGCCCACAACTCCCCGTCGCCGAAGCGCTCGACATCCTGCGTCCGGCGCTGACGGACCCAGCGACGGGCAAGGTCGGGCATAATGCCAAATTCGACATGATCACGTTGGCGCGCCACGGCGTCTGGGTGGAAGGGCTGCGTTACGACACGATGATCGCCGCCTACCTCCTCAACCCTGGGCGACGCGGACTCGGCCTGAAAGACATGGCCTTCGAGCTGCTCGGCGTCATCATGACACCCATCACCGACCTCATCGGCACAGGCAAGCAGCAAATCACGATGGCGCAGGTTCCCATGCGTGACGCGGCGGAGTACGCCGGAGCCGACGCCGATATGACGCTACGGCTCTACTATGCGCTGGAACCGCAGCTGCGCGCGCGCGAGCTGGACGCGCTCATGAACGACGTCGAAACGCCGCTCGTTCCAGTCCTCGCACGGATGGAGATCGCGGGCATCCTGCTCGATCCCGAGTTCCTGCGGCGGCTGGGAGGCGAGCTGGACACGCAACTGCGCGCGCTCGAAACCGACATCTATGACGCCGTTGGGCACCAGTTCAATGTAAACTCAACCAAACAGCTGGGCGATGTCCTGTTCGCTGAGCTCAAGCTGCCCGCCAGCCGCCGCACCAAGACAGGGTACTCGGTTGATGCGGAGTCGCTTGAGAATCTGCGCGGCATGCACGCCGCAGTGGATAACCTGCTCGAATATCGCCAGCTCTCCAAGCTGAAGTCAACGTACGTCGATGGACTGTTGCAGCTCATGGAGCCAGACACGCACCGCGTACACACCTCGTTCAACCAGACGATCGCTAGCACTGGCCGGCTCAGCTCATCCAATCCGAACCTGCAGAACATCCCCGTTCGCACGGAGGTCGGTCGCCGCATTCGCCGAGCCTTTCTCGCGGACCCTGGCATGCAGCTGCTCGCCGCCGACTACTCGCAGATCGAGCTGCGCATTCTGGCGCACATCACGCATGAGCCGAGCCTCGTCTCAGCCTTCGAGGAAGACGAGGACATTCACTCTGCTACCGCATCGCAGCTCTTCAAGGTCGCGCTGGATGATGTGACACCCGATCAGCGCCGCCTGGCCAAGACGGTGAACTTCGCCGTGCTGTACGGCCAATCGGCGTTCGGGCTGGCGCGGGTGACGGGCATGAGCAATAGCGAGGCGGCGGAGTTCATTCGCAATTACGAGAAGACGTTCCCCCTCGTCCGCAAGTACGTCGAAGACACGCTCTTTCAGGCGCGCACCGAAGGCTTCGTCCAGACGCTGCTGGGCCGCAAGCGGTACATGCCTGACATGGCTGGACTCCAGGTCGCGCAGCGTCAGGCGGCGGAGCGTGAGGCTATCAACATGCCGATTCAGGGCACAAACGCCGACATGATCAAGATCGCCATGATTCATCTCGACGACGCGATTCGTGAGCGCAAACTGCGCGCTCGCATGATCTTGCAAGTGCATGATGAGCTCGTGCTGGAGACGCCCGATGGGGAGATCCCCGAGGTCGTTGACCTGGTGCGCCAGTGCATGGTGAGCGCGCTGACTCTCAGCGTTCCGGTGAAAGTCGAGATGAAGGCTGGGCGCAACTGGTACGAGGTGCAGCCGTTACGACTCAGCTAGTGGCTCAGGCGCGCGCTGGGATGGCTCGTCATCGAGGAAGCGGCCGATCAGGCGCAACGCCAGTCCCAGCGCGATGATGACGCCGGCGTTGACAGCCAGCTCGATCATGGAGTAGCGAAACTCAGTCGCGTTGGTGGTGCTCAACTGCTGAAAGTCCGCGACGGAGAGCCGCGCGCCAACGGCGAGCACGCCTCGCGTCGCGGATATGATGCCGATGAATAGAAACGGCTTCAGCGAGGTCGCGCGGGTACGCAAGTAGTGCACGACGGTGCCGAGCACCTCCATGATGATCAATGTCAGCAGCAGGTCGCTGACGAAGTTGATCAGCGCTGGTCCTGTATTCACGCCAGTGAAGACATCGGACAGATTCGATGTTGGCGTGTCGATCAGGGTGAATACGAATTTCACGATGCTATAGCACAGCGAAAACAGCGCCGCAATCAGGAAACTCGCGCCAACCAGCGCATAGACCAGCGAATCCGTGGATTCCAGAAAACGGGTAAACCCACCGATGCGAACGAACCGTCGCCGCCTCGGCGAGGTGTCGACATGAGGAATCGCAAGATTGTCGTTTTCCGCCATATTGATGCCTCGCTTCGCGCAAAACAGCGCGCTCCACTTCACCTACAACTACACCTACAACGACAGGCCGCGCGGTCGGCGTTGGTTCGTCACGCCGTCATTGACTTCATTGACTTCATTGACTTCATTGACGACGACTTCATTGACGCGCGGTGGCGCATAACCGAAAATCCCAGCCGCGCGTTCGCGGCTGGGACTGAATACGACGTCAGGGAATGGACCAATTAGAGTTTCCGATAGGGCATCGTCGGCTGATCCACCGGATCGAGGCTCGATCCGCCGGACTGCTCGGCCTGACGATTGTGCTTCAAGTGGCGATACACATAGAACCCGGCCGCGGCGACCACGATCGCGATGATGATGATGTCGAGTCCGTGAAAGACGTTGCTGAGCGAAGCCATCTTCTGCTGGAGCGCCGGACCAAACACGTACCCGACGTAGGCAAGCGCGAACGTCCACGGAAGCGAGCCAAGGAACGTGTAGAGCATGAACTTGCTAAAGTTCATCCGCGAAACGCCCGCCGGCAGCGAGATATACGTGCGGATGACTGGCAGCAAGCGTGAGAAGAACGCGACTGGCGACCCATATTTTGCGAACCAGCGGTCTGCGCGATCAGAGTCCGTTCGAGAGATCAGGATGTACTTACCGTACCGCAGGAGCAGCGGTCGACCACCCGAGGCGCCAATGCCATACGCGACAGCCGAGCCCAGCAGACAGCCCGCGGCGCCCGCCAGTGAGACCCCAATGAGCGAGAGCCTTCCCGTCGCGGTCGCCGCGCTGGTGGCCACGAAGAAACCGGCGAGAGGCATCACAATCTCGCTGGGCAGAGGAATACAGCAACTCTCCAACGCCATCGCCAGGATGATGCCGAGATAGCCAGTGGAGATATACCAGTGGCTGATGAGGTTGAAGAGGGTCTCCTCCAACGTCGCGAGTACCACCTGCTAGTCCCTTTCACGTGAGTCATGCCGCCAGTCGCGCGCCGGTCGTACGGATGTGACGCGCGCCAGTGGCGCCTTCCACCGGCACAGTAGCATCAGCAGAAAAGGCGCCGTGGTGAGCGTAGCATAGCGCAAAGGGAGAGGCAAGCAAGGCGCCCAATAGTGTGACAGACGCGGCGCAGCCCCATAGGCCCGTTACAAACGGTCAGGCTAGACGACAGCGCGACATGGCGGCGCGGAGACGAGCACGCGAGCAGACGCTAGCAGCGGCGATACACCGCGGCAACCTTGCCCTGAACAGTCCACTCACGGTCCCATTCATCCGAGCCAATGATGATCGGCTCGATGGCGGCGTTGGCAGGCTGCAGACGCACACGACCCTGCTCCCGATACAGCCGCTTGAGGGTAGCGGCTCCGCCGTCGGTCGTCGCGTTGACGTGCGTGGCTACCACGATGTCGCCGTTTTGAACAGGCGCATCAGGATCAATCAGCACGTAATCGCCATTGGCAATGTGATCATCGATCATCGAATTGCCTTTGACGAGGAGGACATACGCTCGTCCAGAGGTGTGGGCGCCCAGATCAATCGTCTCCTGCTCAGCGTCGGGATAATAGTCGAGCGGAACACCAGCGGCGATGGCTCCGACCACATGCAGGCCACCCGTATGGCTATCGGGCACCCGGATGCCCCGGCTCTTGCCGCGCACGCGCTCGATAGCGCCCTTCCGCTCAAGCGCCGTGAGATGATGATCCACATGGCCGGTCGAGCCAATCCCAACCGCCTGCCCAATCTCGCGATAGGTGGGCGGGCGCCCTTCCTGCCTGATATACTCGACAATAAACTCGAGTATGCGCGCCTGCGGCTCGCTCAACCTGCTGTCCATTGACTTCGCTCCCTGGAGCTCCCTCAGCTCATATTGAGACGGCGCAAGCGGCGAACGCCGCCACTTTTGGCGCCCAGTGGCATGTATGGAACTGTCGTTCTACAGTGTAGCAGCACGCCAGGCGACGTGTCAATAGAAATGTAGCACGAATGTTCTCACTTTGCGCAACCAGACGGCGCGACGGTCTAGTGGACCGCGCTTGCAGGGTGATAGTGGCCTCGGTATACTTTCAGAGTCGGGTCGTTAGCGGCCTGACCTACCGGCCGCGTGGCCTGGGGAGTGGCAAACGCGAGTTTGCGAGCGAGCGAAAGGAGATAGTCGCGCGAACCCTCGATGGCGAGGCGTGTCACGCGGCCAAAACGCTATGGATTATGGGCTTCGCGGCAAGACGGCACTCGTTACCGGCGCTAGCCAGGGCATTGGCCGCGAGATCGCCCGCTCGCTGCACAATGAAGGCGTCACTGTCACTGTGGTTGGCCAAACCCGTGCTCGCCTCGATCAGACGATACGTGATCTGCGTGGCGCTACCAGCGACGGACCAGCGGCGCACGCCATCGTCGCCGATCTCAGCCTGCTCGGCGAGGTAGAGCGCGTCGCCACTGAGGCGATTCAGCGCATGGGGCACATTGACATCCTCATCAATTCCGCCTCACGCACGAAGTCCGGCGCGTTCTTCACCATGGACGACGCCGACATTCAGGACGCCTGGCAGGTGAAGGGGCTTGGGTATGTGCGCCTGGTGCGGGCCATCGCGCCGCATATGATCGAGCGTGGTGACGGGCGCATCGTCAACATCGTCGGCACAGCGGCCCGCACGCCCTCCAGCGACTTCATCGCCGGGAGCATGGTCAACGCCGCGCTCGTCAACTTCACGCGCGGCATCTCCCGCGAACTCGCTCGCCACAACGTTCGCATCAACTCCATCAGTCCAGGGTGGACCCTCACCGAGCGGCTCAGCCGCAGCATAGAGATGCAGGCCAATGCCCAACATATCGACGTCGCGGCGGCGCTCCAGCGCGAAGCCCGCAGCATCCCCACCGGGCGCCATGTCAGCATGGCTGAGATCGCAAATATGACGCTGCTCGCCGTCTCTGACCTCTGCCCAAGTCTGACTGGCGAAGACATCGTCATTGACGGTGGCGCCACGCCTTCGGTGTGAAGTGAATGCAGCGCGGCATGGTCACACCTGCCCCTGGCCAGGTCATGTTCGCCTGTCACGTCTTATGCGCTTGCGCAGACATGATGCGCCCCGTATAATGGCCGCGGTGACAGGCATCCAGCCTCACCAACGTATGGACGAAAGCGCGTCGGCCACGCCATTTGCTAGGCGTGCGCGGCTCTAGCGATGCGCACATCGGTCGTCAATTTTGCAGGAAGGGAAGATTCTTTTCCAATGGAACTGAGTGGTAGCCAGAACTTCTCCGCGAGTCCGCAGGCAGTCTGGGACGCGCTGCACAATCCGTCGGTCTTGCAGAGCGCAGCCGGCCTACAGAACGTCCAGTGGGCGGACAACTCCGTGACGGCGACGGTCACGCTGCCAAACCTTGGCCCGATCGGTGGCACCCGCACCGTGACCGTGGCGGTGGATGAGAACAGCGCGCCGAGCCACATGAAGTTTTCGCTGAATCGCAGCGTCGTCTCAGCGAATGGCACGGTGGACATCGCGCCGAACGGCTCTGGTTCCACCCTGACCTACAGTGCGGTTGGCACGGTCAGTGGTCCGCTGGCGGCGTTCGAGGGCATGGCCAAGCCGATGGTCCAGAGCCAGATCAACCAGTTCTTCGCGAAGTTCGCACAGCTCGTCTAACCGGGCGTCAGGCGCTCCGCGCACAGGGACGGCTCGAAGTCGAGCCGTCCTTCTATTTTCTTTGTATTTTCGCGCTTTCCCTGCATTGCTCATGACGATCTCAGCGCGGCGCGCCTGCTAGCGCAAGCGGCATGCTCGACGAGGAGGGCTGCACAGCATGAATGCTCGTCCATCCGTCACGGTGAAGGCTGAATATGACGTTCCAGCGACGATGCGCGACGGCGTGACTCTGCGCGCCAATGTGTTTCGTCCAGATGACGCGGGAGCAGGGACGTATCCCGTACTGCTGACTCGTCTGCCCTATGGCAAAGATCTCGCACTCGGATCGAGCATTCTCGATCCCGCTCAGGCGGCGCGGCGAGGCTTCATCGTTGTCGTGCAGGACGTACGCGGTACGTTCACCTCAGAGGGCGTATGGTATCCCTTCAAGCACGAGCGTGAGGATGGCGTAGACAGTGTCGCATGGGCCGCGCGTCTTCCCGGCTCGAATGGCCAGGTGGGCATGTACGGCGCCTCATATTTCGGTCAAACACAGTGGATGGCGGCCGGGGCGCCCGAACTACGCGCGATGGCGCCAATGATCACCTGGGCCAACGCCGAAGAAACAGCGCTGCGCGACGGCGTGCTGGAGTGGGGAGTGCAGGCGAGCTGGCTCTTGCAGCAAGGATTGGGGCAGATCGTTCGCCGCCACGGGAACGATCCACAGACGCTCGGCAAAGCCGTCTACGGCATGGTCAGCTCGTACGACTCCCTCCCGACGCGAGGCTACCATGCGCTGCCGCTCGATCAGTTCGAGCCACTGATCGCGCTCGACCTCAACGAGCCACTGGCCGATACAATTCGAGCGCGTGACACAGGCGACTTCGACGGCCTACTCCATGGTCCTCAGAACTATGACAACATCGAGATGCCCATGCTGCACATCGGCGGCTGGTATGACATCTTCTTGAAGGGAACCATCCGGAACTTCTCCGAGATGCGTCGCCGTGGGCGCCCGGGGCAGCATCTTCTGATCGGTCCCTGGACGCATGGCAACTTCGCCCCCATGCTCGGCGATGTCTATTTCGGCATGGCGTCGTCTGGAGCGCTGCTCGACTACCAGATTGACCTGATGAGCTTGCAGCTTCAATTCTTTGATCGCTACCTCAACGAGCGCCCCGGACCATTCGACCGCCAGCCGCCAGTGAAATATTTCGTCATGGGAGCCAACGTCTGGAAGACCGCCGAGAGCTGGCCGCCAGCCGAAGCGACTGAGCAGCGCTGGTATCTGCATGGTGGCGGCCACGCGAACAGCGTCAGTGGCGACGGCGCGCTAAGCCCGACGCCACCAGGCGCGGAGCCAGCCGACCACTATGTCTACGATCCGCGGACCCCCACGCCAACCGTTGGCGGCCCCACGCTCATGCATAGCGTCTACCGTTCTGGCCCGCTCGACCAGGCATGGGTGGAGCGCCGCGACGATGTGCTCGTCTTTACGTCGGAAACGCTGGAGCGGCCACTGGAGGTCACTGGACCTGTCATGGTCACCCTGCACGTCGCGACCGATGCGCCCGATACCGATTTCGTCGCCCGCCTGGTAGACGTGTATCCTGATGGGCGCGCGATCCCGGTCACTGATGGCATCACGCGCATGCGGTATCGCAACGGCTATGGCGTCCCGGCAGAGCCACTGAGCGCTGATCAGTCCTATGAGATAGCGATTGACCTGTGGGCGACGAGCGTGATGTTTCTGCCCGGCCATCGCGTGCGACTGGATGTGACGAGCAGCAGCTTCCCGCGATGGGAGCGCAACCTGAACACCGGGCAGTCCAGTGCGACAACGGCTGAATCACGTCCAGCGCGACAGATAATCCTGCACGACGACCAACATCCATCGTACGTTACGCTCTCGGTCATGCCGCAGTAGCGCAGCGCGCAAGCCAGGGAAGCCATGAAGCCCACGACTTACCGTATCCGGCGCGGTCTCGAAGATCTCGGTCCGGCGATGTATCGCGAACGCCAGCCTCTCAGCGAGATGCGCATACTGCCACTGGGTGTGGGCCGCCCTCCACAGGAGGCGCCCATTCCCTCTGGCGAGGAGCCGGGATGGCGCGCCATCGAGCCTGGCCACCATTGGGGCGGCCAGGACCAGAATGCCTGGTTCCATGGCGAGGCATTGCTTCCTGAGCGCTGGAGTGAGGCGCAGCGGACTGGCGCGCACGCGGTAGCGTTGCGCTTTCTGCTTGGCGTCAGCGCCGACTTCGGCTGGCCTGAGGGTTTGCTCTATGTCAACGGGCGCCTGTCGCAGGGCATCAATCAGCATCATCCCGATGTCCTGCTGCCTGCCGACATCGCGCAGCCGGGCGTCGTCAGCGTCGATGTACGTGCATGGAGCGGCATGACACCGGCGGATCACCGCTTCGAATACGCCGAAATCGCGCTGCTCAACCGAGACATCGAGGCGCTGTATCATCTGCTACTGGCGGGCTGCGATCAGGTGGATGCGCTCGACGCGAATGATCCACTGCTACAGCCACTGGCGCAGGCGCTCGACGCCGCATACGACCGGCTCGACCTGCGCCAACCGGCCTCCACGATGCTCCCTGAGTCCGCGCACGAAGCGCTCGCGAACCTCCGCGCATCGCTGGCTGAACTGCGTCGCCGCTATGACCCGGTTGAGCGGCCCAACGTCACGGCCATCGGTCACGGCCATCTCGACGTCGCATGGCTCTGGCAGACGCGCCACACACGCGAGAAGGCGGCGCGCACCTTCAGCATCGCCACCGCGCTGATGGACATATACCCTGACTATCACTTCCTGCACACCACGCCGCAGGTGTTCGCATGGCTCGAACGCGACTACCCTGAGATCTTTGCGCGTGTACGCGAGCGCGTCGCCGAGGGACGTTTCGAGGCGGCGGGCGCAATGTGGCTGGAATCCGACACCAACATCGTCTCGGGCGAGTCGCTGACCCGCCAGATCATGTATGGCCAGCGCTACCTGCGCGAGACGTTTGGCGCGGAGTATGACACCCTCTGGCTGCCTGACACCTTCGGCTACAGCTACGCGCTGCCGCAGATCATGCTGCGGGCAGGGCTGCGCACGTTCATGACGACCAAGATGAGTTGGAGCGATACGAACCGCATCCCCTACGACACCTTTCGCTGGCGCGGGCTCGATGGAAGCGAAACCCTCGCGCACTTCGTCACGACGCCCTGGCTGCCCTTCAACGTCGAATTCGATACCGACACGTACAACGGGCGACTCGACGTTCCCGCTGTCCGCAAGCTCTGGGAGCGGTATCGCGGCAAGCCGATCAACAGCGATCTGCTGCTTATCTATGGACATGGCGACGGCGGCGCTGGCCCCACGCGCCAGCACATCGAGAGCTTCCACGCGCTGCGTGAGATCCCGGGGCTGCCAGAGATTACGCTGGGTCGCGCCGACCGCTACTTCCGAGGCCTGCGCGAGCGGGTTGACAGTCAGGGCGATCTACCGACCTGGGACGGCGAGCTCTATCTGGAGTACCATCGCGGCGTCTATACGACGCAGGCATGGCTCAAGCGACTGCATCGGCGTATCGAAGAGCGCCTG
>DASQSS010000258.1:0-7570 GCA_035642255.1 Ktedonobacterales bacterium | reverse complement strand
ATAGAGCTTCGCGCCGGTCATGCGGGCCATCGCCGCGACGCCATCCTCCGGGTAGAGGATGCGCGTGGCGCCCATGCGCGTCGCCACCTCGACCTGGTAGCCCTGCTCTGGCGCGACGGTGATGTTGAGCATGGGCGCCATCACGCGCAGCGCCTGCGTGAGGAGCAGGCCGTGCGTCTCAGCGCCAAGCACGAGCGCCTGATCATCCACCTGCGGATGGTAGCGCAAGGCGGCGTGCAGGGCGGCGGCTGTTGGCTCCAGCAGCGCCGCCTGCTCCACTTCCATCCCATCGGGCACGAGGAAGAGCTGGCGCTCGTGCGCGACCATCTCATCGCTCCATCCGCCGCCTACCTGCTCGGGGCCGGGCAGGTAGCGATTCTCGCACAGCGCGTAGGCGCCCATGGCGCATTGGCGGCACGGCGGCTCGATCTCACGGGTGGCGCAGCACTGCCCGCTCTGATACGCGACCCGGTCGCCCACTCGCAGGAAGCGCGTCTCTGGGCCAACCTCGATCACTTCGCCGACCACCTCACGCCCCAGGTAGATGCGCCGGGGCTGCGGAGCCGCTGTGGGCGCCAGTCCGGAGGCCATCGAGGTGATGGTGCGCTCCACCTCATCGAGCGCCATGCCCGCGAGAATGTTGCGCACACGCACCCAACCGCCGTCTGGCAGCGCGGGCGTGGGCATTCGGCGCACGCGCAAGGGCGCGACCGGGCTGAAGTAGATACGGCGCGAGGCGGCGCCAAGCGTGCGTACGCTCAACGCTCGCGCTGGATTGAGATCGAGGTAGACGCTATACATCTCGCAGACACTCCTGCGCTGCTGCGGGGGCAGTGGTGACAGTGTGACGGTGCGCGCAGGCCTCTATACCCCGGTTCTCTGTCGGCCAGGCGACGATGTCGAGTATAGCGCCCCCGCGTCCGCAGCGCAACGCAGCCATGCGGGATTGGTTGCGCCGAAATCGGAGGGTTGGCAGGGAAGCGGGCTGGCGCGATGCGTGTTCGCTAACACTTCTCTTACACATCTCCTACGGACCTCTAACACCTCGTCTACACACCTCTAACGCTCGGTAGGCGATACTCACCTGTGGAACGCCGATGCCCCAATATGCGGCTGCCCAGCGGCGGCTGAGTAGGGGCGGCAAGAGTAGTGAGATAACACCTGAATGGCTAAACCGAAGCAGGTCCGAGCCACTGTAAGCGTAGCGCTTCAGGAGGAGAACACCGTGGCTGCGAAACTCCAACCCATCGCTGATCGTGTGGTCGTCAAGCCGATGCAGAAGGAAGAGATGACCAAGTCTGGACTGATCATCCCAGACACCGCGAAGGAAAAGCCCCAGGAGGGCGAGATCGTCGCGGTAGGCATCGGCAAGCTGCTGGACAATGGCAAGCGCGCCGAGATGGAGGTCAAGGTCGGTGACCGTGTCCTCTTCGCCAAGTATGGTGGCACTGAGTTCAAGCTGGATGGCGATGATCTGCTCGTGCTGCGCGAGTCCGACATCCTCGCGGTGATCGCCGAGAAATAACACTGCGGTTCCACTCAATCCGCCATAGTCAGGCGCGGTTAGAGCGGACATTCGCACGAAATCACAGGAGAGAATACACACATGGCCAAGCAGCTCGTCTTTGATGAGGCGGCGCGTCGGTCCCTCAAGAAGGGCATTGACACCATCGCGGCCGCCGTCAAGACCACCCTCGGCCCGAAGGGCCGCAACGTGGCGATCGACAAGAAGTTCGGCTCGCCCTCAGTCACACATGACGGTGTGACGGTCGCCAAGGAGATCGTGCTCGAAGATCCATTCGAGAACATGGGCGCGCAGCTCCTCAAGGAAGCGGCCACCAAGACCAACGATGTCGCCGGTGACGGCACAACCACCGCGACCGTGCTGGCGCAGGCGATCGTGACCGAGGGCCTCAAGAACCTCGCCGCTGGCGCGAACCCGATGCAGCTGCGCCAGGGCATCGAGAAAGGCGTGCAGGCGATTGTCGAGTACATCAAGAGCGAGGCCACCCCGGTCGAGGGCCGCAAGGAGATCGCGCAGATCGCGACCGTCTCCGCCGCTGACCCGCAGATCGGTGAGCTGATCGCCGACGTGATGGAGCGCGTGGGCCGCGACGGCGTCATCACCGTCGAAGAGAGCCGCGGCATCAACTTCGAGACCGAGTATGTCGAGGGCATGCAGCTCGACAAGGGCTATAGCTCCGCCTACTTCGTCACGAACTCTGACCGCATGGAGGCCGTCGTTGACGACGCCTACCTGCTCATCACTGACAAGAAGATCAGCGCTGTCGCCGACATTCTCCCCGTGCTGGAGAAGCTGACGCAGATCGGCAACCGCAACATCGTCATCATCGCCGAGGATGTGGATGGCGAAGCGCTGGCGACTCTGGTCGTCAACAAGCTGCGCGGTATCCTCAATGTCCTGGCCGTCAAGGCGCCGGGCTTCGGTGACCGCCGCAAGGCCATGCTGCAGGATATCGCCATCCTGACCGGTGGCCAGGTCATCAGCGAAGAGACGGGTCGCCGCCTGGAGAACACCACGCTGGCCGACCTCGGTCAGGCTCGCCGCGTCATCTCGACCAAGGACGAGACGACGATCGTCGAGGGCAAGGGCGAGCAGGGCGCGATCCAGGCCCGCATCAAGCAGATCAAGGCTGAGATCGACAACACCACCAGCGACTACGACCGCGAGAAGCTGCAGGAGCGCCTGGCCAAGCTCTCTGGTGGCGTGGGCCTGATCAAGGTCGGCGCTGGCACTGAGGTCGAGCTGAAGTTCCGCAAGACCCGCGTGGAGGATGCGCTCTCCGCGACGCGCGCCGCTGTCGAAGAGGGCTTCGTGCCTGGTGGTGGTGTCGCCCTGCTGAACGCCGTTGAGGCGCTCGACGCGATTCACCTCGAAGGCGACGCCGCGACCGGTGTGCAGATTCTCCGCCGCGCGCTGGAGGAGCCGCTGCGCCAGATCGCCGCGAACGCTGGCGAAGACGGCGCGGTGGTCGTGCGCATGGTCCGCCAGGCGCAGGCCGCTGAGAAGAACATGCGGATCGGCTACAACGTGCTGACCAGCAGGACCGAGAACATGATCGACGCTGGTGTCATCGACCCGGCCAAGGTGACGCGCTCCGCTCTGGAGAACGCCGCCAGCATTGCCGCGATGATCCTCTCGACCGAGGCGCTCATCACCGACCTGCCCGAGAAGGATAAGCCCGCTGCTCCGGCCATGCCGGAGTACTAGGCCGACCATCCGTCTCGTACAGGCACATACAGAGGGCGCGTCCATCCGGGCGCGCCCTCTCTCTATTCCTTCTATTTCTCTCCCCATCCTCTGCGGAGCGCATCCTTCATCATGTCTCAACGCGCTTCAACTGGAATCCTCGAAGGGCGCGCATCTGTTGATGCGCCTGGTTGCCCATGATAAGCTCCTGACATCGCACACCGAGCATGCGAATTCTGTGTTGGATGCAGTCGGATGAAAGGACGCTCTTGTGACTTCTACGACACGGGGTCTGGTTCTGGACGCTGACGCCGCGATTGATCTTCAGATGCACACCACGTTCAGCGATGGGAAATGGACTCCTGAACAGTTGACTGACCATCTCGTGCGTGAAGGGTTTGCGCTAGGTGCCATTACTGACCACGAGGGTGTTGACATCGCTGAAGAGTTGCAGCGCGTGGCGGCTGAACGGAGCTTCCCGCTGCTCATCGCCGCTGAGTTGAGCGCCGCATGGCGCGGAGAGCCAACCGATACGCTGTGCTTTGGGTTCGACCCCACGCACCCGTCGCTGCGCGATGTAGCGCGTGATATTGCGCGGCGCCAGAGCGAGAACACACGCAAGGTTTGGGAGTATCTTTGCGCGCAGGGGCGACTACAGCCCGATGAGCGCGCGCTTGAGCGCATCCTGGAGGCGCCGAGCGCACAGCAGCCACACGAACTGTTCAGGATACTCTTGGACATCTTTGACGAGGATAGGCCAGCCGCGAGCGCTGCCATAAATGCCGCTGGCCTGGCGTTTGAGACAGCTGACATCGCTGAGGTGGTCGAGGCCACACACCAGAGCGGCGGCGTCTGCCTCATCGCCCACCCCGGCCGCGGCGATATGTGGCTCTGTTTTGATGCGCAATTGCTCGATGAGCTGCGCCGCGAGGTCCCCATTGATGGCCTGGAGGCGCACTATCCAAAGCACACGCCTGAGCAGACAGCCCTGTATGTGGCCTATGCGCAGGGGCATCACCTGCTGACCAGCTCCGGCTCAGACTCACATGACCCCTCAAGGCCGCCCATTAGGTATCAAGCGGCGCTGAGCCGCGACCTGCTGGAGCGATTAGGCGTCCGTGTCCGATAGCTAGGAGCCAACATCCCAACGCAACCATCTGGACGGAGGGTCTGCGCTAGGGTCTTTCTGACGAATGGCAGAAATGCGCTATTCTTCTGAAAAGAAGGGCATTCAGGAGAATAGCACATAGCCGGACGAGGCGAGTTGACCGATCATGTCTGGGGTGTCATTGCTCCGTTGTTGCCCGCCAATCAGCAGCGCGGCGCGCAATGGCGTGATCTGCCCGAACGCTACGGGCCGTGGCAAACCTGCGCTGACCGGCTCTCCCGCTGGCGGAGCGATGGCACGTGGGACTGGATTCTGGCGCAGGCGCAGACCCGCTCGGATGCGGTGGGCGAGGTCGTCTGGGAGGTCAGCATGGACAGCTCCGCCGCCCGCGCGCACCAGCATGCCTGTGGCGCCCGTCGTCAGCCGAGCGCAGTAGCCAGTGGCGTGGACTCGCCACACGTTACGAGAAGCGCGTCGTGACGTACCGGGCGATGGTGGTCCTTGCCTCCATTGTCATCTGGCTCGAATCCCGAGGCGTCGGACAGACCCCTAGTCTTGTCCAACATGCGGGCACATATCAAGTGCCCACACATCAGGCGGCGAGAATCCAGCGACCTCAATGTCCATCCCATATTGTCCCTTGTACCAGTCGTACGAAGCAGCATTACAGGCCGGGACACTATGTCCCGTCCACCCAGCGGCAGGAAGGGCGGAATCCATAAACGCCGTAATTGTCGCTGGTGTCGCTCCGGGAGTGCAGAGGGTATATTGCACACTGCCCGCCTGGATACCTAGACCAGACTGAGCAATGAGTGTGCCTGGTGGTAACGGAGGTGGTACTGGAATCGTCGGCAGGAGTGGTCCAGGCGGATTCACGAAGGGCATATTCGGGGAGCCAAAACGACACCCCGCGATGGCGACAGACGTTGCCGTCGTCGTTGGCGAGATTGTAGCAGTCAGCGAGGGAGAAGGGGTCAGCGTTGGGGAGGTGACACCGCGAGATGGCGTGCTCGGCCCACATGCCGCGGTGATCAAGCCAAGCCCAACGAGCAGGCTTACAGGCCAGATATGGCGCCGCATCAGGCGAGCAAGCATGTTCTCACCCTCCTCCAAATCGACTCATCCACCTGATGATAAGAACTATCACAAAGACCGATGGGATTATCTCATGCGGATGAGGTGGTTACAGCCGGGCGATCTAGAGCAGGAACGCAGTAGCACATCTGAGGGCATTCGTCAGACAGGCCCTAGTCGAGGATGTTGTAGACCGAGAGCGCGCCAGCCACCAGCACGTTCAGCCCGAAGATGATGTAGGCGATGACAGCGAGCAACTGATTGCCAGGTGACGCGATAAAGATCGTCGCGCCCCAGAGCGCCACCAGATGCACCACGACGCTGAAGAGGAATAGCCCCGTTCCCTGCATGCCCCGACGCACCGCGCCAAGTCTGCCCCGGCGATAGATTGGACGGCTGAGCGCCTGGCCACCTATCAGCGAGAGGATGGCGACGACGACGAGCCACCCGAGGCCCAGATTCACCAGCAGCGCTGTGGGCAGCCCGTGATTGACAATGCTCACGATGCCCAACGAGAGCGCCACGACACCCCAGACTGCCTCGACCGCCGACAGTGTGAGCATCCACTTGCCGAATCCTGAGATCGCGACCGTACCGGGGTGAATCCACGAGCGCGGGTCCACGGTGGGCGCGGGCGCCTCGACAGCCGCTCGCTTGGCGGAGGCGCGCTCGTGCTTGCCCGATGGCTCAGCCTCAGCGACCGCAATCGCAGCGCCAGTCGCGCCCGCAGGGCCACCTGAGATCATGCCACGCTCTTTCGATCCCTTAAACTGCAGCACCGCGCGTTGATTCGGGTTCGAGGTCACCAGCGGCTGTGGGGCCGTTTGCGCGGGAACGGGTCCGAGTGAGGGCTGCGGCGTGGCTGGCACAGCATGCTTGCCGCTGCTGCGCCCCCGGACATCTGGAAGGGCGTCTTTGAGTGTTCGGCGCAGACCCGTCTCAGTCAGCGCCGCAACCGGGGATGCGTGGCGACCCGCCGCGCCCGCAGCCGCCGCTGCCGCAGCGCCCGCTACAGCGCTCCCAGCCGCCGCTGCGGCAGGCGCCGCCGCCATGATCGCCGCCGCCTGCTTTCCCGTACGCTGATCGAGTTTCGCGACAGGCGCGGGTGGGGGTGGCGGCGGCTGTTTACCCGCGCCGCGCCCCGCCGCGACCTGCTTGCCTGATCCGAGAGTCGCCGCGACCCGCGACCCCTGCGCCATAGGCGACCCCTGCGCCATGGGCGACATGGGCGACATGGCGGCGCGCTTGGCGCTCTGCTGGTCAACCATCGGCGCGGCGCCCTGAGGCATGACCGCCGTCGACCCGGCCGAGCTTGCCGAGGTAAGCGCGTCGAGCGCGTCTCGCAGCTCCTTCTCGAGCTCGGCGGCTGTCTGCTGCCGCTTGGAGGGTGACAGTTCCAGCGATTTCAGGATGACCGCCTCTGTGCGCAGCGAGATCTTAGAGTTCAGCTTGCGTGGCTCATCGAGCGATGTGCCGTGTGTCACTCCGGTCTGCGCCAAGAGCCGCGCAGGCGCTTCCGCGGGATCACGTCCCGTCAGGCAAGCGTAGAGGGTGGCGCCCAGACCATAGATGTCGGTTCGCGCATCAGTGCGCCCTTTGGCCATGTACTGTTCAGGTGGCGCAAAGCCCGGAGAGACGCCCTGCGCCGCAACCTGTGTCGCTGAGGCTCCCTGCTGAAGCTTTGCCAGGCCAAAATCAATCAACACAGGCCGGTCGTCTGGTGTGATCTTAATGTTCGCTGGCTTGATATCCCTGTGGATGATCGGACGGGGGAGATGGTGGAGCGCATTCAGTGCGCCGCAGATCGCAATCGCCCAACGCAAGACCCGGGCTTCATCCAGAGGGCGGCGTTGCTGTGTCAGGCTCTCGTTCAGCAGCTCTTCCAGGTCTTTGCCGCCTACAAAGTCCATGACAAAGTAGATACCCTTTTTTCCCTCGAAGACATTGTAGCCTCTTGGGATATTGGGATGACCATGATTGATGAGCAGATCGGCTTCCAGCCTGAATTGCTCACGCACGCCTTTGTCGGGGTCGGTGACTTCTTTGATGGCGCGCTCAACATTGTAGGTCGTGTCAATCGCTTTGTAGACGCTGGCGTATCCGCCGCTCCCAATCACCCGCTCGATGCGATATCGGCCCTCGAGAACCGTTCCGCGCGCGAGCGTCTCCTGCTGGAT
>DASQSS010000257.1:0-15902 GCA_035642255.1 Ktedonobacterales bacterium | reverse complement strand
GAGATGTGTCGCTGCCGTCGGTAGTTACACGTGGCAGCTCGCCAGACCCACGCGGCGCGCCCGGTGTCGCCTTGGGCAGACGTATGCGCAAGAAACCATCGCGATACGTCGCGGTGACATCATCCTGTTGCACGGGCGCGGGCAGCGCTACCTCCACGTGAAATAGTCCATAGCGCACCTGCGCCGCATGGAAACAGGCGACATCAGTATGGTCAGCGTCATCGCGGCGTATCCCGTGGACGACCAGCGCGTTCGGATAGAGCGCGAGTTCGAGGTCATCCTCCTGGACACCGGCGATCTCGAGTTTGACGAGCAGCGCCTCGCCCGTTTCGTGAATATCCATGGGCGGACGCCAGGCGGATGAGGAGCGCAGATACGGATAGCCCTGCGCCGCGCTCACCAATGCCTCTCGTAATTCCTGATAATGCCGCTCGAGACCCGTGGATGAGCTTCCAAACCGATACGAGACCGAAAGGAACCGTACACGCATAAAGCTTGCTCCTCGCTTGCGCGCTGGTATTGTTGCAGCGTGTCCCAGGCTGGCGTCGCATTTTGATTGCGGATGGTCTCTATATCGTACATTCTCACTCGCGCTCGCCGCCACTTTCACCCGCACGGAGTCTGCCAGCCGCGCGGCTCACGTCGAAGTGGCGCGCCATGCGGTTGGCGTCTCGCGCGGTCAGCGCCGCTCTGGGCCAAAGGCGGCGTCAGACCCTGGCAGGTCGCCTGGCAAGCTGACGGGCAGACGTCCTTCGGGCGTGAAGGCTCCAAAGAGCGCATCAGCGGCGGCCCGTAGCGCGGGCTGGATGTAATCGTAGGTGGCCAGCGCGGTGCGCAGTTCCGGGAAAAGCCCTAGATCGTACGGATTGCAGACAGCGATGCCGATGAGAGGCTGCCCCGTGGCGATCAGTCGGCGCATGAGGTCGCGCTGAGTCGGGTCGAGGTGCGCGTTGATCGTCGCCACAATGACCAGTTCGCATTCTTGCGCCTTGCGCACGGTAGTGGCGACCTCTTCCGCGCTGGCGTCGGCGCTGAGGCAAATGTCGCGCGCGTGCGGCTGTCGCGCGCGAATGGCCGCCACCAGATCCTCATGGTCATAGACTGTATCGACGGCTTTCGTCACACTTGCGGGAGGCTGTGCGATGACGAGAATTTGCGCGCCGGACGTGAGGCCGATTGGAAGCAGCGCGGCGTCATCACGTACGAGGGTCGTCGAGCGCGCGTATGCCTCCGCGCTGAGACGCTGATGCGCGTCGCTGCTGACGGATGCGCTGGCGACAGGAGTAGGCAGCGCATCCCAGGAGCCGAGTCGCGTTTTCAGATCGAGCACACGCGCAGCCGACCCGCGAATTGCGTCGGCCGAGAGCCCGCCCGATGCGACGGCTGCCCGCGCGAGTGCGATGGCCGCGCGCTGCGGCTCGATATGATGCGAGATCAGTACGATGTCTACCCCCGCGCGCAGGGCCATCTCCGATCCGCGCTCCACACCGACCGTCTTTGCGATGGCGTCCATCTCCAGGCAGTCAGTCATGATGACGCCGGAGAAGCCCAGCGCGTCCCGTAGCAGGCGCACGATGACCGGTGAGAGGGAGGCGGCAATGTCATCGGGGGCAAGCTCCGGCAGGCGGAGGTGCGCCAGCATCACGGACTCCGCGCCTGCCGCGACTCCCGCGCGGAACGGCGCCAACTCGACGCGCTCCAACCGCTTTAGGGCATAGGGGACCGTTGGCAGACCGAGATGCGAGTCCACAGCGGTGTCACCGTGCCCGGGAAAATGCTTGAGAACGCTGGCTACGCCCGCAGCGCGCTGGCCGATCACCGCTGCTGCAACGAGGCGCGCGACGAGCTGCGGATCTTCACCAAACGAGCGGACGCCGATGACTGGGTTGGCGGGATTGCTATTGACGTCGGCGTCAGGCGCGAGGTTCATGTTGACACCGAGGGCGCGCAATTCCTGCCCGGTCGCCTCGGCGACAGCTTGCGTCAGTGCGGCGTCGCGCGTCGCGCCGAGCGCCATCGCGCCGGGGAAGTTCGTCATGCTGGCGCCCAGCCGCCGCACCAGCCCGTTCTCCTGGTCGGTCGCGATCAGCAGTGGCGCCGGGTGCCCCGCATCACGCGCAATGCGTTGCAGATCGTGAGTCAGCCGCGAAACCTGGCGGGCGTCGCGACAATTGCGCGAGAAGAGGATGACGCCACCGATATGCCAGCGCTGGATCATCTCGACGATTTCAGGCGTCGGCTCCGTTCCCGTGAAGCCAACCATGAATAGCTGGCCAATCTGCCGCTCAATGCTCAACTCGCCGAATTCGCTGATCATGTCGCTACTCCTGCACGCGTGGCGCTGGCTCGGGCTGGGCGCGGCCGCGTGTGATGGCGGCGCGGGCTGCGCTCAGCGCCGGATGCTCCACCAGAACGACCTCGCCCAGTGGACGGCTGCGCCTGATCGTCTGGAGTGTGGCGTCGCGGTAGTCATCGGCGCGCAGCAGTAAGCTACCTCCCAGGGCGAGCGGCGTCGGCTCCGCACTGAATCCCAACTGATCGCTTGCGGCGATCGCGGCCCGCGCCAGCTCGTTCGCTCCACGCTGGACGATGTGGCGCGCGACATGGTCGCCCTCCTGCGCGGCCCGCATGACCAGCGGCGCGAGGCTCGCAATCAGAGTGGCTCCGTGTTGGTCTCCGTGTTCGCCGTAGTAGACGCGGCCGATCAACTCACGCGCCTCGCTCAGATTCCAGGCCGCAAGGATGCGCTCGAGCAGGTTGGACGGCTCACCTCGCCCGTCAGCGGCGCGGACGGCGGCGATCAGCGCGCGTCTGCCGAGGTCGTAGCCGCTGCCTTCGTCGCCGAGCATGTGTCCCCAGCCGCCAACTCGTGCGCGCGCGCCAGCGGCGTTGCGCCCGACGGCGATCGAGCCAGCGCCAGCGACCAGGGCGACGCCGACAGCGCCTGGCAACGCGCTCAGCAGGAGCTCGGCGTCGTTCGTCAGGTGGATGACATGCGCGAGCGGCGCGAGTGAAGGCAGCAAGCGCGTGGCGTCGTCGGGGCCGTCCATGCCAGCGAGGCCCAGCCACGCGGCGGTCAACGGGAGGCGGGCGCCGGATTGTGCAGCCGCCTGCGCAGTGGCGACGAGAATCTCCGCGATTGCGTGGTCTACGCCGACACGGTGAGCGTTCGCGCCTCCGGCAAGCGCGGAGCCGCGCTGCACGCCGTTCGCGTCCACGACCACTGCGCGTGTCTTGGCGCCGCCGCCATCCACACCCAGGTAGAAGCGTGGCGCATTCGCACTGGCGCTCATGATTCGACGCCAAGCGCGGCGCGTAGCACGCCGTCATGCGCAGCCAGTCGCGCACGCGCCTCCTCTGGCGCCATGCCTGTGCGGACGGTGAGAATCGCCACCTTGGTGTCGTCGCCCGCCGAACGCAATGCGGACTCAGCGCTGAGTGGATCGAGGCCTGTCGCCGCCCGCACGATGCCGATGGCGCGGCGGCGCAACTTCTCGTTGTTCGCTTGCACGTCCACCATCAGGTTGCCGAACGTCTTGCCCAGCAGGATCATTGTTCCTGTGCTGAGCATGTTGAGCGTCATTTTCTGCGCGGTCCCAGCCTTGAGGCGGGTCGAGCCAGCCAGCGCCTCAGGTCCGACAACTGGAGAGATCATGATGTCGGCGTAGCGCGCCAGGGGCACGTTGTCGTTGCAGACCAGCCCAATCGTGAGCGCGCCACGTTCGCGTGCGCAAGCGAGCGCGCCCAGCGCGTACGGTGTGCCGCCGCTGGCGGTTATGCCGACAACGGCGTCTGGCTCGGAGACGTCGAGTCGTTCGATGTCCGCTCTGCCCGCTTCTGCGGAATCTTCGACCACTTCCGCCGCCGACTCCAAAGCGAAGGAGCCTCCCGCGACGCAGCCAATGACGCGGCCGGGCGCGATGTTGAATGTGGGCGGGCATTCGATGGCGTCGAGCGCGCCCTGTCGTCCGGACGTGCCCGCGCCGATGTAGATGAGGCGCCCGCCCCGGCGCATCCGCGCTGCGATGGCTTCGATCGCCGCCGCGATATGTGGCGCCTCCCGCCCAACCGCCTCGGCCACGCGGGCATCTTCCGCGTTGATCGCACGCACGATGTCGAGCGGGCTTTTTCGGTCAATGTCCACTGTGGCGGGATTCGTCTGTTCGGTTTCGAGCGCTAGCGTCGCGCCCGGCTGCGTCTGGCCGCCACTGGCGTGGAGGTCGTTCGGCATACGCTGGCTCCTGGCGCTGAAGTTCCTGACGTGTGAGAGGCGCCTACGACGCTTCGAAAGGCTGAAACGACCGGCATGGCCACCCAACACGCGCTACGATGAAAAGAGCTGTTCGCGCTTGAGATGGGTAAAGAAGGTGTACTTGGCCCCGCAATAGACCGACTTGGCGTATTCGATCGGCTGGTTGCGATCAGTGTAGGTCGTGCGGCGTGTGAAGAGAACCGCGTCGCCGGGCGCGATCTTGAGCAGCGCCGCTTCATCAGGCCTGGCTAGCCCCGCCTCCAGCTCCTGTTCGGCTTCCATCAGGGGCAGGCCAAACTTGCTCTCCAGCACGCGGTAGAGCGACTGTTGCTCCAAATCCTCTTCGAGCAGACGCTCGCAGCCCTTGAAGCTGAGGTGCGAGAACTCGATAGCCAGCGGCTCGCCATCCGCCAGGCGCAGACGCTGCAGGCAGAAGATCATTTCTCCCGGCTGGATGCGCAGGCGCTCGGCGACGACCTCATCCGCCGGACGCATCTCGGCTGAGAGCACCTGTGTGCTCGGCTGCTGGCCCCGCGCGCTAATATCCTCGGTGAAGCCGGTGAGCTTGATGAGCTGCTGGGTGATCTTGTTGCGCGAGACGAAGGTGCCGCGACCCTGCTCACGATAGAAGACGCCTTCGTTGACGAGATCAGTGATCGCCTGTCGCGCCGTCATGCGACTGAGGCGGAAGGTCTCGCTCAGCTCGCGCTCGGAGGGAATCAGGTCGCCAGGTTTCCATTCACCAGAACGAATCCGCTCGCGCAGAATCTCTTTGAGCTGGTGATAGCGCGGTACGGGACTGTTCCGGTAGATGGTGTTCAACTTCGACCCAACCTTTCCTCTAAGTGCGCCCGCCGCCTCACTCGGCATTCTATCCGATAGAGCGTACCAGCCGTTGTAGTCTTTGACATCCCGATGTTGAAGCGTCACGCGCCACCACGAGTTCAGTCACGACCGAAGCGACCAGTAGACAAGACGGTCGCGAGATGGTATAGTTGGTATATTGTATAGACCACTTGCCTCCCAGAGATCATGGCACACGAGCGGCGCCGCTGTCAAGCGCAGTCTCGCACCCGCGTGACGCGTGACAGCGGTGAGCGACCCGCGCGATGGGAGCCTGAATTGCGTCAGACTGCGGCAAGGGACGACAGACGATGATACCATCGCTCAGCGGTAGCAGGTTGGAGAGCGTGGATGAGTTGCACAATACGCGGCGCGCGGTTGGTGGATGCGGCTGGCGATCTCTCCGCTGGCGACCTCAGCTTCGAGGGGGCGAGCATCACGGCGGTCAACGCGGTGTCGGACCGGAGTGACATGCCGCCAATCGCTTCGCTCGTGGCGGAGCCAGGCGAGATGATCGACGCCGCTGACCTGATCGTCATGCCTGGATTTATCGATGTTCACACTCACGGCGGCGGCGGCTTCAACCTGCATACCAGCGACGCCGATGAGATTCGCGCTTATGCCCGTTGGGCGCCGACAACAGGCGTCACGGCCTTTCTGCTTGGCGTCGTCGGTTCGCCTGGCGCGCTACCCGAAGCGCAACTGATAGCGGCGGTTGATGCGATCGAGCGACCAGATGGAGGCGCGCAGGCGCTCGGTATTCACCTCGAAGGTCCATTTATCAATGAGCGGCGACGCGGAGCGCACCCGACCATATGGCTGCGAACCCCCACCAGTCAGGAGACTGAGCGCGTGCTCATGCTGACCAAAGGCCATCTGCGCATCGTCACGCTGGCGCCTGAGCTTCCTGGCGCCGACGCCATGATACATCGGCTGGTCGAGGCGGGGGTGACGGTGAGCCTGGGGCACTCAGACGCGACCTATGAGCAGGCGCTGGAGGCGGTGCGGCTCGGCGTGACGCATGTGACGCACTGCTATAACGCGATGCGTCCGCTGCTTCACCGTGACCCTGGCCCACTCAGCGCGCTCTCTGAGTCACCCGCGGTCCGCGGTGAGATTATCGCCGATGGTATCCACGTTCACCCCGCGATGATGCGTGCGCTGCTGAAACTGATCGGCCCAGAGCGCGCCATCATCATCACCGACGCGCTGGCTGGCGCGGGTACGGAGGATGGAACCTTCGAGTTTGGCGGCCAGACTGCCCGCGTGATTCGCGGCGCGGCGCGGCTGGCCGATGGCACCATCACAGGCAGCGTGCTGACGATGGACCAGGCTCTGCGCAACGTGTTGCGCATGACTGGCGTGTCGCTCAGCGAGGCCTCAGCCATGCTCTCCCGTAATCCCGCGCGGGCCGCCCGCGTTGACGAGACGAAAGGGCTGCTACAGCCGGGCTACGATGCCGACCTGGTGGTCCTTGATAGCGCTCTAACGGTTCAGGCGAGCTACTGCCGGGGTGAGCTCGCCTTCGCCACCGACGCCTGGCGCGTGCGTGTTGATGCGAGCGGCGTGATCGCGAAGTGAATTGTCGTGGGTCCGGCGACCTAGCGCTGAGACCAGTTTGAAATTTGAACCCAAGTGGTCTGCTGCTGCGCCGAGGAGGTCAGCACGATCCACCTCTCCATCCGCGACCATCTTCGCTACCGAATGCGGCGGTTAAGAACAATCTCGTGTTTCGCGGCAAGACCCGCCTCTCCACGCCACATGGCGGGAGCGGCACGAGTCTGGGACGCAATTTCCTTCACGATTGGTGATCTGATGCGGGAGTCAGGTGAGATGCGGGCGGCTTCTACGTATTTGCTCTATGTTACCCTGCTAACTGGCGCGCTCGCCCTCGACGATGCTGAACTGTGTGTTGGTTGGGAGAATTCGCAGTAGTCGGAGGCCGACGGTGGCGTACAACTGGCGGTACTCCTCCTCTGTGCGCTGGCGACCGCCCGTCATTACCAGCATCTGTAGATCCAGCAGTTTCACTGGAGACGGGTCATTGCCCGGCGGAATCAGCGCCTCAATGACAAGGACCTTGCCATTGTGCGTCATGGCCTGCGCACAGTGGCGCAGGATGGAGCTGCTCCGCACATCGTCCCAGTCATGGATGACCTGGCGCAGAAGGTAGAGGTCGCCAGTGGGTAGCGGCGGCGTGAAGAAATCACCCCCCACCCGAACACAACGCTCTGCCACGCCTGCCGCCTCCAATGTAGGCGTTGCGCCTTCGACCACATGTGGCTGGTCAAAGAGCACGCCGCGCAGCGCTGGATGCGCCTGCAGCACTGCGGCGAGGAACGCGCCATGTCCACCGCCGATGTCTACGACGACGCCGCTCGCGGGAAACGTATAGGCGCTGATGAGCGCAGTGGCCGACCGCGCCGTGTTCTCGCTCATGGTCCGATTAAACACCGCGCTCGCTTCGGCATGCTGAGCCAGATAGTCAAAATGGGACATCCCATAGGCATAATCGAAGGCTGGAGCGCCTGTCCGCAGCGAATAGGGCAGTTCGGCCCATGCCCGATAGACCTCCGCGCCCTGGACGCGAACCATCGCGCTCAGCGAGTGTGGGTGGTCCGTACGCAGCAACTCCGCTAGCGGTGTCAGCGCAAAGCGCCGGGGAGAGACTTCACGAAACACACCGAGGCTGGCCAGGGCACGCAGCGCGCGATAGAGCGCATCCTCCTGCGCGCCCGCCGTCGCGGCCAGCTCCTCCGTCGTCCGTGGCTCACCTGCCAGCAGATCGGCGATGCCCAACGTTACGGCGACATAGAGCAACTGCGTCACGCGGTAGCCATTGATCAAGGATTGCATGGCCGTATATTCCGGCGGAGGCGTAGCCATTGCGCTGTGATCTGGGTTTGCCATCGGTGAACCGCCTTTACTGGCGCATGCCCTGCGCCTCACTGATCCTGACCCCGACGCCTCACATGGGGCGCTCGGCGAGTTGGACGCGAGTTGGACGCGAGTTGGACGGTAGCTGTCCCACCGCGATCGGGACCGGAGCCGCTCGACCGCCGCAGCGTGGCGCATGGCCGCATATCATGTGTTGCGGTCTGTGCGGACTGCCCAGCAGGTAAGTGGCGACAACAAAAGCAGGCGATTTGCAGCGAACCGTAGCACACCGGGCGTCCCTGGCGCAACCCGCTCGCGCATAGGCCGCGACTGCCGGCGCACACTACTCGCCGGTATCCCATGCCAGTATTTCCAAACTGCCCGGAATGACTACTGGTCCCCCGGTAACAAGGGCTAAACAGGCTGAGCGCTAGCGCGTGCGTGTGACCTTCTGGATGGCGCGCGGCGCATCAGGCTTGAGGTTCTTGGCCAGCGCCAGATGCAGCGCGAGGACCTGGCCAGGCAGTGCGGCTGTCAACGGGCTGAGCCACTCGGCGACGGGCGCGGCGAGCGGTAGTGGTGTCGTCCCCAGCTCCAGCGCCTGCGGAACGTCGGAGAGCACGAGCAGTTCCGCGCCGAGCCGCCGCAGCTCGCCAGCCAGATCGAGCATGTCGTCGAATGCGCAGCCCGTCGGCATGACGAGCAGCGCCGGAGCGCCCGCATCAATCGTGGCGATTGGCCCGTGCCGAAAATCCGCCGACGAATAGGGAATCGCCATCACGTAGGTCAGCTCTTTGAGCTTGAGCGCCAGCTCGAAGGCGGTCGAAGTGTTGTAGCCGCGCCCGATGACCACACAGCGATCCATGTAGCGGTAACGCTCGGCGCTGCGAGCGATAGCTGGGCTCTGCGCAAGTGTGGCAGCCATCACGTCAGGAAGGCGCTGTAGCTCATCGAGTCGCTGTGGCTCACCGCTGAATGCGGCTGCGAACGTGGCGATGACGGCAAGCTCGGCGGTGTAGGTCTTGGTTGCGGCGACGCTGCGCTCTGGCCCGACACCTAGCTCGACAATCGCGTCGGCGACCGCTGCGAGCGGCGAGGCCCTGTCGTTCGTGATGGCGAGCGTTGGACGGCCCTGACGCCGCGCCTCGACAAGAACCGCGACGATGTCCGGCGATTGACCCGACTGTGAGATGCCGACAACGAGCGCACCCGACATGCGCGGCGGCGCTTCGTAGAGGGTGTGCAGCGAAGGGGCCGCAAGGGCGACCGGGTAGCCACCGAGCGTCGCCCATGCGTATTTAGCGTACATCGCTGCGTGGTCCGACGATCCGCGCGCCGCGATGAGGACGTAGTCGAAGCTCGGCAGGCGTGCGCAGATGTCCTGAATGCGAGGCGTTTCGCGCTCCAGAAGCCTGGCGATGAGCGCTGGCTGGCTGGCGATTTCCTGTTCGAGGTGCGTGGGCTGAGGCGTATGAGCGGGCTGGGATGTCATGGTAGTGGCTCCATTTCACGCGAGATGACTGCCGTCGCGGCCATCACCGAGAGTTCCGCTCCAGAGTGTACACGTCTTGTGGTCTAGTGGTCTAGATGTCTTGACAAATACACAACTTGTCATGTACACTCGCCACAACATCCAGAGGGTGTAGCAGCGGCTCCTTCGTGATGCACTCCAATGTCGGCCAGCGCTGGCGGATATGCCACCGGTGGACGCGAGCCAACGCGCCGTATGGGGACGCGCCTGGAAAGGAGCGCGCTATCGGCATCGATACACAACAGAGTGAACCTGAGCGCTCGGGTTGGCGCTGGGATGTATTCGCGCTAGCGCTACCTGTCGCCCACGTACTCCACATCGTTCATCGTTCATTGATCTTGTCTTTCGGCGCATCAGACTGAGACAGACGCTAGAGCAGTTTACAGGTCGCTGCGGGGCAGCAGTTCCCGGTCGCCAGACGTTTGGCGGCCAATCGGATCCAATGACGTGATTCATCGCTCCGAAGTCGGGAGGATCTGCATGGCTTCCACTTCTTTCGCTCTGGCACAGGCCAGAGGAAGACGCGTCTCCATCCCCGTCCTTGTCACATTCCTCGGCATCGTGTCGCTGCTGGTTTCCGCCTGCTCATCGGGCGGCGGCAGCAGCGCGACCAAACATGTCCTGACCGCGATCTGCTCGGTCGGCGGCTCGTACACAGAAAACATGAGCCCGTTCAGCCCGAACGTAAACTGCGGTGTGGATGGCCTCGTCTACGAAAACCTTGAGTACGTCAACGGCGTCTCTGGCAAAGAGACACCGATGCTGGCCACAGGCTATACGTGGAGCAACAACAACACGACCCTGACCTTCACGACCCGCCAGGGTGTCAAGTGGTCCGATGGCCAGGCGTTCTCGGCCAATGACGTAGCGTTCACCTTCAACATGCTCAAGACCTATCCCGCCGCCGATGGCAATGGCCTGTGGCAACATCTCGCGAGCGTGGCGGCGCCAGACGCCAATACCGCTGTCTTCACATTCCAGAGCGCCTACCCAACTGATCTGCCATTCATCGAGGGAACTTACATCGTTCCACAGCACATCTGGAGTAGCGTCGGCGACCCGACCAAGTATGTCAACGCGAGTCCAGTCGGCACTGGGCCAATGAAGCTCAAGAGCTTCTCACCACAGATCATCAGCTACACCAAGAACGCGAGTTACTGGCAGGCTGATAAGGTCAAAGTGGACGAGCTCGACTATCCTGTCGTGAGCAGCAACGATGTCGCGCTGGAGAAGATGGAAGCGGGCCAGGCGGACTGGACAGCGATCTTCGACCCGGCGGTCAACGCCTTCATGCAGAAGGATTCGAGCCACAACTTCTCGTATCCCGTTCCTGTCGTGCCGGCGCAGATCGTGCCGAACCTGAAGAACCCGCTGCTCGGCCAGCTTGCCGTGCGCCAGGCCATCAGTATGGCGCTCGATCGCCATGAAATGTCAGTGTCTGGTGAGGCGGGCTTCGAGCCGCCAGCGAGCCCAACTGCCCTGATGCCCGGTCAGGAAGCCTACCTGAGCGCGCAGTACAACGGCTCGCTGCCGTCATTTGGCGCGGCCAATCCCAGTGGCGCCGATACGGTCCTGCAACAGGCTGGCTTCACGAAGGGGTCCGATGGAGTCTACGCTAACGCGCAGGGCCACAAGCTCTCCTTCAAAGTGACGGTGCCAGGTGACTTCTCGGACTACGTCGCAGACCTGCAGATCGCGCAGCAGAGCCTCAAAGCGGCGGGTATTGACCTGCAGCTCAACAAGGTCTCTGACGACAACTGGCGCAGCGACCGCGCTTCACACAACTTCGACCTGATCATGACGGGCGGCTTCTTCGGCCCGACGCCGTATTACTACCTGGAGCCACTGCTCGATAGCACGCACATCAGCGGCGCGAATGCGACCAACTGGGAGCAGTGGAATGATCCGGCGACCGATCGACTGCTCAAGCAGTACGCGTCCACTTCAGATCCCGCCACACAAAAGCAGGCGATCCAGGGTCTGACGGACATCATGGCGAAGGACCTTCCAGTCATCCCGGTGCTCGACGCGGTGCAGTTCTTTGAGTACACCACGACCAACTGGACCGGCTGGCCAACGCCGCAGAATCCATACGCCATTGGCTCATCCTATCAATTGGCGGCCGGT
Source organism: Ktedonobacterales bacterium (assembly GCA_035642255.1). Taxonomy (GTDB): domain Bacteria; phylum Chloroflexota; class Ktedonobacteria; order Ktedonobacterales; family JADMIN01; genus JAKAIY01. Next base: position 4,272 of record DASQSS010000257.1, on the reverse strand, counting down.
GACAACGAGCAGGTTATCCTGCACCTGCAACCCGTGAAGTAGGCGCATCCGCGCCCCTCCCGGGCCGGAGGGGATGGCCAATGCGGTCATCCCCTCCGGCCATTACCACCCATGCTACAATGGCCCTGATCTGGCGCCTCTCTGGGCGTCATCGCTCGCCGCTGCCGCTGTCCATCGCGAGCGAGCGCCTCCCCGCGAAAGGAGCACGTTGATGCGCCGCTTGATCCGCCGGATCAGCATCTACCTGCTGGCGATCTGGGCAGCCGTCACCATCAACTTCTTTCTGCCACGCATGGCGCCAGGCGACCCAGCCAAAGCGCTCTTTTTCCGCCTCTCGCAGCACGGCTACGTCAGCCCAACCTATTTGCAGGCGCTGGAGAATGAGTTTGGCCTCAACACCACTGACCCGCTCTGGCTGCAATACCTCAAGTATCTGAACAATCTGTTGCATGGCAATCTCGGCGTTTCGATCAGCGCGTATCCAGCGACCGTCGCACAGGTCATCAACCAGGACATCCGCTGGACGCTCGTGCTGCTCTCGGTCAGCGTGCTGATCAGCTTCGTGGCTGGCACACTCATCGGCGTCTTGATGGCGTGGACACGCGGCTCATCGCTCGACACGACGCTCTCATCCGTGATGACCTTTCTCTACTCGATTCTTTATCCCTGGCTGGCCCTGCTGGTGGTCTACTTCATCGGCTTCAAGGCTGGCTGGCTGCCCTTCTCGGATGGCTATGATCTCCGGCTGACGCCAGGCTGGAGCCTCGATTTCATTCTCAGCGCGGCCCAGCATGCCATTCTGCCCGCCTTCACCATCGTCATCTCGACCGTCGCGGGGTGGATGCTGACGATGCGCAATTCGATGATCACGACGCTCTCCGAGGACTACATCACGATGGCTCGGGCGAAGGGGCTGACGACGCGCCGGGTGATGTTCGCGTATGCGGCGCGTAATGCCGTGCTGCCGAGCGTGACGGGCTTCGCTATTGCGATTGGCTCGGTGGTCGGCGGCCAGCTGCTGGTGGAGATCGTCTTTTCCTATCCGGGCATCGGCTTCGCGCTCTATCAGGGCATCCTCAATCAGGATTATGCGCTCGCCGACGGCATTCTGCTGCTCGTCATCATCGCTACCGTCGTGATGAATCTGATCGTGGACTTGCTCTACACCGTGCTCGATCCGCGGACCCGCCAGGAAAGGAGCGCGTAGGGATGAGCCAGTCTCCGCTGACGCCGATCTCGCCGCTATCGTCCGCTGAAGCGGCGCCCCTGCTGACGCCTCACCCAACGCCTCAGCAAACGCCGGGAGGTGTGATCTATCGCCGCAAATCACTTGGTGTGAAGGCGCTGGACGTGCTGCGGAGCGCGTGGCGCGCGATCGCTACGAATCGCAAGGTGGCTGTGGGCAGTGGCGTCATCGCGGTATTTGCGCTGGTGGCGCTGCTAGGCCCGCTCTTCGTCCATCGCAACCCACTGGCCTATTCGCTGACACTCAACGCGCCTCCCTCAGCAGCGCACTGGCTCGGCACGAATCAGGGCGGCCAGGATGTCTTCGCGCAGCTGATCATCGGTGCGCGCTCTTCAGTCTTCTGGGCGTTCCTGACGGGCATCCTGGTCGTGCTGATTTCGATCGCCGTAGGACTGGTCGGCGGCTACATGGGTGGCGCGGTGGACGACATCCTCTCGGTCATCACCAATGTGTTTCTGGTGATCCCATCGCTGCCACTGGCCATCGTCGCCGTGCAATACTTTAGCCGCGCGACGATCACCATCGCGATCGTCGTGGCGCTGACCAACTGGCCGTGGGGAGCGCGCGTGCTGCGGGCGCAGACCCTCTCGATGCGCTCGCGCGAGTTCGTCACCGCCGCCCGCGCCAGCGGCGAGAAGACCTGGCGCATCATCTTCGCCGAGATCTTCCCGAACGAGATTTCAATTGTCGCCGCCAACTTCGTGACGACGACGATCCAGGTACTGCTGGCAGTCGCTGGACTGGAGTTCCTCGGCTTCGGCGACACCAACACGATTAGCTGGGGCATCATGCTGAATCAGGCGTATAACAGCGGCGCGCTGCTCACCGGCTCGTGGTGGTGGTTCGCGCCGCCGGGCCTCTGTATCGCGCTGCTTGGCGCGGGCCTGGCGCTGCTGAACTTTGGCATCGATGAGGTCGCTGATCCACGGCTGCGCGCGCGTCGGCGTCCTCTGCTACGGCGCGGGAAGGGGAAAGCGGCATGAGCGCGAGATTCGATATCCCGCTGCTCGAAGTGAGGAACCTCAGCGTCGACTACTTCGCCGAGGGCGGGACGGTGCATGCTGTTTCCGACGTCAGCTTCACGCTGCATCGTGGCGAGATTCTGGGGCTGGCGGGCGAGAGTGGCTGCGGCAAGTCCACGCTGGCCTATGCGTTGACGCGGCTACTCAATCCGCTGGCCGAGGTGACGGGCGGCGAGGTGATCTACTATCGACCTGGCGGTGTGGATGGCGGCGGAGAATCAGCGCCAGTCCCGGCCAATGTGTTGGCGCTGGCGCCACGCGAGTTGCGCGCGTTCCGCTGGAGCGAGCTGGCGATCGTCTTCCAGAGCGCGATGAACTCGCTGAATCCGGTCATGACGCTGGGCGCGCAGATCGACGACACGCTGCGGACGCATCGCGCGCAGATGAGCCGGGCCGAGCGGACCGCGCGCGCGGTCGAACTGCTCCGGCTGGTCGGCATCGCGCCCGATCGACTCAAGAGCTATCCGCATGAGCTGAGCGGCGGCATGCGCCAGCGCGCGGGTATCGCCATCGCGTTAGCGCTTTCGCCCGACATCGTCATCATGGATGAGCCAACCACAGCGCTGGACGTGGTGGTGCAGCGCGAGATTCTGACGGAGATTCTGCGGCTGCGCGACACGCTCGGCTTCTCAGTCATCTTCATCACGCATGATCTCTCGCTCCTGCTGGAGCTGGCGGACAGCATCGCGATCATGTATGCCGGGCGCATCGTGGAACGTGGGCCGAGTCGCGCGCTGTATGAGCGTCCACGCCATCCTTACAGCTATGGGCTGATTCACGCGTTTCCGCCGCTGCGCGGGCCGCGCCGTCGCGCGATTGGCATTCCTGGAACGCCTCCTGACCTGCGCGCCGCGCCGCCGGGTTGCGCGTTTCATCCGCGCTGTCCGCTGGCGATCGACGCCTGCCGCCATGTCCTGCCAGCGCTGCGCCCCGCGCCGGGCGCGCCTGATGTCGCCGTGGCGTGCCATCTGTATGATGCGACCTATGCGCAGACGCCGCCGACCATCGCGGATATCGCGGCCGGATATGCTGCCGCCGCTGACCGGAGCGAGTCGACCACGAAGACCCAGGAGACCGAAAGGACCGTCGCGTCATGAGTTCGCCGCAGTCAGCCGCGCCGACCCCTGCCACGGTTCACACGGCGGGGGCCATTCTCGAAGCGTCACACCTGCGCAAGCTCTTTCCCGTCCGGAGATGGAATCCGTTCGGGCCAGAGCAGGCAGTACACGCGGTCGAAGATATGTCGCTCGCGCTCACGCCTGGCAAGGCGACGGCGTTGGTTGGCGAGAGCGGCAGCGGCAAGACGACCGTGGCGCGCATGCTTGCGCGGCTCTATGACCTGACTGGCGGGACGATTCTCTATGCGGGCGAGCCAGTCAAACGGGGGCAGGCGTCGCTCCGAGCGTATCGCGGCAACGTGCAGATGGTGTTCCAGGACCCGTTCTCGTCGCTGAATCCTGCGCATGACGTGCGCTACCACCTGACTCGTCCGCTGCGCATCTACGGGCACGCGTCCTCGGATGACGCGGCGACCGACCAGGCGCTCAGGCTGCTGGAGCGTGTGAGCCTGACGCCCGCCGAGCAGTTTCTGCTCAAATATCCGCATCAACTGAGCGGTGGACAGCGGCAGCGCGTCGCCATCGCGCGCGCGCTGGCGGTGCGTCCGCAGGTGTTGCTGGCGGATGAGCCGGTCTCGATGCTCGATGTCTCGATTCGGCTCGACATCCTCAATCTGCTGCTGCGGCTCAAAGACGAAGACCGGCTGGCGGTGCTGTACATCACGCACGACATCGCCAGCGCTCGCTACTTCGCCGATGAGACACTGGTGATGTATGCCGGGCAATCGGTGGAGGGCGGACCCAGCGATGCGGTGATCGAGCGCCCCAAGCATCCCTACACGCAGCTGCTGATCGCCGCCGCGCCCGACCCCGACCGACCCAGCGCGCTCGCGCCACTGCCCGCGCGTGGCGAGATCCCCAGCCTCATCACGCCGCCGAGCGGCTG
>DASQSS010000256.1:0-2835 GCA_035642255.1 Ktedonobacterales bacterium | reverse complement strand
AGACTGGGGCTAGCGCGACGGAGAACTCCTCAATCAAGCCCGCGTCGAGGTACTGCAGAATGACATTGGCGCCCCCGGCAATTCGTATGTCCTTGCCTCCGGCAACCGCGTACGCCTGCCGCAACGCGCTCTCGATCCCGTCGTTGACAAAGTAGAAGGTGGCGCCGCCTGGGCGTTCCCAGGGACTGCGCACCTGATGGGTCAAGACAAAGACCGGCGTGTGGAAGGGAGCTTCCTCGGGCCAGAATCGTTCGCCCCCTTCGAACATCCGCTTCCCCATGATGCTCACGCCGGTGTGCTTGAAAGTCTCTTCGAGGATGCGATTATCCTGGCCAGTCTCTCCACCCTCCCCGTGTTGAAGGTTCTCACGGAAATAGCGCTGCTGCTCTACCCACTTCTGGAGTTCGGTCCATTGGGCGAGCCACTCGTTATAGTTCGGGTCATCGGCGTGCTCCATATCCATCCCTTCCGGGGCGATGTAGCCGTCGAGCGTCATTCCCACGCTGAAAAACACCTTGCTCATGACGCGGGCAATCGAGTACGTCACGGTGGTAAACGGCGACCAGCAAGACGAAAGTTCGCTAGTCATGCAGTGCCCCCAACAACCCGCTGGAGCCACTGCGCTCTTCCCCGCGATCGAATTCCCCGGCGAAAGGGCCCGCACGCGCGTCTGCCCGGCATGAGATACACTATCAATCAAACGCGGAGTTCCCCGACACGGGGAACGTTCAGCCAATGGATGGAGACATACTATGGCAGGCGATCCGGCCCCTTCGTACCAGGCATACTGGATGAATGCGCTCAAGTCAGACGCGCCCTATCACGGGCTGACTGGCAGCGGCGCCCGCTGGGATGGCCCGGTGGTGATCCGAGGCGTCCGAATCATCACTGGCACGGGCGAGGACCCCATCGAGCGTGGAGTGATCGTCTTCGAGGGTGAGCGCATCGTCGCGGCAGGCGCAGAGAACCAGGTGAGCGCGCCTCGTGGCGGGACGACACTTGACGCGGACGGCATGACGGTGATGCCCGGTCTGATCGACTGCCACGTCCACTTCAACGGCCACTGGGGCTACGACGTGCTCGATGGCCTGCAGACGTCGCCGTCGCTCGGTGTGCTCTACTCCGTGCCGAACGCCCGCGCCACGCTGGAGGCGGGCATCACCACCGTTCGCGATGCGGGCCTATCGCCCGCTGGCGTTCGCCAGGCGCTGGAGCGTGGCTTCTTTCCCGGCCCGCGCATGCTTACCGCCGTCTCAGTGCTCTCGCAGACCGGCGGACACGGTGACGGGTTCATGCAGTGCTGCGCTGACTTCACGCATATGGCCGCCGGAAAAGCGCTCTCCCGCGATGTGCCCACGGGCGTGGTGGATGGCGTCGAGGCGATGCGCCACAAAGTCCGCGAGGTGCTGCGCGCGGGCGCTGACTGGATCAAGCTCTGTACCAGCGGGGGCGTGCTCTCGGCAGCGGATTCGCCCGACTCAGCGCAGTTCACCGTCGAGGAAATCGCCGTCGCCGTCTACGAAGCGGCGGCGCAGGGCAAGCGTTGCATGGCGCACGCGCAGAGCAATCGCGGCATCAAGAACGCCATCGAAGCGGGCATCGCCAGCATCGAGCATGGCATCTATCTGGACGACGAGGCGATTCAGATGATGCTCGATCGGGGCGTCTACCTCGTGCCAACGCTGATCGCGCCGCAGGACGTGATCGACGCCGCCGAGGTCAATCCTGGCAAGCTGCCCGCCTATGCTGTCGAGAAAGCGAAGCATGTCGCTGACGCGCATCGCCAGAGCTTCCGCATGGCTGTCGAGGCGGGCGTGAAGGTCGCGATGGGCACGGACACGGGCGTTGGCCCGCATGGCGGCAACGCCCGTGAGGTGGAGCAGATGGCGCGTTATGGTGGCATGACGCCGATGCAAGCTATCGTCGCCAGCACGCGGACAGCGGCGGAACTACTGCGGCTCGACGATCAGACCGGGACGCTCGCGGCTGGCAAGTTCGCCGACATCCTGCTCGTGGATGGTGATCCGCTCGCGGACCTCGGCATCCTGGCGCAGCCGGAGAAGCTGGCGATGGTCCTCAAGGCTGGCGCGGCAGCGCGTGATCGCGTCTCCACCCGTGCGGCTGCGCGCTAGATTCGGTCCAGTGTGGATAGCGGCGACACGATAGCGTTCACCGATGCAAGGTGGTGCGGGTTATCGGGCTGCAATTGCGCGGGTTCGGATGTCGGCGGATGCGGTTGCCTACCTTGCCCGATAAACCTGCCAAAGATTGTGTCGCCCCAGTGGAACAGGACATAGAGCCCGATGCTGTTCCCGATGCTGTTGAGGTCGCCGCAAGAGAGCGCCTCAACCATGTGGATAGCATTGTCGCACGCTCGCAGTAATGACGGCGTCTGGTAGAATAGAGGGCCGACCCCACCGCGCCCGCTCGGACGAGCGGTTTGAGTCAACGAGCGCGCTCGCGCTCCCAACGGACTGGAACGCGACGATGCAGCAGCCTCCCGCCGAGGAGCAGCCAGCCGCTGATCCGGGCGCCGCATTGAGCGCGGAACTGGGGATGGCCGCGCCTTTAGCGCCAATGCGGGGCCGCGCTGACCCATTCCGGGCGTTTCGATCGCTGCGGCAGCGCAACTTCCGTCTGTTCTGGTTTGGCCAGATGATCTCGCTGGTTGGCACGTACATGCAGGCCATCGCGCAGGCGTGGCTGGTGCTGCAGTTGACGCACAGCGCCCTGCAGATCGGCATCGTCGGCGCGCTGCAGTCGCTGGGGCTGCTGCTCTTCTCGCTTTTCGGCGGCGTCTTCGCCGATCGCTGGCCCAAGCGGCGCGTCCTGCTC
>DASQSS010000255.1:0-3169 GCA_035642255.1 Ktedonobacterales bacterium | reverse complement strand
GCACTGGCCGCGAGCAGCGCATCACGCTCCAGCCGTCCAGCGGTCTGTCGAAGGATCAGATCGAGAAGATGGTGCGCGACGCTGAGTCGCACGCCGACGAGGACAAGGCGCGCCGCGAAGAGGTCGAGGTACGTAACGAGTCCGACAACGCCGCCTACACAGCGGAGAAGACCCTGCGCGACCTGGCCGATAAGGTTCCGGCCGACCAGAAGACCGAGGCCGAGGCCCGCATCGCCGATGTGCGCGCTGCCCTTGCCACGGACGACGTAGAGCGCATCAAGTCCGCTCGCGACGCCCTGCAGGCGGCGATGTTCAAGGTGAGCGAGTCCATCTACAGCGCGGCGGGCGCTGGCGCCACAGCGGGCGGCGAGGGTGATACCTCGTCTGGCACGCAGGGCGACGACGCTGTCGAAGCTGACTTCAAGGAGGAGTAGCCAGGCGACTGGCGCTTCTCCGCGCATCATCCGCGGCGCCACGCGTGGCGCCGCTCTCGCGCTAGACGCAGGCCCATTGTGGCCCCATGTGAACGTGGGACCCACGGGTTTGCGGCTGGCGCGACTATGGTATTATTGTGACACTTGCGCGGCTGCCGGGTAGCTCCCGGATGCGAGCCAACCTGACGTCGCGGTGACGTAATGGTGGTCGGCGTCCGATCAGACTGGGGAGCTTGCCGACGACGTGGCCTTGCCGATGAATGAGGATTCCGATGGCCGCCAAACGAGATTATTATGAGACGCTGGGAGTAGCGCGCTCGGCGACAGAGGACGAGATCAAGAAGTCCTTCCGTCGCCTGGCGCGGCAGTACCACCCGGATGTGAATAAAGAGAAGGGCGCTGAGATGCGCTTCAAAGAGATCAACGAGGCCTACGAGGTGCTCGGCGATCCACAGAAGCGCAGCGCCTATGACCGCTTCGGCCATGCGGGGGTCAACGGCGCGGCAGGCGCGGAAGGCAATCCGTTCGAGGGCTTCGGCTTCGGCAACATCAACGACCTGTTTGAGACGTTGTTCAACGCCACCGGGGCAGCTGGCGCACGCACACGCGCTGGCGCGGCGCGGGGCGCTGACCTTCGCTATGAGCTGACCATCACCTTCGAGGAGGCCGTGCGCGGCGTCCAGAAGGACATCGAGATACCGCGCTGGGAGTCATGCCCGAACTGCCACGGCAATGGCGCGCAACCCGGCACCTCGACCCAGCGCTGTCCCAACTGCCAGGGTTCCGGCGAGATTCGTCGCGTGCAGCAGTCCATCTTCGGGCAGTTTGTCAATGTGATGGTCTGCGACCGCTGTCGCGGTGAGGGACGCATCATCACGACCCCCTGCGAGCGGTGCCACGGGCAGGGGCGCGTGCGCAATGTGCGCCGCGTCACCGTCAACATTCCCGCTGGCGTGGATGACGGCATCAATGTCCGTGTGACGGGCGAGGGCGAGACGCCACCACATGGGGGCGCGCCGGGCAACCTCTACGTAGCGCTCTCGGTCAAACCCCACGAATTCTTCAAACGGCAGGGGCAAGACATCATCTTCGAGCAGCCCATCACCTTCAGCGAGGCGGCGCTCGGCGCGGAGATCGAGGCGCCCACGCTGGATGGCAAAGAGACGCTGAAGATTCCGCCCGGCACGCAGAGCGGGCGCGTTTTCCGGCTCAAGGGCAAAGGTGTCCCGGTCATCCACAGCAACAGTCGCGGCGACGAGCTGGTGACGGTGCGCATCGTGACGCCGCAGAACATGACCAAGCGCCAACGGGAACTGCTCCAGGAGTTCTCGGAGATCGAGAAGCAGCAGAACGAAAAGGGCGACGCGAACCTGTTCGAGCGAGGCTTTGAGAAGTTCAAGGATCTCTTCGACGGGGAATGAATTGCCCCTAGCCATGAGCGCCAACGAGGAAGGCGCCCCCAGAAAGTAGGGGCGGCGACGAGTAGGGCGCCCTGGCGCGTTGAAAATCTTGGGTATAGGTTATACTAGCCCGGACACATGGCTGAGCCGCCGCGCGCGCGTGGGGCAGGCCTGTTGGGGGATCGCGCACACCTCAGTGACAGGGCGTGAGCCAGGAAGTACGACTGAGCAAGCGTGCGCTACACAGAGAGGGTCAGGAAACAGGCGTGATGGCTGTATGTCCTCATTGTAAGCAGGAGACAGACGGAACCCTGCCATTCTGCCAGTATTGCGGGCAGCGGCTCGTGGCCGAGAGTGGCCCAGCGGCTGGTTTGCCTTCCTGGCTGACACGCGCCTCAGTGGCCGAGGCGCCCGTCGTGTCACCGGCGCCCGCAGCGGCGCATACGGCGGTAGCGCCAGGTGCGTCTACCGCGATCAAAGCGCAGCTCGTCGCGCGGCTCACGGCGGTTACACCAACAGTCGCGGGCCAGTCCGTTGGGCGCGAGTTTCCACTCGATGGGCATGAGTTGCGCGTTGGCCGCGCCCCAAGCTGCGAAAGCAACCTGGATGGCGATCCCCTCGTGTCGCGCTTCCACGCGGTGCTGCGATCCCATGACGGCGCGTACAGCGTCACCGACCTCGGCAGCAGCAATGGCACACTCGTCAATGATGTGGAGATCCACGCAGAGACGCCGCTGCACGAAGGCGACGAGGTAACGATTGGCGAGTGCCGCCTGCGCATCGCCAGCAGCTACTTTGAGATTGACACTGCGCATGTCCCGCACTCACAGCCCCTCGTACTGGAGCCGAACAATCCGTACGCCGATCAGGCCGATCCGTTCGCGTTCGGGGCGCCCGCTGCCGATGGCGCGCTCGATCCCTTTTCCATACCACCTGCGCCCAGCGGCCAGTTCGAGTCTTTCGCTCCGGCCGCGCCGGTCGAATCTGCCGAGCCAGCGCAGCCAGAGCCGCCCGCCCCGCCGAAGGCTCCGGAGCCAGAAGAGCTGCGCGATCAGGTGAATGCCATCAACGCGCAGCTCGCTCAGCAGGCGCGCGACGCGATTCAAGGTGCGGAACGCTACCGCATCGCGCTGGAAGACTCGCGTCAGCGGGTGGTCGGAGCGCTTGGGCAGCAGCCATCAGCGGAGAGCGTCACCTACAAGGGCGACCTCAACAGCTTGAGCGAGCTGGTGCGTCAGGTGGTCGAGAACCCGCAGCACCTGGAGTATGTGACGCGGCTAGCCTCGCGAGCGGGTGAGCTTTCCGCCGCGCTCGACACGCTGAACGCCACCGCGC
>DASQSS010000254.1:0-6448 GCA_035642255.1 Ktedonobacterales bacterium | reverse complement strand
AAGAACACAGTGGTGGGCAGATCTATCTAGACGTCAATAGCGAGGGATACTGGCAGCTTCAAGTACAAGAACAGAAATAGTCGCTGGGCCACTGCACACGAAGCCGCCGAGAACATCCTCTCCGGCGGCTTCGCTCGCGTCTGGCGCGGAACGGCTCGCTCTACTATCTAGCGCAGCGTGAGCTAGCCGCTGGCGAGAGGTCAGCGCGCGCCCTCGGTCAGCTGGGCGCTGGCCTCGGAGGAAGATGGCTCGGCTGGCGGCTCGGCTGGCGGCTCGGAAGCGCTGGGCGCCAGGTCGGCGTCGACAACGCGCGGATAGCGCTCGTCGTCGTCCTCACCCCAGATGGGGCGCACCGGCTGCTCGTATTCGCGTAGGAAGCGCTTGCCCATGCTCCAGCCCAGACGCGTCAGCGCGACGAAGATGGCCAGATAGGCTCCAACGGTCAGGATGACGGCCAACGCGACGCCGAAGCCGCCAAGTGGCTGGACGAGAAACGCGCCCACAAAGCCAAAGGCGATGTAGCCCAGAGGAGCCAGTAGGCAGGCGATCATGACGCCCAGCAGACAGCCAAGGTAGCCGCCATGTGTCGGCCAGTCGTAGCCCGGAGGGGTCGCGCCACGATAGCGCTCATCTTCGCTCTCGACGTCGCTCTCAACGACGCGCTCGCCAGCGGAAGAGTTAACAGGCTCGTCGGAGCCTACCGCGCCATCAGACGCGTCTGCGCGCTCAGTTGGTTCGTCGATTGGTTCGTCAACCGGTTCGTCCGTCACGCTCGCCTCTATCTCTCGTGTCTCGTGTGTCATTTCGTATCGCCTGGTTGCGCCTGGTTGCGCTCGCTGGCAGGCTTGGTCCGCCCGGCTCGCGCTGTCGCATTGGCGGCATGCGCCATCTACAAGCATACTCCAGTCGTCGCGCCTCCGCCAGCGGACGACGTTGACGGGTTGTACCAAAAATTGGGAGGGGTGGCCGGGAAGCGAGCTGGCGGTTGAAACCGCGCCCGGATGGCCTGCGCGGGCTGGGTCTTTGCGCATAGACGCATAGACGCACAGACGCACAGGCGCTACGGATGGGCGCCTGCGGAGGCAGGCTTCGCGTCGGCCTAAATTGGCTGACTCTAGGCGCGGCTTCAGCCGCCAGCCCGCTCCAGCGCTGCCGCCCACTTTTTAGTGGAACCAGGTTGACGCGCAGTCCATCGCGCGATGGTACGATAATGCTGGCGACGTGGCGCATGCTCGGGTATGGAGATCCATGCCACGAGCATGCGGGCGGCCAGAGGTATCCCTGAGTGAGAAGGACAATTCATGAGCGCGATTCCCACGTTTGAAGCGCAACTCGAGAGCTACGTTACGGTGCTGCTGCGGCTGGGTGTCAACCTCCAGCCGGGGCAGAATCTTGTTGTCACGTCGACGTCCGCCCCCGTTGAAGAGGTCGCTCCGGTAATGCGCCTGGTGACGCGCAAGGCCTATGAGATGGGCGCGCGCAACGTCTACCCGCAGTGGGATGACGCCGCGATTGCCCGCACTCGCATGTTGATGGCGCCGGACGAGGCGATGAGCGACGTGCAGATGTGGCGGGTAAAATGGCTGGAGGAGCAATCTGAGCAGGGCAGCGCATTCCTGACACTCCTCGCGCCGGACCCGGACCTCTTCGAGGGCGTCGACATCGAGCGATTGACTGCCTCACGCCGCGCGAACGCCCGAGCGAGCGCGCGTTTCTCCGCGGCGACCAGCGCCATGGCGCACCCCTGGTCCGTAGGCGCCATCGCCACCCGCGCATGGGCGCGCAAAGTGTATCCAGAGATGAGCGAGAGCGATGCGCTCGCCGCGCTCTGGCGCTACATCTTCAAGACGACCCGCATCGATCAGCCCGACCCACTGCGCGCCTGGCAGGAGCATGTCGCCCAGCTCACCACGCATACGGACGAGCTGAATCGCATGCGCTTCAAGCGACTGCATTACAGCGCGCCCGGCACGGACCTGAGCGTTGATCTGCCCGAGGGGCATGTCTGGATTGGTGGTGGCGCGAACGCGTACAAGGGCCATGCGTTCATCCCAAACATGCCAACGGAGGAAGTGTTCTCGCTGCCCGCGCGCAATGGCGTCAATGGCGTGGTCAGCAGCACAATGCCGCTGAACTACAACGGCGTGATGATCGATGGCATCCGTCTGACACTGCACGAGGGGCGCATCGTCTCATACTCGGCGCAGCGCGGCGAGGAGGCGCTGAAGAGCATCATCGAGACTGACGAAGGGTCGCATTATCTCGGCGAAATCGCGCTCGTACCGCTCGATTCGCCCGTCAATGGCGGCGCCCCCGTCTATAACACGCTCTTCGACGAAAACGCCTCATGCCACATCGCCATTGGCCGCGCGTATCCTATTTGCGTCACGGGCGGCGAGACCATGACGCCCGAGGAGCTGGCCGCGCGCGGCGTCAACAGCAGTGACGCGCATGTGGACTTCATGATTGGCTCAGCCGAGATGGATATTGACGGAGAGACGGCCAGCGGCGAACGTTTCCCCATCTTCCGCAAAGGAATGTGGGCGCGGTAGTCCGGCGGCTGAAGCGGCGCCGAGCGTCGGCGCCGACCCGCGGCGCCGACTCATAGCGTATTGAACTGGCGATCGCCCGCGTCACCCAGTCCGGGACGGATGTAGCCGCGCTCATCGAGGTGATCGTCCACCGCCGCGACGTAGATCGGCGTCGCGGGGTGGGCACGGCGCAACGCCACCAGACCATAGGGCGCGGCGATCAGCGTAAGGTAGCGCACGCTGCGGATACCCTGCGCGCTGAGCAGATTGAGCGCGTCAATCGCCGAGCCACCCGTCGCCAGCATCGGGTCCACCACATAGCAGACACGCAGGTCAGTGGCGCGGGCCAGCTGGTTGTAGTAGTGGACCGGACGCAGCGTGCGCTCATCGCGGCGCAACCCCAGGTGCCAGATCTGCGCTTCCGGTAGCATCTGCCGGAAGCCCTCCGCCATGCCGAGGCCCGCCCGCAAGATCGGCGCGACTCCCACGCCACCCGCGAGCCGCTGCCCTACCATTGGCTCCAGCGGCGTCCGAATCGGCCACGGCTCGGTCGCAAGGTCAGCTGTCGCCTCGAAGGCGAGCAGCGCGCCTAGCTCACGCACCAGCGCGTAGAACTGCGCGGGCGTCGTCGTCTCGTCGCGCAGCGCGGTGAGCTTGCTCGCGATGATCGGATGCCGCGAGACGTTCAGCCCCGGCGCCCTCAGCGCCTCGTCGCGTGTTGGCTGCGCGACGCCGCGCATTGGCATGTTCAGATCGTCATTGGCGTCATTGGCGCCAGTGGCCCCGGTGGTATCGGTGGCATCGGTAGATGGCTCCATGCGGCTCACCTCTCTGGCGCGGTGACACGCGCGAGCTTGAAGGAATATTCTGTCTCGACGGGCGTTTCCCATTGATCGCCAAAGTGGTCGCGAGCCCAGACCTCCAGCCGCCGCACGGACTCGGCGAAGAGGTCGTCAGGCGCGAGCCAGGTCAGCGACCAGACACGATTGGCGATATCGCTGAACCCCTCAGCGGGCGTATGTGCGGCGGTCCAGTCCGCGACGAGCCGCTCCTCCACGCGCAGACCACGCCCGCGCGCCTCCGCTAGGATTTCCTTGAAGCTGACCGCGCCGAGGCGATGTGGCTGCGCGCCCAGGCTGCGCATGATCTCCACCCACTCATCCTGCAGCGGATGCGTGACGTACGAGCCATGCGCGACATCCTGCCCCAGCAGCAGCGGCGCGCCGGGACGCAGCGCACGCAGCGCCTCATCGAACGCCTGGCGCCACTGCGAGACGAGATGCAGCACATGCACCGCTACCACCGCATCGAATGCGGCTGAGGCGAATGGCAGCGCGGTGATGTCGCCCTGCTCCACTGTCAGTCGGCCCAGCGGCGCGGCAGGTCGCGCGGCGCGCTCCGTGGCGTACTTCGCTCGCAGCCGCTCGATCATCCGTTCGGAAATGTCAATGCCAGTGACATTCACGCCGCGCTCCAACAACGGTAGGGCAATGCGTCCCGTGCCAACACCGATCTCCAGCGTCTCAGCGCCCGTCGCGATTGGCCCAAAGCGCATCAGCGCGTCCGCGATCGCCTCACCCACCCCTGGCGGATAGCCGCGCGTGTCGTCGTAGACGTGCGCCACGGGATCGAACGAGAGCGATCCTGACGCTGAGGCCCCTGACATGGTCGTCTCCTGTTCCGCACTCGCGCCCTGGCGGATTACTCTTCGCCGCCATCTGCCTGCATGGTGTCGTCGCGCCGCTTGGCCAGCCGCGCCTGCGAGAGCGAGTAGCCGCGACTCCGATAGATGCGGATGGCGGCGTCGTTATCGAACGAGGTCGTGACCGAGACCATACCAAACGCGCACTCGACCAGAAAGTAGCGCTCAGCGGCGTCGAGCAGCTCCATTGCCACGCCACGCCGCCGATACGCCGGATGCACGAGCAGCTCATGGATGTAGCCGACCACCGTCTCCTCTTCGGCGTCGATCTGCGCGGTGGCCAGCAACAGCCCCACCAGCGTCTCGCCTTCGTCCTGTCGCTCGACCGCGACCCAGAGAATGCCCTGCTGCGCGCGGAGCAGAGCCAGGCTGGCGCGGCCACGACCGCTGCCGGGAGAGATCAAGGCCAGCGCAGCGCTTCGATCGTCGTTGGTCGCGGGGCGCACGATCAGCGGCGCCTCTGGTTGTGTCGTCACGCGTGTTCCTCCATCACCCGGGCGCGCTCCGCGTCCCCTCATCAGTATACGCAAAATGGCGTCACCAACTGTCGGTCGCATCAGGCGCGCTGGTTGACGTGGGGCTGAGGCTGTGTCTATGCTGCGCGGGTGAGCGTGCGGCGAGAGCGCCGCGCCGCGATGGTGGAGAGTGGAAGAGAAATCGTGCGATGAGCGAGCCTGAGACAGCGCCAGCCAACCAGGCAGCGCCATTGAAGCTGGGACTGATCGCGGACAGTCCCGTCTTCCCCGGTGACTGGGCCGCGATAGTCGAGCATATCCGCCTGGCCGACCGGCTCGGCTACGATTCCGTCTGGCTGGGCGAGGCATGGGGCTACGAGTTGTTCACCTCGCTGGCCGACCTCGCGCGCGAGACAAGCCGCATCAAGCTAGGCGCCGGCGTGGCGAATGTCTTCTCGCGCTCGCCTGCTGTCATCGCCAGCACAGCCGCCACCCTCGACGAACGCTCCGGCGGACGCATGCTGCTGGGTCTGGGAACCTCCGGTCCGCAGGTGATCGAACACTGGCACGGCCTGCGGTATGAGAAGCCGCTGCGCCGTTTGCGCGAATATACCGAGATCATCAACCACATCGTCGCTCGTGAGCCACTCAACTATCCAGGCGAAGTGTTTCACATGGAACGTGGCTTTACCATCCGCTTCCATCCGCCACGTCCGCACATCCCCATCTACATCGCCTCGCTCACGCCAAAGAGCATCCGCCAGACAGGTGAAATCGCCGATGGGGTGTTGCCAACCTATTGGCCCGCGCACGCCTTCCCCGAGATGCGCCGTCTGCTCGATGAAGGCTCCGCCGTCGCTGGCCGCACGGCTGGCTCGGTGAAGATCGCCGCGTACATCACAACTGAGGTCCTGCTGGACGAGAGCGAGCGCGCGGCGGCGATCATGCGCGCCAGCAGCCCGATTGCCTTCTACATCGGACGCATGGGCACATTCTACGCCGACATGCTCGCCAGCCACGGCTTCGCGGATGAGGTTGCGGCGGTGAAGCAAGGCTGGGAATCTGGCCAGCGGGCTGCGCTCGCCGCCGTTAGCCCGCGCCTGCTCGACGCGACGACGCTGATCGGCTCGCCCGAGCAGATTGTCCGTCGTCTGCGCGAGTGGCAGGCGCTTGGACTGGATGAGCCGCTGCTTTCGCTACCGCAAAGCTCACGCGAAACGGTCGCCCCCCGCCTGGAGGCGCTGGCCCGCGCGGCAGGGCTGGCTGGCGCGTCGGATGACTCGGCGGCTGGCGGCTGGTGACTGAAGTCGCACCTGGACGGCCCACGCTGGGCCGCGCAGTCCGCCTGTGCGGACTCAACATCTGGGTGGAATCCTGAACCCGCGTGGGCAGGGTTTGCGGCGCCCCTCAGGCAGCCATCCAGGCGCGGGTTCAACCGCCAAGTGACCAGCTGCCTTCACCACCTGGGAGGGGCCGAAGGTGAGGGCAAGCCAGGCGAAGAAAGCGCCACAACCATTACTGGATGTGACGCTTTCCGGGCTTCGCTCTGTTCGCTCGACGCTCTACTGCTGCGCCCCACCAAGTCCCTCAGTGCGCTGGCGCAGCTCGACCGCCTCATCGGGTGAGAGATGGGCGCGTTGGGCGATCTGCTCCGGGGTCAGGTGGCCCAGCTCCGCCTGAATCTGAGACGCCGCCTCAGCGGTGTCCATGTCCACGGGCACCATGCGCTCGACCACTTCCTCAGCCACCACCTGGCCATC
>DASQSS010000253.1:0-18648 GCA_035642255.1 Ktedonobacterales bacterium | reverse complement strand
AGACCGTAGGCGATCGCGATGACGCCACCGAGCGCCGGGCCGCAGAGCCGAGCGACGTTGCTCGCCACGGAGATCAACCCGTTCGCCGAGACAAGCCGCTCCGGTGTGACGAGCGCGGGCAACAGCGCGCTCTCGGTCGGGTGGGTGAACTGCTCCAGGCAGGCCTCGACGAACAGGGTAACGTAGACCAGCCAGACGGCGTTCGCCGTGTGCAGCAAAAGCAGCGGAGTCAGCAGCAGCGCCAGCAGCGTGTTGCTGATGATCAGCGTGCGGCGGCGATCCCACCGATCGATCAGCACGCCCGCCACGGAGCCAAAGACGACGCTCGGCAGCAGCGAGGCCAGCAGCGAAACGCTGAGCACGGCGACGGAGCGCGTCAGCGCGTAGAGCGCGATGGGCAGACCGATCTGCAGGGTCCAGTCGCCTGCAAGTGAGATGAGCCCGCCTAGCCAGAGCAGCGCGAAGTCGCGATTGCGCAGGGTTGTGAGCATCGTGATTCTCCAGTGTGGCGCGTAGAGGCCAGTCGTTCGCGCGATATGGCGTCGAGTGGGGGCCAGACGTTGAGGTTAGAGCGCGCCGGTCGCCGTGACATGCAGGAGCGCGTACGTGGAGGCGTCAGAGACGATCTCTATTCGTGCGCCCCCATCGATCGCTTCGAATCCTGTGAGGAGGGCCGGGCGGTTGTCGCGCTCCAGCGGGGTTATGGGCAGCGCGCGGATGCGCGGGTGTTGTCGCCAGAAGCGCTGAGCTTCGGCGGTGTCGAGAACGAGATGCCAGGCGGTCGATTCGTCGAACACCCCACACGTCGGACAGGCGCCGATGACGCCATAGGGCGACCCGTGGAGCCGATCCGCTGGGAACATGTCGTCGGGCGACCGGGACCGCAACGAGATGCGAGAACCGCAGTCGCATACAAATGTTTCGCCCGCCAGCGCGTCGCGGTAGATCGTCGCCAGCGCGAGGCAGTGCCGCGTGATGAGGGACTTGGGGCTGCTCACCTGCTCCACAAGCTCGTGATCGACCGCGCCACCTACCACAGCCATTCCCCCAAGGCAGCTTCCAGCGCAGCGAAACGCGAATTCGCCCGTCTGCCGGTTTACACGGTAGCGCAGGTAGCTGCCGCCGCAGAAGGGACACCAGATGCGGGACTCGCGCCAGTCAGACGCCTCCGGGAGCGCCAGGTCGAGCGCCTCGGCTTCGACGCGCAGGTCACTGCTGAGCGCGCGGCGTAGCGCCTGGCGTCCGCGATGCAGCCGCACACGCACGGCGCCCTCCGAAAGCCCGAAGGAGCGGGCCAGCTCGACGGTCGTCAGGGCCGAGCTGGCTATGGTTAGCGCGCGAGTCGTCTCCGGCAGTGTCGCGAGCGCGCGCGAGACCAGCGCCGCCACCTCGGCGCGCTCCACCTGCGCGAGCGGATCATCCGCCTCTGAAGCGAGCGCGTTTCGTAGTAAAGGTGAGCCTTCGTCATACGCGTATGCGGAGATCGCGGGAGCCAGATGCGCCTGTTCGCGGCCATGCGCGCGCAGCCAGCGATGGCAGACATTGCGAGCGATAGCGGTGAGCCAGGCGCCTAACCCCTCCGGCTCGCGTAGACGGTCGAGCAGACGCCACGCCTCAAGCAGAGTCTCTTGCGCAAGGTCTTCCGCCGAATCTGCGCTGCTGGTCAGGAGTTGGCATAGCCGCACCAGCCGCGCGCGCTCGCCAGCCAACGCGGCGCCGAGATCATAATCGACACGGCTCGACGACATAGACGCCTCCACGCTCTCATCGGGATGGCACTGCTGACACCGCACGCCATGTGAGCGGTTCAGTCCTCATATCGCCCTGATGAGCGCGGATGTTACGCGAATTTTGGCGACTTTTGGCGAACTTTGGTGAAATGTCGCCGCAGGCGCCTGGACGCGCTATTCGACGTCTATTCGAAGTCAGCGCGGACGGGCATGTGGTCTGACGCGAGAATCACCAGTGGACTCTCGACGCGCTCGCTGTGGGTCGCGAGGCGCGCCAGCGCTGGCGAGGCAAAGATATAGTCGATGCGCACAACAGGGCTGGGCGTTTTGGTGGTGTAGCCGGGCTCATCCGGGCGCACCTGACGAAAGACGTCCACATAGCCCGCCGAGAGCAGGCGCGGGATGACCAGGCGTGGCGCAGCGTAGGCGCGCTCAGCGAACGCGATGTCCTCATCGCTGAT
The DNA here is from genome assembly GCA_035642255.1 of Ktedonobacterales bacterium. Taxonomy (GTDB): domain Bacteria; phylum Chloroflexota; class Ktedonobacteria; order Ktedonobacterales; family JADMIN01; genus JAKAIY01. The sequence goes on along the minus strand of DASQSS010000253.1, from coordinate 16,457 downwards.
CTGGATATTCGGCGAGAAGTGGTCGGCAGGGCTGATCGCATTGAAGTCGCCGAGCAGCAAGCGCATCTCATCGCCGGTAGCGCCGCTCGCTGGACCGGTCAGCCGCAGTAACGCCTCGACCTCAGCCAGGCGCTTCGTCTCCTGGCTGACGTTTGCCTTCAGATGTGTGGTGATGATGCGCAGCGGCTGCCCATCCCAGAGCGCCTCGACCTCCAGAATGGACTTCTCGAACTCGGGTGGGCGGTGATTCATGCTGCGTACGATGGGGAGTCGGGTGAGCAGCGCCACATGAAAGTCCGAGTTCGCGTCGCCGTAGACGAGGCGCATGTTGAGCGCGCGCGCCAGGGCGTCGATATTCTCCTGGCTATTCGCTTCCTGGATGGCGACGATATCAGGATTCTGGTTCTGGATGATGTCGCGGATGAACGGCAACCGTTCCTCACCGCCCACCAGAATATTGTAGGTCAGCGCTCGCAGCGACATACGTCGCTCTCCTCCCTGGGTTAGGCCCCGCTAACGCTCAACGAACCTCTCCGGGCGCACGCTCGCTGGGCGAGTCAGGCCGCATGATGAGACAGGTGGAGGTCGCATGCGCGTACAGCTTGCCAGCTGAGTCGGTCACTCGCGCCTCTGCCAGCGCGATCTGACGCCCAAAGTGTAACACAGTCCCCTCGCCCATCACGAGTCCCATGCCGCTGCGCAGGGGGCGCACATAGTTGACTTTCAGCTCGATGGTCGTATACGCCACACCCGTTGGAGCCAGCGTTTGCACGGCGCAGCCAATCGCCGAGTCGAGCAGGGTGGCGGCTAGGCCACCATGCACGACTCCAATGGGATTATAGTGGTATTCCGCGGGCTCAACGGTAAAGACCACACGTCCCTCGTCTACGGCCGCCAGCGTCATGCCCATCAGGACCGCGATCGGCGGAGGTGGCAGCTCCCCCGCCTGGATAGCGCGCAAGAACGCGAGACCGCTCAGCCCTCGTCGCCTGGCCTCGCGCGGCGCTATATGCGGATCTTCCCAGCGGATGACGCGCTCGCGTGACGCTGGCTCAATATCACTCATGTATCGCTCCATCGCTCGATTGTCCTACCAGCGCGAGGCTGAGCGACGTCCCGCCAGCCGCCAGCGCCAACCCTCCTCGCGGGTGTCGCCTGCCGTCTCGCGTCGCCGCGCGCTGTGGGCCGCGGCGTTGTCGCGGGTGATTAGCGCGGCCACCAGCGCGGCCACCTGCTCATCCGAGAGGGAGCCGTCAGCGGTCGCCGCATGTTCGTCCAGCGTGAACGCTTCGGGGCGCCACTCTTCGGCAATGTAATCTGTGGAGAAGTCGCCCGCGAGGAAGCGCGGCTGGCGCATCAGCCACTGTGCGAAAGGAATGGTCGTGCGCACGCCCGCGATGGTGTATTCATCGAGCGCGCGGCGCAGGCGAGCGATCGCTTCCGCGCGGTCCTCGCCCCAGCAGATCAGCTTGGCCAGCAGTGGATCATAGAAGAGTGGGACGCGCATGCCCTGGAAGAGGCTGCTATCCAGTCGGACGCCTGGCCCGGCGGGATCGTGCAGCGCTTCGACAGCGCCCGCGGCTGGCAGGAACTTGTTGAAGGGGTCCTCCGCCGAGATGCGCGCCTCGATGGCATGTCCGCGGAAGACGACGTCTTCCTGCCGCACACTCAGGGGCAGACCGGCTGCCACACGAAGCTGCTCGCGCACGAGATCCAGCCCCGTGCGCCACTCCGTCACTGGATGCTCTACCTGGAGGCGCGCGTTGACTTCCAGGAAGTAGAATTGGCCATCGGGGCCGAGCAGAAATTCCGCCGTACCGGCGTTCGTGTAGCCGACCGACTGCGCCAGCCGAACAGCGGAATCGAGTAGCTGCGCGCGCGTCTCCTCGTCGAGGGCGGGCGAGGGTGATTCCTCGATCAACTTCTGGTGGCGTCGCTGGATCGAGCATTCCCGCTCGCCCAGGTGGATGACATTGCCGAACTGATCGCCGAAAAGCTGCACCTCGATGTGCCGTGCGGGCGTCACCGCTTTCTCAATGTACACCGTCGCGTCGCCAAACGCGCTCTTGGCCTCGCTCTGCGCCAGACGCAGAGCCGCCGCCAGCTCGTCGGGTCGATGGACGAAGCGGATGCCCTTGCCGCCGCCACCGGCCGCCGCTTTCAGCAGCACAGGATAGCCGATGCGCTCGGCTAGCTCCCGCGCCTGTGCGGCATTCTCCAGGCCAGCGTCGTAGCCCGGCGTCACCGGCACATGCGCCGCTTGCGCTTTGCGACGGGCGGCGGTCTTCTCGCCCATCTCACGCATCACGCGGGCGCTCGGTCCGACGAAGGTGATGCCCGCCGCTTCACAGGCGTCGGCGAAGAGCGGGTTCTCCGAGAGGAAGCCATAGCCAGGGTGAATCGCCTGGGCGCCCGTCTGCCGCGCTGCCGCGATGACCTTCTCGATGCTCAGGTAGCTCTCGGAGGCTGGCGCTGGGCCGAGCCGCACCGCTTCATCCGCCATCCGTACATGCGCGGCGTCACGGTCGGCGTCGCTATAGACCGCGACGGAGCCTAGCCCCAGGTCGCGGCAGGCGCGGATGACCCGCAGGGCGATCTCGCCGCGATTGGCGATCAACACCTTCGAAAAGGGGAAGCGCTCGGCGCCCGTGGATGAGTTCGACGGACGCGCGGCGCGAGGCGTAGTCTTTGACATCATCGTCTCCGGCGGACTGGTAGGTGTAGCTTGTGGTCGTGGTGCGCGCGGGAGCCGCAGTGAGCGCGGTCGCCGAGCGCAACCCGCCGCCAGTATACCACCGCGCCCGAAGTGAGGCGGCATGCCAGACTCCGCGCCACGCGGTACAATAGCCCGTGCCGAGCCGCATCAGGAGAAGAGACCATGTCGCCAGATATCGCCGAAGCTGACCTGCCGCCGACGACGCAGCCGCCGCAACGTGTGTTTGTCGGGCCGCCAGCGCCGGGCGCCACACGTAGTGAGCCACGCTTGCCTGGCTCGAAGTATTACACTCTGCGCTACCTGTTCAATGCGCTGCTGGCCGAGGGTGAGAGCCTCGTGGAGGGGCCGGCGCTGAGTGAGGATACGGCTGTGCTCGTGCGAGTGGTCCGTGCGCTGGGCGCCACCGCCCGCTGGGAGCGTGAGGTCACATCGAGCGTCTGGAATCTCCGTGTGCGAGGCGTTGGCGGGCGGCCAGGCCGACCAGCGGATGGCGCGCTGCGGGTCGGCAACGCGGGGGCGGTTTTGCGGTTGTCGCTGGGTATCGGCGCGCTGCTCCCTGATGTGCGCTTCGAGACGGACCATCCCGACTCGCTGGGTCGTCGGCCCAATGCCGATCTGCTGGACGCGCTGCGCATGCTGGGAATCGAGGCGAGCGCAGGTGAGCCCGGCGGAGTCCTGCCGATCACGCTGCGTGGCGGGCCGCCGCGTGGCGGGGCGGTCAACGTCTCGGGCCGCAATAGCTCGCAGTACCTCAGCGCGCTGCTCTATCTGGCCCCACTGCTGCCCGATGGCCTCGACATCACCGTGACTGACGAGCTACGCTCGCAGCCTCTGGTTCGGGCGACATTGCGTGCGCTGGCGGAGGCGGGAATCGACGTCGAGGCTACAGCGGACCTGCTGCGCTTCCAGGTGGCAGGTGGCCAGCGCTACCAGCCGCGCCGCTACCGCATCCCTAGCGACACGCCATCGGCGGCTGCGCTGATCGCGGCCTCAGTGGCCTTGGGCGCGCCGCTGCGTCTCGATGCGCTCTCCGCACGCGACGATGACCTGCGGGCGCTGCTGGCGGCCTGTGATACCCTCGGCGTGCCGCTCTCCAGCCGTCCGACAGAAGCCGAACCGGATGCGCCGCTCGCGCTGCCAGCTGATGCGGCGACGAGGCTCGCCAGCGGATATCCCATCGCTCGCCGCCTCGATGGCGACGCCATCATTGACAGTGTGCCGGCGCTCGTCGCGCTCGCCTGCCTCATCCCAGGTGAGACGCGCTTCGAGCGGGTGGCGACGCTGCGGCTGAAGGAGAGCGACCGCATCGAAGATCTGTGCATGGAGCTTACCCATGCGGGCGCCGATGTGACGCCACTGCCCGACGCCATCATCGTGCGCGGCAAACCTGAGGGCGTCATGGGTGGCGTGGCGGTTTACGCGCACGACGATCATCGGCTGGCGCAGGCGCTTGCCATCATCGCCACGCGCGGCCAGCGCGGCTTGACCATCACAGGAGCGGATGCGGTCGCCAAGAGCTATCCCTGGTTCTACGACGATCTCAGGCGGATGGGCGCGGAGGTGCGGGCGGATGGCGGTGTGGATGGCGGCGCGGATGGCGCGTAGGCGAAAGCGCTACGGGCAATAGAAATGGGAGCGTCCCGTCTGAGACGCTCCCATGTGTCCGTGGTCTGCTCGCCGCGTGTTAGCGGGCGCCAGCCTTCGCGGCTCTGCGCTTGGAGCGCGGCTGCGGATAATACTTTTCCATCGTGCGCTTGTTGTTGTACCAGGCGCGGTCACCCGCATAGCGGAAGATGAAGTAGTAGAGCCAGTAGATCGCCAGCCCCAGCCCCCAGAGCGCCCAGCCGTAGCGCCATGCGCGCCACGCAAAGAGCGTCGAGTCCATCGCGTAGCGCATGCCGATCAGGACGAAGCCGACCAGCGCCAGAGGCCACAGCTGATTGGTGATGCGGTCCATGATGAACTTGTTGAGGGCATGATGGCCGAAGAACCGCTTGCGGCCTTCCAGCGCGTAGTAGATCGGCAGGAGCAGGCCGAGCGCGCAGAAGATGATCCACGGCAGGTAGAAGTGGAAAGCCTCAGGCTTGCCGGAGGTCGTGTTCAGCCCGGCGGTTTGTGGATCGGTGAAGAGCCAGGTAATGAGTCCGTGCATCGCGGGCGCCCTCCTCGAAGGTCGCTAGGCTAGGACAAGCGCCCACCGTGTCGCGTCAACGGGTCATGGCGCGGAGGGCCAATTCATGATAACAGAGTCGCGCGAGCGAGGTCAAATCCACTGGACAACATGGCCGCGTCAGCACGCTCCTACAGCGCTTGCCAGCCGCCATGCCCCATGCTACCATAGCGGCATGCGCAGCATTGGCGCGCCCGCTTCACTTCCATTCCCCGCCGCGCCGTGTCTGGCGCGGCCCTCCCCTTGAGAAACGCTGGAGAAACGCTGGAGAAACGCTATGGCTACCGCGCAATCCGCCGACACCCAGTACCGCGCACTGACGGTGCGCGAGATGCCGACCGACGAGCGCCCACGTGAGCGGCTGGAGCGCTATGGCGCTGGCACGTTGCAAACGGCCGAGCTCCTGGCGATCATTCTGCGGACAGGGTTGCCCGGTGAGAATGTTGTGGACCTCTCGATGCGGCTGCTGCGTGACTTTGGCGGTCTCGCTGGGCTGGTGGCCGCTGACCTGAGTGACCTCTGCCAGGCGCACGGACTTGGACTCGCCAAGGCGTCGCAGCTCAAAGCGGCGCTCGAAATCGCCAACCGGCTCGCCGCGCTCGGACCAGAGCAGCGACCGCAGATCACCCAGCCCGGCGACGTGGCGCGTCTGCTGATGCTGGAGATGGCCTACCTCGCGCAGGAGCAGCTACGTGTCCTCTGCCTCGATACCAAGAACCACGTCATCGCGCAGCAGACTGTCTATCAAGGGACGATCAACAGCAGCGCGGTGCGTGCGGCGGAGGTCTTTCGGCCCGCGATCACCCGGGCGTGCCTGAGCGTCGTCGTCGTCCACAATCATCCCTCCGGCGACCCGACTCCCTCGCCTGAAGATATCCGCACGACGGAGCAGCTACGCAAAGCGGGCGAACTGCTGGACATAGAGCTGCTCGACCACATCGTCATCGGGCGCCACCAGTTCATCAGCCTGAAGGAGCGCGGCCTCGGTTTCTGAGTGACCTATGGACGCTAGCGGGTCGACGCGGCGCTCGCGTGCGGCGTGTAGAGGTATTTGGCGCGCCAGTAGACCTCATCAGTGAAGCCAAGTCGCTGGTAGAGCGTGATCGAGGTTCCAGCGGTATCAGCGTTGATGATGACCGAGCGCGCCGCTTGCGCGTGACTTTCGGCGAGGAAGTCGCAGAGCAGGTAGCGCGCAATTCCACGATTGCGATAGGGCAGACGCGTGGCGAGATTGTAGATGAAGCGGTCGGCGTCCTCATACCAGCCGAGAACCGCCGCTGGCTCACCTGCCAAGCGCGCCAGCCGCAGGCGCCCCACGTCGCGCATCTCCTGACCCCGCAGCGCCACCTGCGCGGCGATGGCCTCCGCGTCGGGTTGGGCGTCGCTGCTGGCGAATCCTTGCAGCTTGGTGATGACCCAGGTATCCAGCGTCGCGGGCGTCACATCGTCCAGCGTCAGGGCTGGTGGCCGCGTGGCCGATGGCAGCGGCCCGACATGCGCGAGGTAGCTCTGCGCGTCCTCGAAGGCGCATCCGTGAGCGAGCAGCGCTGGACGCAGCGTCGCATCGAGCGCGCGATCTTCGATGTAGAGGCGCACGGGCGCCCCGCCGAAGTAGTCGCGGACATCGGCCAGAAACTCGTCTATATCCGCCGGCGACAGCTGGCGTATCAGCGCCTCGTCGCCTGCCGTCGCATGCCGCCCGTAGACGCCGAAGCGCCGCTGCTCTTTGAGATAGCCCATCTCGGGCGCTGATTCTGTGAACCAGCCGCGCACCGATGTGGCGACCGCATCGTGGTGCGGATGTAGCATGCGTGTCCTTCCTGTTAACAGCGCTGTATGCTGTGACGATTCATCATAGCCATGCTGGCCGCCTGCCCGCCAGCGCTCGGCGTCCATGCTAAACCGAAGGGGCAGTATGCGCGTATACTGATCGAGAAACGCTATGGCAGAGCCCGGTGGACTGAGATTGTTGGGCGCTGCGTCTGCCGTGATCCATGCGACGAGAAGGAGAAGGCGATGGTCAGTGTTGGGGGCAATGCCTATGCGCTAGTGGCGCAACTGATTGCCGTACTCCTACTCTTTCTGCTCCCCATCATCATCGGCTTCACCGCTGTGCGTCGCGATGCGAACCGACTTGGCGAGCCTGGCTGGATCTGGGCGCTGCTGACCATTCCCCTTGGCTGGCTGACCATTCTGGCGTATGTTGTGACACGGGCTCTCCTGCCACGACGTTGAGCGCGGCCTCACCACAGACTATGGCGGCTATTGTCACGGGAGTCGTCAGAGGCGTCGCGGCGCCTGACCTGAGAAGGAGTAGCGCGGTGGGTATCCATTGGTACGATGGTGTCCTGGCATTCCTGTTCATCCTACCGATCATCGTCGGCGCGCTCTGGGTGGCGCCTGACGCGACGAGACGCGGCCAGCCGGGCTGGCTGTGGGCGCTGCTGACGATACCATTCGGCTGGCTTGCCGTGATCGTCTATGCGGCGCTACGCATGCGGTATGGTCCGCTCCAGTCACGACCGCGCGGCTAACGTTCGCCGGGCGCTTGCCCTGCGACCATCAGGCTAGAACGCTTTGCAGTCTCCTACGTCAGGTGTACTCTGCGGAATATCTTCGGACTTGCGCATTGGACCTGGAGTCGCTGACCAGCGCGCCCGCATTCGCTGCCGGGCGGTGAAGGACAGCGAGATGGGCGATCGCGCCATGCCGCTCTGTCGGCATGGTAGTGGGAGATACCGCAGCGCCCTCCTACTCGGTGCTGGTGGTCGACGATGATGCGGCGATCCGAGAGACGCTCCACCAGCTTCTCGTCGATGATGGTTACGCCGTCATGCTGGCGCCGGATGGCGTCGTTGCGCTCGACATGCTCCGCGAGGCGCCCCATCCCATGGTCGTGCTGCTCGACCTGATGATGCCTCGACTCGATGGTTTCGGTGTGCTGGCGGCAGTGATGGCGGATCATCGTCTGCAACGCCAACACCGCTTCGTCATCATGACCGCTTCAGCTAGCGCGCTGTCCGGGCCGACAGCGCCTGTCATCGAACAGCTCGGCGCCCTCTCGCTGATCAAGCCATTCAATATCGAGCATCTGCTTGAACTGGTGGCTGAGGCCGCCAGCCATCTCATCGATTGACCTGTTCACGCACGGCCGCGCCGGGGACCATCGGGCTAGAGTGTGGCTGCTGGTTTGACCGCTCGTCCCTCATGCGTGATACTCAGCTATAGCGGGCCCTTGCGCACAGCCGCGCGGCGCATGAGGAATGCGCGCCACGCACGGAAGGCGTCGCGTGTGGAACCAACGGGAGGAGCGTGCGAGTGAGACAGCAGCGTGAGCGCCGCTCAGGACGGCAGCGACAAGCGGTGACAGAGGCCCCGCAGTCATTGAAGCCGCACCTGGGCGCTGATCGCGAGTCGTTCTCCTCGCCGCTTTCTCAGGGCCTCGATCAATCACCGACTGTGCGCTACGCGATTCCGCAGACGGAGGCGTCCACTCCGCAGGACAGTCTGCCGCCGCCCGATGAGCCGATGACACCGCTGACACAGATCGCTCGTACGCCGACTGGCGGCTCACCAACGGGTCGCCGCACACAGGGAGGGCCTGACGCGACCCTGCCGACGCAAGCGCTTGCGCCGATCAAGGCGGGCGCCGAGCGCGAACTGGCGAACGTGAACGCCGCTGGCGCGACGTCCACCACGCTGATTCCTGGGGCGCGGCGCTATCGGCCACCAACCGTGTCAGTCGTCCCGCGACGCAGTGGACCTCGGTCGGCGCTGACGCAGTTCGCCGTCTCGATGATCGTCACGGCGATTCTCATCAGCGCGCTCACCCTCAGCACGCCGCTTGGGCAGGCTGCCGCGCTCGACGTGAACGCTCCCGTGCGCGCCTATACGAACGCCGCGCCGTGGCTGCCTACGCCAACACCGACACCCAAACCGAAGCCCGCGACGTCGTTCCGGCCACCTGCCGGAGCCAATCCTGGTCAGCAGGCGGTCATCAACGACATCATCGCGGTGTTTGGACCCTATGCGCAGGGCGCGCTGGGTGTCTCGAAGTGCGAGTCTGGCTATGATCCGAATGCCTGGAACTCATACCCAATCCTGAACAGCCATGCGAGCGGCGTGTTTCAGATCCTCTATCCTAGCACCTGGAACACGACCTCGTACGCAAGCTACTCGCCCTTCAACGCCGACGCGAACATCCACGCGGCGTATCAGATCTTCAAGCGTGACGGCTATAGCTGGCGCGAGTGGCAGTGCCAGCCGTGAGTCGCGTGGCCGTGGGGGGATGTGTGTTGCGTTTTAGGTGTCTGTCTGACGTTGCTCGCTACCCCGACTCGACAGCCTAGGCTGAAACGGCCCATGCTGGCTGGCGGCGCATTGTTACCTGCTCGCCCTCGCAGATGCGTTCGTGACGCGCGATGGCCTTGCGGGAGATGGCTTGATTGATGATGCGCTGGAAGGCGTCATCATGGTAATAGCGCTGGACCCAGTCGGTGGTCGCGTGTACTCGGGTTTCGCCACTGAGATCAGCCCCACAATGGCGACATGTTCCCACGAGCGCCACGCTCAAGTCCCAGCCGGGCGCAACAGGATAAGTGCTCATAACGACGTTCCTTTGCATCAGCAACCGACCCTATCCTCTTCTCCGCCGTCGGTTGCAACTTGCCCTAATGCAAGACAGGCGCCGGATTCGCTATTCTTGAGCATGAGTTGACGTAACTGTGACGATCCGCACGCATATTGCGCGACAATTAGCGGCTGGCGATGATGGAACAGACCTGCGCGTAGACATGGAGCAGCGCGACTTCCATGCCCGAGCGGAGGTCACGCCGACGCCAGATGGCGCCTACAGCCGCGCGACGCCCGGGCGCCTGCATTGGGATGGCCAGCCCAATCCTCCAGCCCTCGTCGTCGGCCCACTCCACACGCTGTGGCGCATCCGTCGTGGCGGCGGCGCGCAGAAGATCCGATAGGGGAGCGGGCGCGTCGGATGTGTCGTTGTCGATCCCCCACTCGCTTACGAGCCGGGCCCGCGCTCCCTGCTGAAAGGTGCGGCGGATCTCACGAAGCTCATCGGCGCCAACCTCGCCGCGATTGGCGAGCTGTGTCTGTCGCATAAGCTCCCCAATCACGGCGGACTGGCGCAGCGCCGCCTCATCCCGGCGCTGGCGGCGCAGCGCGACTGTCAGCACATGAGCCAGATTGCTCAGCGCGACTATCTCGGGCTCGCTGAGCCCGCAAGGGACGCGGCCCAGGCAGATGAGCAGGCCGAGTGTCTCGCCATCGGAGACGCACGGCAGCGCGGCGCAGCTTCGATACCCGGCGCTCGTCATAGCAATCAGCCCACCCTCTGGGGCTGCGGCTCCGGGCATCCGCACATCGCTACAGAAGAACGGCGTCCGCTGCCGAATGACCATCGTCGTGATGAGGTCCAGTCCGGGCCGCCGTCTCAGAAAGTCGTACTCCAGGCGAAGCCGCTGCGGGAGTCCGCGTTCTGCGAGCAATCGCGGCTCGCCATGCTGATCGTGCTCGTCACGCCCCGCGATCATGCATGTCTCGAAGCCTGGGCAAGCGGACAGCGCAGCGTCCGCGACGGCCTCACAGACTGGCTGTAGCTGGGTGAAGCGCGAAAGTGTGGCGACCGCGTTGGCGACTGCTCGCGACAGAGCGCCCTCACCTCCAGTCGCCGAATCGAGCGCGAGTCGCTCGCGGAATCGCTCAAGCGTCTCCAGACGAAAGCGGGCGTGCCCGCCAGGCGTGTAGGCGTCGGGAATCAGTTTCAGCTTGCGCACGGCCAGGTACAGCGTGCTGCGGTGGATGCCCAACAGGTCAGCCGCCGCTTGAGCCGCGAAGAGCTGACCGTCAACGGGGCTCGTGGGAGACATCGTGTGTGGATCGCGAACTCCGTCCATGTGCAGCCTCTCCTTTGCGCTCGCCCTGAGCCCGCTCGCTCCCAACATAGATACACGGATATGCGAATGTTTGCTCGCGCGTACTGTTGTGTAAGACGAGGGAGGCGCACGGAATTTTCATCACTTTCAACGATTCTCTCTAGATCCCCTGTATCGCGCCATGCGCCAGTGACAAACGTGGGTAAGAGCCTGGAGCCTGGAAAGGCGCCCCAAGGAGCCGGGGGTGTCGAGGTATGCCAGGAATGTGCGAGACGCCCGAGAGACGTGATGGTGATGTTCAAGGGCGCACGGAGCGCGCTGTGGAGCGCACTGAGCTGACGAAGAGTCAGCGTGCGTCCTCTTCTGCCCGCTCGATGAAGAGGCCATGCTGCGCCGCGTAGTCCAGGATAGCCTGGACGTCGAGCAGACGCGGCCCGCCCCAGGTAGCGCGAATCGCAAAGGGTGGATCGCCGGTAGGTAGGTATATAGCGCGCTCGCCGTCTAGTGAGAGCACGCAGGGAGACGCGTCGATGATGACTGGGGCGCCCATCCTCAGCCGCCGCCAGGAGCGCACTCCCACCCACCGCAACAGCCCCGGCGCGATGGGCGCCAGCACGCGCGTGATTGCGGGAGACGTTGCTGTACCCGTCTCTGGGGCAGCCAGTTCGAGTAGCAGCGCCTCATCCTCCAGTCGCGAGAGCGGGCTCAGGTGCGCGCCAATCGCGGAGAGCCCGATGCTCCCTGCCGCGGCCTGAGTGAGCCACAGATAGCTGAGCGTGGCGGTGTCCGTGATGGCTAGCGCGCCGAGAAATGGCGCATTCGACACGGCGATGTCCACCAGCGCGCTCTCGATGATGTTCTCCGCCTGGATGACCTCCAGATGCTTCGTTGCGCTGACGGCGATGCCCTCCGGAATCAGCCCGCGCGCGAAGAGTCCAGCCGCCAGCCCAGCCACCGTTCCTTCGATGGGGCGCGGGAAGACGTTGTTGGTTCCGGTGGAGATCGCCAGCAGGGGCGTCTCGCCGCTCCCTTTGGCTACCGCGCGGTTCGTGCCGTCACCGCCCAGCGTTACGATGCAGGCGCATCCCTCGCGCGCCATCACCTGCGCCGCGTGGGTCGAGTCAGTCGCGTTGTGCGCGCAGATCATCTCGATGACGCGCAGGCTGATGCGCACATCCGACGCGCTTGCGGCGGCGGACGCCAGACTGTAGTGGTCAGGCATGGCCAGCGCTTCGGTGACACCCACCGCCTGCAGCCCCAGCAGTACGCGCCGCAGCAAGCGCGTCTTCTCGTGGTAGTCCACGATCGAGCCGTGCCCGCTCAGCCGCCGGATGTCGTGCGCCGCCGCCGGGTTGGCGATGATTCCCACGCACGCCGCCATTACTGTATCTCGCTGTATGTGGAAGGCGACTCGATGAGCTGCTTCAAGGTCTGCAGGAACGCTGCCGCTGGCGCGCCGTCGATGGCGCGGTGGTCAAAGGTCAGGCTCAGCGCCATCAGCCGCCCCAGGACCGGCTGACCATCCTGCGGGACGATCGCCTCACGTATCCGGCCGATGCCAAGGATACCCACTTCGGGCAGATTGAGAATTGGAGTGAAGGCGTCAATCTCATACGCGCCCAGGGTCGTCAGCGAGAATGTGCTCCCGCTCAGCTCAGCGGAGGTGATGGTATTGTTCCGGGCGCGCTCCGTTAGGTCATGCGCCCGCTCGGCGAATTGCGTGAACGCGAGGATGCCCGCGTCACGCACGACGGGCACGAGCAGGCCATCGGCGACGGCAACCGCCAGTCCGAGGTGAATCGCGTCATGCTGGCGCAACCGATCACCTTCGAGGGTCGCGTTCATCGCGGGATGGCGCTTCAGGGCCTGAACTGTCAACCATCCCAGCAGATCACTGTAGGTGAGGTTCAGGCGCCCACGGGCGCGCTCGCGAGCCGCAAAGAGCGCGTCGGCCCGCACGTCGGTGGTGAGGGTTAGCTGCGCCGTCGTCTGCAGGCTGCGCAACATACGCTCGGCGATGACTTTGCGCCGCCCCATCAGCGCTTCACCGCTCTCACCACCAGCCACCGGGTTAGCCGCCGGAGCCGCCGGAGCGAGCGGAGCCGTTGGTGTAGACGCGGCGCGGGTGGTGGTGACGAGAGCGGCGGTGTGGCGCACGTCATCCTCTGTAATACGCTGGCTGTCCGCTGGGACCACGCGCGCCATGTCCACGCCCAGTTCCCGCGCCAACCGGCGCGCGGCAGGGGAGGCGGGAATGAACGCGCCACCGCTTGCGCTCGCGCCAGGAGCCGCGCTCGGCGTGGCGCCGATGGGCGCACCCGCTGGCTCGGCCGCTGGCGACGCCTCAGTGACGAGTTCAGCCAGCAGCATGCCTGGCTTGACGACATCGCCCCGTCGCAGCTTGAGCTGCTGGATGACGCCATCCGCTGGAGCGGTCAGCTCAATGGTGGCTTTCTCCACCATGAGCTCGCCAATTACCTGCCCCTGGCGCACCGAGTCGCCTTCGCTCACGAGCACATTGGCGAGCGCCGCCTCCTCAATCGTTGTATCTTCCCACGCTGGAATAGTGATCTCGATACTCATTGGATTCGTTCCGATCCGTGACGTCAGGCAAAACGTAGCGCCTGCCATGGGGAAGTCGTGGATGGGCGCTCCACCGGCCTCGGAGGAGACTGTACGCGCCACGCCATCCCCAGGCATTCGCACACGCATACACGCACACGCGAGCTGGATGGGCTGGAGACATGCGCCGTTTTCTTCAGCGGCCAACCAGATCTCGGACGGCGGTGACGATCTTGTCAGCGTTGGGCAGCACAAACTGCTCGAGCGGTCGGCTGTAGGGAATCGGCACATCAGGCTCAGCGATGCGGCGCGCGGGCGCATCGAGATAGTCGAGCGCGCTCTCGGCGACGGTCGCGATCACTTCACCGGACATGCCATAACTGCGATAGTCCTCGTCTACGACGAGCAGGCGATGTGTCTTCTTCACTGAGTTGATGATCGCCTCGCGGTCGAGCGGCACGAGCGTGCGCAGGTCCAGCACCTCGACTGAGATACCCGAATCGGCGAGTTTCTTCGCGGCTTCGAGCGAGCGGTGCACCATCATGCCCACAGTGACGATGGTGACATCGGAGCCTTCGCGCTTGACGTCGGCCACACCGAGCGGGATGGTGTATTCCGCCTCAGGCACCGGGCCTGCCGACGCTTCCAGCATGGTCATCCAGCCAAGGCCCATGAGGCCTTTGTGCATGAAGTAGATCGCGGGGTTGTCGTCGCGGATGGCCTCGATGAGCAGCCCTTTCGCATCGTAGGGTGTGGAGGGCACAATCACCTTCAGACCTGGCACATGCGCGAAGATGCTGTAGAGGCTTTGCGAATGCTGGGCGGCGTCATCGTAGCCCGCGCCGTAGGCGGTAATCAGCGTGACAGGCAGGCGCACATTGCCGCCAGACATGTAGGTGTTCTTGGCGAGGTGGTTATAGATCTGGTCCATGCACACGCCGAAGAAGTCAACGAACATCAATTCGACGATGGGACGCAGGCCCTCAGCCGCCGCGCCGATCGCCGCACCGATGAATGCCGTCTCGGAGATTGGCGTATCCATCACGCGCTCAGCGCCGAACTCGTCGAGCAGCCCCTGTGTCGCGCCGAAGATGCCGCCATACTTGCCGATATCTTCGCCCAAAACGAACACGCGCGAGTCCCGGCGCATCTCGCTCGCAATCGCCTCAGAGATCGCGCGGGCGGTGGTCAGCTGCCGCGCCGAAATAGGTGTCGCCATGGTATATCATCCTCCATCGCGCTCGTGTACGCTCACTTCGCGGTGGCGAACACATCTTCGAGCGCCTTTTCGGGCGCTGGATAGGGACTCTCGCGTGCGAACGCCACAGCGTCGTTGACGGTCGCCACCGCGTCGGCGCGCATCTTGGCGTCTTGCTCATCGGTGAGCCAGCTCTGAGCGACGAGTTGATCGTGCAGGCGGTTGATGGCATCATGCGCTTTCAGTCGCTCGACTTCGTGCGGGTCGCGGTACAGCTCCGGATCGCCCTGGAAATGGCCCAGATAGCGGTCAGTGTGGAACTCGAGCAGCGAAGGGCCATCACCACGGCGCGCCCGGGCAACCGCTTCGCCCGCCGCCTCGTAGAAAGCGGTCACGTCGTTCTCGTGCACGGCGACGCCAGGGATGCCGTACGACTGCGCCCGATCGGCGTTCGAGGCGATGGCGGTCGCCAACGCTTTGGGAACTGAGATCGCATAGCCGTTGTCCTCGCAGACGAAAATCACGGGCAGCTTCCAGAGCGCGGCCAGGTTTAGCGACTCGTGGAAGGAACCCTGATTCGCCGCGCCCTCGCCGAAGAAGGCGACGGCGACATCATCGCGACCGAGTTTCTTGTTGGCGAGCGCGGCTCCGACGGCGGCCGGCATCCCCGCGCCGATGATGCCCGAGCAGCTGAACTTCACGCTGGGGTCGAAGAGGTGCATGTGGCCGCCCTTCCCCTTGCCCAGCCCGGTCTCCTTGCCAAAGATTTCCGCTGTCATCCTCTTGAGATCCACACCCTTGGCAATGGCGAAGTGATGCGCGCGGTGCGGACCCGTAACAGTATCTGTTGGGCGCAGATGCGCGCAGACACCTACGGCGACTGGCTCCTGTCCGGCGGCCAGATGCATTTCGCCAGGGACAGGCCCCGAGCCGATATCGAAGACAGGCGTCTTCCCCTCCATGTACACCTGCGTCATCGTCTCCTCGAAGACGCGAATGAGCAGCATCTGTTGGTACAGCTTCAGCGCCGTCTGTTGATCGAGAGCCATGCCGTTCACCTCCCAGAAAACGTCCAACATCCCCGGAACACTCGTCATCCCACCCACTCACTCGCGCCCACTCGCTCTAGCCACCGATGACGGGCATGAGCAGCGTAAGCCGGTCGCCCTCACGCACCGCGGCGCCAGGCGCGGTCGCGCCATCGAGACGCGTATCGCCACGCAGCGCGCGGAGACCAGGCGGTAATCCAGATGGTCCAGGTAATCCACCAGCGGAGTCTTGCAGATAGCGCCGCGCCTGCGGATACTCCGCGACGATGCTCGCCAGCGCCTGCGTGACCGTCGCGGAGTCGCCGCTGAGCGTCAGCGTGATCTCGTCGCGGCCAATCACGACGCGCAATGGTCCGAAGAAACGCACAGAGATATGCATGCGCAAGCTTCCTTCGCGGATGACGCTGCATCGAAGTTGGGCGCGCAACCAGTGACTAGCGTCACCGCGCCGCGCCCAACTCAACCCTTCACCTACCGCAAAGTTCCCTATCGTCCCCTATCGTCCCCTATCGTCCCCTACAGTCCGTAATGCGCGCGCACTGTCGCGCCGATGCCGATGGCGTCGAGCCGCTCCAGTGGAGCGAGCATGGTCAATTGCACAACGCCGGGCAGACGGCCAATCTCGACCGAGCCGGTGATCGTGCATCGATTGCGCACCTCGGCCTGCGACATTCGTAACACGCTCGCCGCGCGGGCAATGGCGTTGTCTGTCGCCTCGTTCAGCGTGGGTCCGCTGCCGATGAACTGGATGGGCGCGACCTCGCGCCGCAAGGTCACATGGTAGCGCTCGGCCAGTTGGGCGCCCGCGTCCAGCTCACGCTGCGTGTAGGGCCGCGCGATGGAGGGCAAATCCTCCGCGACGGGTAGC
>DASQSS010000252.1:0-4023 GCA_035642255.1 Ktedonobacterales bacterium | reverse complement strand
CCAGCACGTCGAGCATCTCGCCATCGGGATTGCCGGGGTGCGGCCCACCCGTCATGCCTACGCGACACATGACATTGGCTGAGCGCTCGTTCTCGCTGAAGCAGACGCTAGTGAGGCGGCGCTGCTTCAGCGTCTCAATGGCATAGCGCACGATCGCTTCGGTCGCCTCGCGCATAATGCCATGATCCCACCACTCGCGCTTGAGTCCATAGAATAGCTCGACTTCTGGCGTGGCGAAGGCTCCCTGGTCGAGCGGATAGAATTGTAGCCCCACCATGCCAGCGAAGGCGCCTGTCTCTCGCATCACCACAGCCCACTCACCGAATCCTTCCCACTGGAACTGCGCGACGCGATAAGCGATTCGCGGACGCCGTTCCTCTAGGGTGCGGGCGCGCTCCGTTCCGTCTGGCTCCCGTCCGAATCCCATCATTGGGTAGACATCTGGATGCGACATCATCTCCGCGAAGTCATCCAGATCATCCAGCTCCAGCGGGCGCAGCGTCAGTCGTGCGGTTTCCAGCCGTGTCATACAAAGGGTCTCCGAAGATAAGGATGCCGCTACTCGCGGTTGCGGCTCTAGTTTCGCGTCTGGGGCGCGCTCACGGCTGGCCCAGCCGCCGCTCCTCCGCCACACGAGCCGAGCGCGCCAGCCAGATCAGCCCGGCTAGCGCCGCCACAGCCACCAGTGTCAGGCTCGATTCGTCCTTGCCCGCTGGCTTGATGACATACTCGGAGAGCGGGGCCAGCGCGACGAAGAACAGCGCAACCCCCGTCATCAGCGCCAGCCGCTTGCGTGGCGACCAGTCGAGCCGATGGCTCCAGCGACTCACGACGAGCGCCGCCAGCGCCGCCACAGCCGCGAGCGCCGCCAACCCGAGCAGCGGACGCTGCAAGACGTGTGGCGCGCCCCAGAACACGGTGAAGAAGAGCAGCGTGAGGCCGAAGCCCGCGAACCGCAGGTTTCCCAGCGGCGGCGCCGAGCGGCCAGTGATGCGCGGTGGAATCGTCGACTCACCCTGGGCGTGCCGCCAGAGGCGACTAAGCGGATGCGTCCCCAGCCAGGCGAACGCCAGCGCGACGACCAGAGCGATCAGCCAGCCCAGCGGCGACGGATGATAGCCAACGTCGCGGAACTGCAGGAAGCCGAAGCCGATCAGTCCCGCGACCGAGACGACGCCGAGCCAGATCATCAACAGGCGATAGCTGCGCTTGCCCAGCCATGGCAGCGGCGCCAGCGAGGGAAACGCTGCCTCGACGAGCGTGATGGGCAGGGCAATGCTGATAATGGCATGGAAAGCGGTCATGCCGAGCGCCCAGAACCAGTTGACGCCGAGCGCGCGACTGTAGCCATCCAGAAAGGCCAGATCAGGCCAGTAGGGGTTGAGCCAACTCGTGACGACCAGCCCCTCCTCCAGCACGCCGTACGCCGCGCCCAGCAGGATCACGCTCCACCAGCCCAGCCCGCGCCGCCGCGTCGTCTCGCGGATGAGCAGCGCGCCAGAGCCATACAGCGCCGTGAGGAAGATGAACGAGAGCGGATTGACAAACTGCAGCGGCGGGGTCGCTCCGGTCAACACCTCCGCCGTGATCGGCGCGAGCAGATAGAGTGTCAGCGCCGCGATCCACCTGCGCTGCCGCAGCGGCGTCGTGAGGGTGTCGGGCTCAGGCTGAGGCGTCGCGAGCGCGTGCGGCGTCGGCCAGTGCGCTCCACCAGGCGCGTGGCCTGGGCCGCCGCCTGGTCTGACGGGCGGGGGTGGCGTCGGCCCCATAGGCGCTGTCGGGTCCCACGGATTCCCACTCATGCAAGCTCTCCCTCTGAACGGTGTGTCCTTCATGCGAGTATACGTCTCTGAACCCCGAGAAGGTGTGGTCTGGCGCACAGTTCGCCCTGTAGCGCGGCTGCTAGGTCGCCCACCTGGCGCTCCCGCCAGCACAACGGTCGTCGCCACGGCGCAGCTATTCTGTGATCGCACTGTGAGCGCCAACCAAACGTGAGCGGCGTACACTCGCTTATGGCCATCGAGCGCGTGAACGTCCCCGCCAGCGCCATCATGAGTGTCGCGCTGGGCTGCTGGGGACACGACCGACCAGAGTAGGACCAGAGTGGATGGTAAGGAGCTTTGTGTGGCAGCGCAGACAGGCAAGCGGTACGTGATCATCGGCAATGGCATCGCGGGGACGACCTGCGCGCAAACCCTGCGGCAGAACGACCTTTCGTGCGAGATCTGGCTCATCACCAACGAACCGTATCCGCTCTACAACCGCGTCTCGCTGAAACGTCTGCTCGATGGTGTCCTGCCTGAGCAACAAGTCATGATGCGTGATCTCGCCTGGCACGACCAGCAACGCATCACTCTCCTGCGTGAGACCTACGTGACGCATGTCGATGCGCTTGCGCGGATGGTGTATCTCAACCACGGCGGCCCACTATCCTATGACGCCCTGCTCATCGCGAGCGGTGGCTGGCCCAATCACCTCGATGCGCCGGGCGCGGACCAGGCCCCACACCTCTACACCTTCATGACCCTGGACGATACCAAGCAGATCATCGCGCGTGTGCTGGAGAGCAAGACCGCCATCACAACTGGCGGCAGCTACATGGCCTACGATCTAACCGAAGGGCTGAGCAAGCGTGGCATCCATGTCACCTGGCTCATGCGCGGGCCGTTCTGGCTGCGCCGCACGCTCGACGCCGAGGGCGGCAAGCTGGTGGACGACATCGTCGCGCGTCATGATATCGAAGTCGTGCATGGTGAGGAGATTCGCGAGGTCACGATGCGCGATGGCGCGCTGCGCGGCGTCATCGGCGTGACTGGTCGCGAGTATACAGGTGATCTCATCGGCCTCGGCGTCGGGTTGACGCTGAATCACGCGTTTCTGCAGGACACGCCGGTCGTGCGCCGCAAGGGCATCGTCACCGACGAATATTTGAAGACAACGACGCCAGATGTCTTCGCGGCTGGCGATGTAGCGGAGTTCTACGATCCGATTCTTGGCGCTCATCGTACGCTGGGAACCTGGGACAATGCGTTGTCGCAGGGACGGGTCGTCGCGCGCAATATGGCCGGAGCGCATGAGGCGTATCTGGATGTGCCGACCCGCAGCAGTCCGCTCTTTGACACGAACATCGTGGCGATGGGACTGTTCGAGGTCACTGACCCGGCAGTCGAGACATTGCAGCGAGCACTACCCACCGAGCGCGGCGGCGCCGACTACCGACGCTTCTTCTTCCGCGAGAACAAGCTCGTGGGAGCGGTCTTCCTTGGCAGCCCGAAGGGACGCAAGAAGGTCGTCGAGCTGATTCGCGCGGGCGCAACCTACCGCACGGGGAGCGAACGCGAGGCGCTGTTCGAGGTGCGGTGAGTGTGGCCGTAGCCCCTGCCAGCTAGCGTACGTGGAGCATGCGCAGTGTGTGGGGGATGGCGAAATGTGCGGCGCTGGCCAGCCTTGAGGCGACGTCTAGGGTTCGTCCAGTGCGCGGCGCAGCGCCTCGGCGGCCTCGGCGTCGAGCGCGCCTTTCTCGCGAGCGAGCGGCAGCGTCAGTCGCCCAAGCGCAGCGTAAGCGTCGCGCAGGGCCTGCCCGTCAGACGTCTCGCTCGCATGGGCGCGCAGCCAATCCTCGTGGATGCGAACGGCGCCCACATCTCCGCGCGCGATAGGCCCGGTCAGCGCGGCGGGCAGACCAACCGCCTCCAGGTTCTCGATGGTGGCGCGCAGCAGCGGCAGCAGCGCCCGCAGCGCCTCGTCGCGTTCCACGCCCCAGCCCGCCCAGAGGTCCGTCGCCGCGCTCATCAGTGTGACGACGTAGTTCGAGGCGAGCACGCCGGAGAGATGATACGGCGCGCGGTCAGCTTCCGTCAGCGTATTGACATGGCCGCCCAGCGCCGCGATGAAGGACGTCAGGCGCTCCGCTAGCGTCGTGTCGGCGCACTCCAACGCCCACGATGCGCCGGCCAGCCGCGCGAGGGTCTGCGCGGAGTCAGCGTCGCGTAGCGCCCGCTGCGCCTCGTCGCGTCCCACGCC
>DASQSS010000251.1:0-5560 GCA_035642255.1 Ktedonobacterales bacterium | reverse complement strand
CTCGCGGGACGCGGCGCCTGTGCACCCGAGCCACCACCCACTGCCCGCGCGCCAGCGGAGGCGCCGCTCACCGCGACGACGGGCGCCGTCTGCCATGGCTCGTCCCAAAGCGCCTCGCCGCAGCGCATGCAGAACCGCGCCTCCAGTGGCGAAACGCTGCCGCAGCGTGCGCAGGAGCGCGCGGCGCGGCCCACGGCGCTCATCGGCGCGTCTCCCAGCGCGGCGCGACACGCTGCCAACTCCCGCTCAAGCTCCTTCGCGGACTGAAATCGCTCGGTGGGGTCCAGCGCCATCGCGCGCAGCACCATATCGTTGACGCGCTGGTTGAGCAGAGGGTTACGCTCGCATGGCGTGGGCAGCGCCTGCGCGCTGATGCGAGCGGGCGCCTCCACCGGCTGATAGCCCGTCAGCAAATAATACAATGTCGCGCCGAGGCCATAAACATCCGTGCGCTGGTCGGTCGTCCCAGCGGCCTGATACTGCTCCGGAGGCGCATAGCCTGGTGTGAAGGCGAGCGCGGCGGCGATGGTTTGCTGCCCCTGCGCGAAGAGCTTGGCCAAACCCAGATCAATCAGGACGGGAATCCCCAGCGTCGCGCTCAACTTGATGTTCGCGGGCTTGATGTCGCGGTGGATGATGGGCGCGGGCTGGCTGTGCAGCTCATGGACAGCGTCGCAGATCGGAACCATCCAGTCGAGCGCCTGTATCTCAATGGGGGGCCGGTGCGTGCGCTTGATCGTCTCGATGGCGAGGTCTTCCAGCGTGTGACCGTCCACGTAGTCCATGACGATGTAGAGACGGCCCGCTGACTCAAACACGGAGTAGCCGCGCACCAGATTTGGATGGCGCGCGTTGAGCAGAAACTCCGCTTCGAGCTGGAACTGTCGCTGGGTGTTGGGATCGCGCGAGAACGCCTCTTTGATCGCGCGGTGATGGCCCAGCGCAATGTCGCGCGCCCGATAGATGTGGCCGAAACCACCTCCGCTGATGTAGCCCTCGATCAGGTAGCGGTTGCGTAGCACAACACCCGGCGCCAATGCCGGCGGTTGCGCCATGGTCGCAGATGGCTGCATCTCGTCCTGTCTCCTCTGAAGCGCAGTGATCCCTCCCGCGCCCCGTAACTTTAGCCAGGCAAGCGCTCCAGCGCCCATGTGCGTTTATTCCTACCAGTATAGTGCCGCGCTTCACAGGCGGCAAGCCCCAACCACGTTTCCACCTCGCCACGTCTATTGCACCTCTGGCGCCGCTAGTGCGTTTGAGGTGTTTCAGTAGGCGTTCGCTGTCGTTCACGTGCGCAATAGCGCCCCTCTCCAGAGGTCCCAGACCATCTGGCGCCACGAATGGGGAGCGCGCGCGTTAACGCAATGGATAAGACGTAGGACGCTTCGTTCTCGTTGCGGACGGCGTACAATGGCTGAACAAGGACGCCCACGTCTTTGTGTGCAGGGAATGGAGCGCAACAAACATGCTCGAATCGCTTCTCGCGCGCGCGGGTGTATCGGCCTCATGGCTGACACTCGCGCTGGGTCTCGCCACCGCCACGCTCATCGCGTGGGGGCTGAGCGTGATCGTCGCGCGCGCGAGCCGCCGCTACGGCCTGCTCGATCTGCCTGGCGGTCGCCATTCGCACACGAAGGCCGCGCCGCGCCTCGGTGGCATTGCGATCTTCCTGGCGTTCGCGCTGGCGACGATGCTGCTCTACCATCCCTCCAGCCTGTATGAAGCGCATGTCGCGCTGGGCCTCTTTCTGGCCGCGACGTTGACTGTCGCCGTCATGGCGATTGACGATGTGCACGGGCTGAAACCCTGGGTCCGGCTACTGGCGCAAACGGTCGCGGCGGCGCTGGTCATCTATCCGGGCGTCCACGGCATGATCATCGAGGTCATCCACAATCCGCTGTCCTCCGGCGCTCATGCTATCGTGCCGTTGCCGCTATGGATCGCGCTGCCCTTCACCTGGTTCTGGATCGTCGGCATGATGAACACGATCAACTGGGTGGATGGCGTCGATGGACTTGCGGGTGGCGTCGTGGCGATCGCGGCGATTGTCATGGCCGCGATCAGCTGGATACTGGGGCAGACGAGCGTGGCGCTGCTCTGCGCGATTCTGGCGGGCGCCACACTCGGCTTCCTGCTGCTCAACTGGCGTCCGGGCAAGCTCTTTATGGGTGATAGCGGCGCGATGTTCCTGGGGTTGGCGCTGGCGACGCTCGCGGGCGTCGGCGGCGCAAAGCTGGCGACGATGCTGCTGTTGCTTGGCCTGCCTATCCTTGACGCGGCGCGCGTTATCGTGCGGCGTGTCCGACATGGGCATGCGCCGACCCATGCGGACCGCTCGCATCTGCACCACCGTCTGCTCGCTACCGGCCTGAGCGAGCGGCAGGTCGCCCTGCTGTTCTATGCCGTCACAGGCGCATTCGGCGCCGTGACGATTCTCGCCGCCTATCTGCAGGCGCACGCCTGGCGCTGGTCGGCCTTTTTCCACCTCACGCCCTGGCTCAATGTGGCGGCCACGGAGGCGCCAACCATCTTCGGGCTAACGCTCGTTCCTGTGGTGACGCTCACGCTCTGGCGGCTCATCCGGCGGCGTCGCGAGCGCCTGGGTCTGCCACCGGAGTCCTCCAACGCCAGCGCTCCACTACCCCCGCGCCCTGTCGTCCTCACGAATAGCTCAAGTCGCCACCTGCGCCCCTAGCATGCTATCGTACAAGACGCCACAGCCAATGACGCTACTCATGACATGGCCAGCGTCCTGCGAAGCCCTTGCGCGATCGGCCACGGTTGCCTCATACTTTATTAAGTGAAGCATGATGCTAAGGATCGCGCCAACGAGAGACGCATGAACACGCGGAGCGATGACGCAAGCGCAGGAAACATCTGGAGTGTCATGGCAAGTGAGACAATGACAGAGAAGGTGTCGGACTCTGAGAGGTCGCAGTCGTCACAGCGGCCCAGCGATACCAGCGATACCAGCGGACGCGCCGCACGACGCGATCTGGGCATGCCACGGCGACTGATGATCGTCTTCGCCGTCGCCTGTGGATTGGTTGCGGCGAACCTCTATTACGCCCAACCTATGCTGGAGACCATTGCGCGCGAGTTCCACGCGACTAGCTCATCCGTCGGGCAGATCGTGACGGTGACCCAGCTTGGCTTTGCGGCAGGGCTGCTGCTGCTTGTGCCACTTGGAGACTTACTCGACCGTCGCCGCCTGATCGCTATGACGCTGCTGCTGGCGACACTGGGACTAATCGTGATGGCGGTGGCTCCGACACTGAGCGTGCTGCTGCTGGCCGGACTGCTGGTCGGCGTGACCTCGGTTGTGGCGCAGATTCTAGTGCCATTCGCGGCGACGCTGGCCAACAACGCCAATCGTGGGCGGGTGGTGGGCTTCGTGATGAGCGGGCTACTGCTCGGCATTCTGCTCTCGCGCACCATCGCTGGCCTGGTGAGCCAGGTCGCTGGATGGCGCGCTGTCTATGGCGCCGCCGCCGCGTTAACGCTCGCGCTGATCGTCATCCTCTGGCGCGAGCTACCCGACGCGCCGCGTGGGGCCACCGGCATCTCCTATGGGAAGCTGCTGCGGTCGGTCCTTTCCATCGCGCGTGAGGAGCCACTGCTGCGCCGACGCGCGGCCTATGGCGCGCTCGCCTTCGCCGCCTTCAGCGTGCTCTGGACGAGCATTGCCTTCCTGCTGGCGCGCCCACCCTATGGCTACAATCAGGCGGTCATTGGCCTGTTCGGTCTGGTGGGAGTCGCGGGCGCGCTCGCGGCGGCGTTCGCGGGGCGCTGGGCAGACCGTGGACTGGCCCGTGCTACGACTGGCGGATTCATTCTGGTAGCGCTGCTGGCGTGGGGGCTGATCGCGCTGGGCGGCGCGAACATCATCGCGCTGATCGTGGGCATCCTGTTGCTGGACCTCGGCGCGCAGGGCATCCACATCACGAATCAGAGCGAGATCTACCGGCTGCGTCCAGAGGCGCGCAGCCGTCTGACCGCCGCCTATATGACCACGTATTTTGTCGGCGGCGCGCTCGGGTCGTCTGGCTCTGCCCTGATCTATGAGCGCGCGGGCTGGCCCGGCGTCGCGGCGCTGGGCGCGGCCTTCATCGCGCTGGCGCTGCTGCTCTGGTTCACCGAGCTTCGCAAGCGCCAACCGCCCTCACCATCGCGCGCAGCCTCGCTCGCATCCTGAAGTCGTGACGCCACCCGAAACGCTCTCCTCATCGAGCGCAGTTGACGGTTGAAATCGCGCCTCATGCCACTGCGCCCGACTTTTCACGCTCTGTGCGAGGGGTTTCGTGGTGACGAGCGCACAGCGCCGCCGGGCGCCGCGAACGATGCGCGAACGATGCGCGACCTATGCGGATAGCACGATGGTTGGCGCCGCCGCTGTGCACTATTGCGCATGCCGTCTCCATCTCCTTCGGGACACAATGTGATTGTTCTACCATCCGGCGTCGCTACGACGTGAGAAGTCGCACTGCGGAAGCTCGTAGCGTCGCGATGCGGCAATCGCCTGGCCGGATTGGCGCTCACGGCAGACAGGCATATGGAAAGGAGAACGGTCCAATGGCATCTCAACTATCGCAAGACGAGAATGCGCTTGTGAGATGGGGATCTCTTGGCATCACGGTCCTCGCTGGAGCATGGACGCTCTTCCACATCATCTGGACCCTCAGCAAACAGACCGCGGACGACTACTGGGGCATCGCACTGCTGATCCTGTTCATTCTCGCGCTGGCGCTGGCGTTCACGCAGTTCGCACAGGAGCGTCGCACCCTGAACGCGGCGTCTGCGGGTGAGCAGTTTCCAGAGCCAGCGATTTCGAGATTCTTCCTGGCCTCCACTGGGGCCGCAGTGGTCTGGTTCGTCGTTCGCATGAATGTTGGCGCTGAGTGGCTCACGGCTGGCTGGGAGAAGATCACCTCACCCGTCTGGGGCGCAAGCGGAAAAGCCATCAGTGGATTTGTGGCAGGCGCGCTGGCAAAGACCGCTGGGCCGAATCCATCTGTCCAGGGCTGGTACGCCTGGTTCCTGCAACATGCTGTGCTGCCCAACGCTGGCTTGTTCTCATTTCTGGTGACCTGGGGTGAGTTCCTGGTGGGTCTGGGCATCCTTGTGGGCGCGCTGACGGGCATCGCGGCGGGCTTTGGCGTCCTGATGAACCTGAATTATCTGCTGGCGGGCACGGTCAGCGTCAATCCCGTCTTAGGGATGTTCGGCTTGTTCCTGGTCATCTCATGGCGCGTCTGCGGCTGGATTGGTCTCGACCGCGTGCTGCTCCCCGCCCTCGGACTGCCGTGGAAGCCGGGCGCATGGTTCCAGACGAGGCCAGTCATGTCCACAGCTCCTCGTCGAACCCGCCTCAGCTCGTAAGTTCATCATCGCATGCGAGTCTAGCGGGTCCGACTCCGGCGTCGGGGAATATCAGAGTGATCGCCATCTGGCGGAAGCTCAGCGACTATTCCGCGACTATTCCGCGACTACTCAGAGAGCGCAGCGAGGACCTGTTCAGGCGCCAGGTCCTCGTTCTCGCCGCGCCAGAGCGGCTTGCCAC
>DASQSS010000250.1:0-21797 GCA_035642255.1 Ktedonobacterales bacterium | reverse complement strand
GCGCCCACGCGCCAGAGCCGAAGCGCCAGCCGCGCGGGTACGCTGAAGGACGCCAGTCGCCGCGCCGCGACTCGTTCCGGTCGTTCCGGTCGTTCCGGTCGTTCCGCTCAGCGCCCATCGCGGCTCCCCTGCGGCGCGCGCTCGGCGCGGGTCGGCGCGCGGGATGCGCCAGCGCGCCGCCAGCCCCGCGCACGGGTGACGCGCTGGTGGGCGCGCCGGGCCAGAGCGTGACGGTCGGTGTAGCCATACCAGAGGGTGACGAACCCCTGCGTCACCATCAGCGCCGTGAGCAGGTAGAAGAGGATTTCTTCGAGCGGGACCGGGCCAAGCGCGATGCCTGTGAGCGCCCGCGCGTCGAAGCTCCAGACGCCAGCCGAGATGGCGATGGCGTCGGCGAGGGTGAAGTAGGCGCAGAGGCCAAGCGCGACCCACGGCCAGACGCGGCGCTCGCGCCAGAGGTAGCGTCCACCGAGCGCCCACTGGATACCAATGACAGGCAGCGCCCAGACCAGCAGGAAGGGCAGGTAGGCCCAGCGCGTTCCCGCTGTGGGGGCGAGGAGCGCGGCCATGATGAACGTGGCCGAGATGTCAGTCCTGAGCGTGCGCGGCTGGCGTCGGGGATTGGTCGCGCTGGCGTCTGTTGTAATGCGCCCACGCCAGCGCAGCGCGACATAGATCAGAGTCGAGGCGAGCAGCGCTTCGAGGATGCAGAAAAGATACTCCTCGGGCGGCACGTCCCACCAGCGCGCGCCCCAGGTGCGCCCGGGCGCC
This sequence comes from Ktedonobacterales bacterium, assembly GCA_035642255.1. Classification (GTDB taxonomy): domain Bacteria; phylum Chloroflexota; class Ktedonobacteria; order Ktedonobacterales; family JADMIN01; genus JAKAIY01. The sequence goes on along the minus strand of DASQSS010000250.1, from coordinate 21,026 downwards.
CAGGTCCACAAGCCCCAGGCGGCTGCGGTGTGATCCCACGGCGCCATGTAGAGCAGAGCGACCAAGGTGAGGCCGCCTGCCAGCGCGAGGTAGCGCCGGTCGAGCAGGCGGCGTCGCATCGTGACGCCCAGCGCGATCAGCGGGGCGATGAGGAAGATCAGCAGAAAGTCGGCGTAGGTCATGCGCGCTCGCTCCCATTCGACGCCTCGCCGCGTATCTCGCGATGGATGCGCTGCTGTGTCTATGCTAGCGTGCGAGGGCGCGGCGATGCAACGATGCGCGATGGATGGCCAACGCATGCGTTCGCGTCTGGCTGGCGCCCCGCGTCGGCGCGGTGTCTACGCGGGGCGGCGTCCGTTTGCCCAATCCAAGCCCAATCCGAGTCTGTCCGGGTAGGCTTCGCGGCCCTGCGACCATCCAGGCGCGGTTTCAGCCGCTAGCTTACTGAGAGGGGAAACTCAGGTAGCGGGCGGCGCATGCTACAATCTTGCGCAATGGGGCGCCTGCTTACGTTACATGTCACGGGCAGAGTGGCGCCCCATCAGCGCGAGGATGTCTCATGCGGAAAGCCGTCCTGGCCCTGCTTCTCATCTCCCGCTTCTTTGCCATTTGCGCTGTTGTGGCGGGGGTAGCGGTGGGATTGCTCATGGCTACGTTTGTCGCGTCATTCACATGCTTTGACATCTGCCCCTCCCTGCATGACTATTTCGCTCGCTTGGTCCCAGGCACGGCGGAGGCGATGATACCCTGCCTCGCGCTCGAAGGGCTGGCGCTGGTGACCTTCGCAGTCTATTGCCTCGCCACCAGCCAGGCGCGGCGTGCGGCCAGGCAGGTGGCGATCCTGCTGGTTGGCGGTCTGATTAGCGTTGTCGCGCTCGACTTGCTCCTGCAGCTTTGGCAGGCTGTCCTCCCCGTCACGCAGTACGGCCTGGTGGCGGAGTCGCCCGCGGTCGACTGAGTGATGCTGTGGGGGTTCGCTTGCGCTATTGTCGCGGGCGGGTGGTCAGGCGGTCTCGCATATCTGCAATGGGAGCCTATGGGAGGAGCCTCCCGGTGAGGCTTCCGTGGGTGAGACGCGCGGCCGCGCGAAGCTGGAATGGTCACGCCAGATGACGTACATGCAGTGGGGAATGATACCAGTTTCGCCTCGGACATTGTCGATAGATGCGCTCGGAGCGTGGCCACACGTGGCGTTATCTGACACCACATGATGCTGACTTCATTCTGACTGCGCCGACCATGAACATCACGCGGCGAGTGGTCGACGGATGCTGCGGGCCATCGCGTAGGCGAAGGCGACGAGCGCCGGCGGGAGCAGCGCTACCAGATACCCGGCCTCAGCGGGGAGCCCCAGGGAGCCAAGCAGGCTGCGTTCGAGCGCCCCCGAGGGGGTGGACGAGAGCAGCGCCGGGACAACGCTCACGATGACGACGAACCCAAGCCACCACCACTGGCGAGCGATGACCGTTTCACCGATGGCGCCTAGCGTCAGCGCCAGCGCGACAGAAAGTCCACCCCAGACGATGACAACGGTGAGACCTGGGCGGTTCAGGTCTTCCTGGTAGTAGATAGCACTAGAGGCTCGCAGATCGAGGATGAGCGTTACGAGGGCGAGCGCCCCGAGGGCGCAGCCCCGCCGCGACCTCGTATCCAGCACGACGGCCAGCGCAACACACGCGAGTGGGACGAGGATGACGAGGATGAGCAGCGCCCAAAGGTTGTAGTCCACCGGCTTCCCTCACGCTCTCTGTTCGCCTTCCGTTCGCCTTCCGTTCGCTTTGGAGCGCGTTCGCTCGCTGCGATGTCGCCAAGCGTACGCTCATTCTACCACTGTGGTGGCGCATATGCCTGTGAGCCTTGGCGACATCGCATGCGTGCGCCAGGCACGCCGCGCTGGCTGTCACGCAGACGGATGATGCCAATCTCGCATAGATCCGCATGGAGATGTATGGCCTGACCGCGGACAAGCCATGTGGAGGTGGTCTGCGCCCATGCTTTCTACAACTACCGAGGCCGATTTGGTATGAGACGCGGGAGCGTATGCGGTGAGATAGGGAGCGGCGGGCAAAAAATTGGAGCGCCGCCGGCTGTCCCACCCGACGACGCCCCAAGATTGCATCCTTGCTCGCCAACGACCTGCGCTGTTGGCGAGTGTGAAGGTAGTCTTCCTTCGTGACAATCAGCAGTATACTGGCGGACGACGCGAATTTCCCCACGGTTTACCGTGGTTTTTTGCACGAGTTTTGGCGAGTTTTGGCGAACTGGCGCCTCTGGCCCTTCTGACTCCGCGGAAAGGATGAGGTCAGACGCCCGCGACGGGCGCGTCGGCGCCCTCGATCATGTAGCCGTAGGCCATCGTCGGGGTGTTGCGCGCGAAGCCGGGCCGCCCTTGCTCATCGAGGATAATGAGCCCACCGGAGCCGCCAACACGCGCGCCCAGCAAGCGAATCGCCTCATCCGCCGCCTGCTGAGCGGACATGCCACCCGCGATCAGGTCGAGCGCCCGGCGGGCCAGCGTCATGCGAATGAAGTCCTCGCCCTGTCCGGTGCATGAGACGCCGCCGAGGCCGCGCTCCGCCGCGTAGCCGCAGCCCGCCAGTGGTGTGTCGCCGACCCGCCCGGGATGCTTCGCCGCGATACCGCCTGTGGAGGCGCCAGCGGCGACCCGGCCTTGCGCGTCAATGGCGACGGCGCCGACGGTGCCATGCTTCGTGTCGTCGGTGTGCAGGTTCTCCGCCGCGACGGCGCCGACATCCAGCCCGCCAAGCGTCGGGCCGACGTTGACATCATCACCATCACGGTAGCCCCGCCGCCAGCGTTCGCGCTGGGCCGCTGTCACCAGCTCCTCAGGGTCACAGAGCGGCAGCCCCGCTTCAGTCGCGAACTGCTCCGCGCCGGCGCCCACCAGCAGCGCATGGGGGCTGGCCAGCACGGCCCGCGCCAGCAGAATCGGATTCTTGATACGCTGCACGCCCGCCACCGCGCCCACCTGCAACGCCTCGCCGTCCATCAGGCCCGCGTCAAGCTCGGCGCGACCATCCAGCGTCAGCACGGCGCCTGTGCCCGCGTTGAAGCCAGGGTTATCCTCCAGCGCCATGATCGCCGTCTGCACGGCGTCGAGCGCTGAGCCGCCCGCCAGCAACGCGCGCCAGCCCGCCTCGACCGCAGCGCGGCAGCCATCGCTGGCCGCCGCATGCCGATCCGCTGGGATGAGTCCGGCGCCTCCGTGGACGATTAATGCGAGAGCCATGCGAGTGCTACCTCCATCGTGGGAGAACAACAGCGCCCGACGCTGGGCGCTGATACGGCTGAATTACATGATGATGTATCGTCAGAGCTGTGTTACGCGAGCCGCGAGCGCTACTCTGGCGTGACGTTTTCGGCGCCGGGCGTGGTGTCGCTGGGCGCGCTGGCGGCTGAGCCGATCGCCTGCGCGGTCTGCTCGGCGAGTGGCTCGGCTGATGTGTCGCCCGTTGCGCCGACCTCAGCGGACGCCCCACCGTTCGCTCTGGAGAGGTTGAGCGGGATGTCGCCATGCGTCTCAGGCGCGTTGTATTGTGGCAGGCGCATCTCAGCGCGAATGCGGCGAATACCCTGATAGACCGTGCGCGGATCGAGGCTGAGCGTCTCAGCGAGCGTCTTGTGGATGCCAACGTCGGGCACTGGCAGATGTGGCAGATACGCCATGCGGATGCGCTCCAGGTCAGTCTCGGCGCCGGAGTAGGATTGCAGCTCCCACCAACTGGGGAGCTGCATGCGTGTGCGCAGCTCGGCCACGACATGCTTGACATGCGACTTCGGCACGCCAAGCTCAGCCGCGATGCGTGTGCGAATGCCGTCGAACTCGATCGGCTGGGCCAGCTCCAGGTAGCGCGCTTCGATGGTAGCGCGCAGCTCATCGGTCATTTCGAACTGCGGGACGAGTGAGCGGGGCGCTTTGGGCTGCCGTGGCGCGGGAATGGCGGGCCGCTCACCGCGTGGCGCGCCGGGCCTGACGCTGCGATTGGGAGCCTGTGCGCCGCTGTGCGCCGCGTGTTCAGGGCGGCCGCGTCGGTCGTCCGTGGGGCGCGAAGCTGGGCGGGCCTGGGCACGCTCGCGGATACGCTGTTCCTCGCGCGCCCGTTCTTCGGCGCGGCGCTGCTCCTCACGGCGCTGCTCCTCACGGCGCTGCTGCTCTCTGCGTTGCTCCTCGCGGATGGCTGCGGCGCCGTAGAGTCCACTGTCAGGCGGGGGCGCGCCGACACGGGCGCTGGGAGCGGTGGGATCGAGCAGATTGGCCGCGGGCCCGACAATCCTGACGGGTTGAGTGACGGACGCGCTGGGGTGGTTCGCGGTCGCGCTCGTGGCTTTGGCAGCCGCTCGCGCTGCGCGCTCCTGTTTCTCGCACTGGTCGCACATGGTCTGGCTCGACCTGGCGGGCTTGAATGTCTTTCCGCAGCGAGCGCAGCGCATCTTGTCCTTCATATCTCGCCTCTCTCCCGGAGTTAAAAAACCTGCGACTCCAACGGCGCCATCCCAGTGGCTGATGGCCTCAATCGCATGCTTTTGCAGTATAGGTCGCAGTCGAAGTCGCGTCAATTCAGGCGCATGGGGAGCGGCGCATGTGGAGTGGCGAATGTGGAGATATGAGCCGCCCGCGCAGTTAGCCACTGATCAGCGGCGCAGCGCGAGGTCCGCCAATCCAGGCGCGACTCGCTCGATCGCGATGGCGACGCCATACCACCAGGGCGCGACCACCTCGCGCCGTGGCCGCTCGACCAGCCTCGCGATGGCGCGGGCGATGATCTCCGGCCCGGGTAGGCGCCCACGGCGATAGCTGGTCAGCGGCGTGCGGATGTAGCCGGGAGAGACGACCGAGACTGAGACACCGCTGCTATGGAGCTGGCGCCGCAGCGCGAGCGCGAAGCCGCGCAGTCCATACTTCGTCGCGCTGTAGAGAGGGTCAGTCGCGATGTGGCCTGAGACGGACGCGACGCAGATGATGGCCCCGCTGTGGCGCTGGAGCATGGCGGGCAGCAAGAGTCGCGTCAACAGGATGGCGCTGTTGAGGTTGGTATCGAGCATCTGTGCGGCGCCCTCTGGCGCGATCATGGCGAAAGGGCCGCGCAGGTGGACACCCGCGTTGTTGACGAGGATGTCCACCTGGCCATAGATCGCCGTCGCCTCACGCGCGAGCCGCTCCACATCGGTGGCGTTTGAGAGGTCAACCGCGATGGCGCTGGCCTGTCCACCAGCCGACTGGATGGCCGCGACCTGCTCAGCCAGCAGATCAGCGCGGCGCGCGGCGAGAATGACCCGCGCTCCGCGTCGCGCGAGCTCACGCGCTGTCTCCGCGCCGATGCCTGAGCTGGCTCCCGTCACCAGGGCCACCGCTCCCGCGAGCTTCACTATCGTCCTCCTCGCCCGCGTTCGCATTAGGGGCTACTGGCGCGCGACTGGCGCGACACTACCTAGCGGCCTACGCCCGCCGTGTGGCCGCCGTCGATTGGCACTGCGACGCCGCTGAGGAAAGCCGCCTCGTCGGATGCCAGGAACGCGGCGACGTTGGCGACATCCTCTGGCTGGCCGAGACGCCCCAGCGGCACCATGCGGCTCAGGCGCTCGCGCCCGCGCTGTGGGTCGGAGGCACCGGAGACGAGCGCGTCGACCAGGGGCGTATTGGTCCAGACGGGACAGAGCGCATTAGCGCGGATGTTATGGCGGGCGCCCTCCAGCGCGACGGTCTTGACGAGCTGAATCACGCCCGCCTTCGCTGGACCATATGCGCCGAGGTTGGGCGTGCCCTCCATCCCGGCGACGGATGCGGTCGCGAGGATGACGCCGCCGCTCTCCTGCATGGCGCGGAAGGCGTACTTGGCGCAGAGGAAGACACCTGTGAGGTTGACATCGATCACGCGCCGCCAGTCATCGAGGGAGAGGGTCGCGATGGGGCCAAATGTGCCGATGCCCGCATTGGCGACCATCACGTCGAGCTTGCCATGCTCCGCCATGACGGCATCCACGAGCGCGGCGACGGCTGCCTCGTCGGTCACGTCGAGCGCGCCGGCGTCTACTTGCCCCACGTCTGTCCCTTGCTCGCCCGCCAGCCGCACGGTCTCACGCGCGCCCGCCTCGTTGATGTCCGCCGCGATGACATGGGCGCCGTCACTCGCGTAGCGCAGAGCGATGGCGCGGCCCAGACCTGAACCTCCGCCAGTGATGATAGCTACTTTGCCGTCCAGTCGCGTCATGGTCTGTTCCTTTCACGCGGCGTCGCGTTATACGCGTATATCTGTGGCGCGTCGTTCGAGGTCGTTCACGCGGCGTCTGCGCGTGACCCTGGCAGCAGTATAGTCGCAGCGGATGCGGTATCTGCTATTGGTCGCCAGCATGCGCGCGGGCGCGCTTGCCGAGCCATCCTCCGCACTTTAGCGCATGACGTCATAGCACATACCGTCTATAACCTATAACGCGCTCGTATACAATACCTTTATGTGAACTGTTTCAGACGTCCGCGCGCCAGAATACTTCCGGCGCCATTGCGCATGTCCCATTCCCACCCCGATCTCGACAACGACTTCCGGTCTGATTCCCTGCGCCATGTCGAGTGGCGTGCCCCGCGACTGGAGGCGCGACCGCGCCTTGCCAGTCGGCGTACATGGGAGATCACAGCGATGTCCAAGGTTGTCTATCTACACCTGCTGGGCGATTTCCGTCTTACTTGCGACGCCACGCCCGTCGAAGGCGTCAATGCGCCGCGCCTCCAGTCGCTGGTCGCCTATCTGGCTCTGCATCGGGACGCCCCGCAACTGCGCCAGCGCCTCGCCTTCCTCCTCTGGCCAGACTCAAGTGAAGCGCAGGCGCGCAACAATCTGCGCCAGTTCGTGCATGCCTTGCGACACACGACGCCAGACCTCAGCGCCATCCTCCTGATTGATACGCACACGCTCCAGTGGCGTCAGGACGTGGACCTGCGGCTCGATGTGGATGAGTTCGAGCGCGCCTGCAAGGTCGTGGAGGATCAGGATCGCCAGAGTGACGCCAGCGCGGCGCGCGCGGCGGGGGAGCGGATAATAGCGCTCTACCAGGCCGATCTGCTGCCGGGGTGCTACGACGAATGGATCACTCCTGAGCGGGAGCGTCTGCGCGACCAGTTCACACGGGCGCTGGAATGGCTGATCACGTTCTATGAGGCGCAGCATGACCTGCCAACGGCGATTCGCTGTGCGCGCCAGTTGATCCGTTGTGATCCGCTGAATGAGGGGGCCTATCGCTGCTTGATGCGCCTGCTAGCGCTCACGGGTGATCGCGTCGGCGAGTTGCGCGCGTTCCAGGCATGCGCCAGCGCGCTCCGGATGGCGCTGGGCATGGAGCCAAGCCAGGCGACTGAAGAATTGCACCACCGCTTACTGCATCAGGATGCGTCATCCAGCGCCAGCGGCGACCAGTCTCAGCTTTCGCAGCTTTCGCAGCTTTCGCAGCTTTCGCAGCTTCAACTGGCGCAGACTCGACATCAGTTGATGGCGCCACTCTCGCTCATCGGCCGAACGCATGAATGGGAGACGCTCCATCAAGCCTGGCAGGCGGTCAACGCTGGCGCTCCGGGGTTCGCGCTGATCACGGGCGAAGCGGGCATTGGCAAGTCCCGTCTTGCCGAGGAGATGGCGTTCTGGGCGAGCGAGCGTGATGCCACCACCGCGACCGCGCGATCATACGCCGCCGAGGGCCAGCTCTCATTTGCGCCCGTCATCGAATGGCTGCGCAGTCCCGCGCTGCGCCCACATATCCGAGGGCTGAAGACGGTCTGGCTCACCGAGATCGCGCGACTGTTGCCAGAATTGCTGGTCGAGATTCCCGAATTGCCACATTATGAGCCGCTGACCGAGTATGGCCAGCGGCAGCGCTTTTTCCAGGCGCTGGCGCTGGCTGTGCTTGCCGCTCCACAACCGCTGCTGCTGGTGATGGATGATCTTCAATGGTGCGACCAGGAAACGCTCGAATGGCTGCACTTCCTGCAGCGATTCAATATGCGCGAGACGCGGGCGCGCCTGCTCGTCATCGGCGCCGCGCGCTCGGAGGAGACGCCGGCGCTCCATCCCCTGCATGCCCTGCTGCAGCACCTGCGCCGCGCGGTCGTTGTGACGGAAATTGCGCTGCGTCCACTGGATGCCGCGGAATCCGCCGAGCTGGCGGCTCACATGCTCGATCGCAAGCTGGATGTCGTGAGCGCGATGCGGCTGTTTGGTGAGACTGAAGGCAACCCGCTCTTCATCATCGAGACGGTACGCGCGGGGCTGGATGCGCTGCCAGAGCGACCACTCCGCTCCGAGCTCGAGGCGCCACTCCAGACGGCCGCGACCGCAGCCCTGCCCGCTGGCGTGCGTGCGATGATCGCCAGCCGCCTGGCGCGGATCTCGCCGCCCGCCCGCGAACTGGCGGAGCTGGCCGCCGTCATCGGACGCGAATTCAGCCTCGACATCCTCGCGCACGCGAACCACTCCGACGAGGATCAGATCGTTGGCGCGCTCGATGAGCTGTGGCAGCGCCGCATCGTGCGCGAACATGGCGCGGATAGCTATGACTTCACACATGACAAACTGCGTGAAATCGCCTATGCCGAGATCAGCGCGCCTCAGCGTCAGCTCTGGCACCGCCGCGTCGCGCATGCGCTCGAAGTCATGCGCGCTGACGACCTCGATGCGGTCAGCGGACAGATCGCCGCGCACTATGAGCAGGGTGGCGCCATCGCGCGTGCGATGCCGTACTACCACCGGGCGGCGCAGGTAGCGCAGCGCGTGTTCGCCTACGACGACGCGATTCACCTGCTGCGACACAGCCTGGTGATACTCCAACAGATTCCCGGCGGCGCCACGCGCGACACACAGGAGCTCGCGCTCTCGCTGGCGCTGGCGCCGCTGTATCGCATCACGCTCGGCTGGACGGCTCCAGAGCTGGAGCGCCTGATTGATCGCATCCTGGCGCTGTGCGAGACGGTGGGAACCGACGAGCAGCGCATCGAGGCGATGTATGGCCTGCAATCGTTGCTTGTGGTGCAGGCGCGACTGGAGCGTGTTCTGCTGGTCGCTGAGGACATGCAAGCGTTGTATGCGCGAACGCGCGGCGAGGCGCCTCCATTGACCGACATGATGGTAGCGGGCGCGCATCTCCATCTGGGCAGGTTCGCCGTCGCCAACGACGCGTTCGAGCGTATCCTCACCACTCCACATGACCCGCGGCAAGCCCGGCGCCTCCAGGAGGCGCTGGGATGGAACGTCGCTGTGCACTCACGCTGCTGGCAAGCGCATGCCCTGTGGGGTCTGGGTTATGCCGAGCGGGCGCTCCACAAGGCGCGCGAGGCGGTGACGCTGGCTGATCAACTCAGGGAGCCGTTCAACCAGACGATTGCCGCGACGTATCTCGCGCTGCTCTGCCAACTGATGACTGACGAGGCGACAGCGCAAGCCCGCGCCGAGGAAGCGCTCGCGCTCAGCATTGAGTACAAAGCGCCCTATTACAGTGCCTGGGCAGCGATCCTGGTGAGCTACGCGCATGCGCGCCAGCAACCAGATGACGCCCGCATCGCCACGCTCCGTATGGCCATTGACACCTTTCAGGCGACTGGCGCGAAGCTGCGCCTCCCGTACTTTCACGCGCTGCTCGCCCGTGTCTATGGCCAGGCGCGGCGCGTGGAGGAGGGCTTAGCCGCTATCGATGATGGGATGCTTCATATGCGCGCCAGCAACGAGCGATGGTGGGAAGCTGAGCTGCATCGGCTGCGTGGTGAGCTGATGGTCGCCGCTGGTCGCGACAGACACGCTGCGGAGGCGGCGGTCGCGCGGGCCGTCGCGATTGCGCGCAGCCAGGGCGCCCGGTCACTTGAGCTGCGCGCGCGCCTCACGCAGTGTCGCCTCTTTGGCTCAGAGCTGCGCGCGGACGAGACGCGCCGCGCATTGAGCGAGGTGTACGCGCGGCTGACCGAGGGGCTCGACACGCCAGACGCCCAGGCCGCGCACCTGCTCCTCGCGGAGACATAACGCTCCACAAACGGTGCGACAGTGCGGTTCGCTTCGGCTTGCTGCGATTCCTGCGCGCGCCAAACGCTTTGCTAACGCTGCGCCTGCTACTCTTTGCCCACGACCTTCCCTGACACCTCCGTGGCAGTCGCCATCTCCAAGCGTGGTGGCCGGGACATGGGGAAAGGGGCGCGGTGAATGTGGCGCGCGGCCTGTCGCCGCAGCGCATAAGGAGAGGGCTATGACGACGCGAACCAGCACAGCTATCCTGGATGAAACCGCGTTAGCGGACCTCACAGCGCAGGTGCGCGGAGACGTGATCGGTCCGGACGACGCGGCCTATGACGAAGCGCGCAAGGTGTACAACGGCATGATTGACCGCCATCCGCGTCTGATCGTGCGGTGCAAGGATGTCGCTGATGTCATCAGCGCCGTCAACTTTGCCCGCGAGCATCAGTTGCTTCTCGCGGTTCGCGGGGGTGGTCACAACGGCCCGGGCCTTGGAACATGTGACGATGGCCTCGTCGTTGATCTCGCGAATATGGACGGCGTGCGTGTTGATCCTGTGCGGCGAACGGTCAGCGCCGAGGGCGGTTGTGTCTGGGGCGAGGTCGATCATGCGACGCATGCCTTCGGGCTGGCCACACCGAGCGGCTTCATCTCGACGACTGGCGTTGGCGGACTCACACTTGGCGGCGGCATCGGCTATCTGGCGCGCACGTATGGGTTGACACTGGACAATCTGCTCAGTGTCGATATGGTGCTGGCCGACGGCAGCTTCGTCACTGCGAGCCAGAGCGAGAACGCCGACCTCTTCTGGGCGGTGCGCGGTGGTGGCGGCAACTTTGGCGTCATTACGACATTTGTCTTCCGGCTGCATGACATCAGCACAGTCTATGGTGGCCCGATCTTCTGGCCGCTCGATCAGGCGAAGGAGGTGCTGACGTTCTGGCGCGACTTCATTCTCACCGCGCCGCAAGACATCAATGGCTGGTTTGGCTTCGTCACCATTCCGCCGGCGCCACTCTTCCCCGAGCAGTATCACATGCATAAGATGTGTGTCATCGTCTGGTGCTACACCGGCGACATGGCCCAGGCCGCCGAGCGGTTCGCGCCTATTCGAGCGGTCGGCGCGCCCGCGATGGATCTCGCTGGCCCCATTCCGTGGCCAACCTTGCAGCAACTCTTCGATGGGCTTTACCCGCCGGGCCTGCAATGGTACTGGAAGGCCGACTTCGTCACTGATTTGAGCGACCAGGCGATCGACCTGCATCTGAAGTACGCCGAGCAGCTTCCTACTGGACACTCGACCATGCACCTCTACCCGATCAACGGCGCGGCGCACGATGTCGGCAAGAACGAAACGGCCTTCAGCTTCCGCGAGGCAAACTTTGCCGAGGTCATCGTCGGCGTTGATCCTGATCCAGCCAACAATGAGCGCATGATCGAGTGGGCGCGCAACTACTGGCTGGCGCTCCACCCGCACTCTGCTGGGGGCGGCTACATCAATATGATGATGGATGAGGGCAACGATCAGGTTCGCGCGGCGTATCGTGACAACTACGACCGGCTCGCGCAGATCAAGGCCCGCTACGATCCCAATAACCTGTTCCGCGTCAACCAGAATATCCAGCCGTCCAAGTAACGCGATAACGCGGCGGCTGATGTTCCCTATCAGCCGTTTGGCGCACACTGGCCGTTTGGCGCACACTCCGTGGAGGCGAAGTGTGCGCCGCGTCGTGTCCCTTGCGGCGTGCTTGCGGCGCAGACGGGCGGGCGGGTACAATCGCGGATGGGCGGCTGCGCGCGTCGCGTTGGAGCGACGGCGGGCCACGCGATGACGCTGAACTGCCGTGAAAGGGGGAACAGAGTCTCACGCTGCGCGATGTCATGGAGACACATGGAGACTCTGAGAGATAACTATGGCTGACGAACGTAGAATCCGGGTGTTGGTGGCCAAGCCTGGCCTCGATGGACACGACCGGGGGGCGAAGGTGATCGCGCGAGCGCTGCGCGATGGCGGCATGGAAGTCATCTATACCGGCATCCGCCAGACGCCGCAGATGATCGTCGAGGCGGCCATTCAGGAGGATGTGGACGCCATCCTGATGAGCATCCTCTCAGGCGCGCATATGGCGATCTTCCCCAAAGTGATGGAGCTGCTGCGCGAGAACGGTGTGGATGATGTGCTGGTGATGGCGGGCGGCATCCTGCCGGACGAGGACATCCCGGCGATCGAGGCGATGGGTGTCAAGGGCAACTTTGGCCCCGGCACGCCGCTCTCCGCCATCATCGAGTACGTGCGCGCCAACGTGGACCCCCAGCGCATGCGCCAGTCGCTAGCGCCGTTGCGCGCCGAGGGTCAGCCGACGCCATCCAGCGCTCCTGAGGGAAGCGACCGGCCCGCATGACGACCATGGATTCCCCACAGCCTGACCTGGTGGAGCGGTTGCTGGCTGGCGATCGTCGCGCCCTCGCGCGGATGGTGACGCTGATCGAGAATCGCGCGCCCGAGGCCCCGCAGATGCTCGCGCGGCTGCACGCGCATGGTGGCCATGCCCACATCGTTGGATTCACCGGCTCACCGGGCGCGGGCAAGAGCACGCTGGTGACACAGCTTGCGCGTGAACTGCGGCGACGTGACCAGCGGGTCGGCGTGATCGCTGTGGACCCCAGCAGCCCGTTCACAGGCGGCGCTATTCTTGGTGACCGCATCCGCATGCAAGAGCTGGCGGGCGACCCCAACGTCTTTATCCGCAGCATGGCCAGCCGTGGCTCGGTCGGTGGGTTGGCCGCCGCGACGCGTGACGCGACTCGCGCGCTCGATGCCGCTGGATTCGACACCATCATTGTCGAGACGGTGGGCGCGGGACAGGCGGAGGTCGAGATCGTGCGCGCGGCGCAGTCGGTGGTGGTGGTCGTCGTGCCGGGCATGGGCGACGATATTCAGGCGATCAAGGCTGGCATCCTCGAAATCGCCGATATCTTCGTCGTCAACAAGGCTGACCGCCCCGGCGCTGACCAGGCGGCGGCGGAGCTGCGCATGTTGCTGAGTCTTGACGAGCATCGCAATGAGCGCGCCTGGCGCGTGCCGATCATCAAGACGGTCGGCATGACGGGGGAGGGCGCGCCAGAGCTGGCGGATAAGCTGGCGGCGCACCTCGCGTCACTGCGCGAGACGGGGCAACTCGCCGCACGCGACGGACGCCAGGCGCAGAGCGAGATGCTGGCGCTGCTGCATCAGGCGCTGATCGAGCGCATCAGCGCGACCATCGGCGCGGATGAGTGGCGGCGGCTGGTGGCGCAGGTAGTCGACCGCGAGAGCGACCCGTACACGACCGCCGATGAGCTGGCGCGGCGCATCGGACTGGCGCCCGAGGTTGAATCAGCCGCCACCTCGGAGGTATAAGCGCGGCCAGCCAATCTCTATCCAGCCAATCTCTATCAAGATACTCTCAGCCCCTCTCCCATGCGGAGAGGGGCTTTTCGCGTCCGCTTGCCTGGAGACGCCTGTTCTCCATCGGTCGCCACAGGGCTGCCGACTTCGCGTCCCCGCGGAGCCATCCAGGCGCGATTTCAACCGCCAGCTCGCTTCCCGACCGTGTCCCAATTTTTGGCGCAACCGCCACGCTGCGGCGCGCTTGACAAGATGGCGCTCATCAGGCTACTATGCCGCAACACATGTTGAACATCGTTCTCGCAGGTGGAACAACATAACACGTTGCGCGGCGCAGGCGAGCCACGTCTGCGCCACCGGACAACTGGAGAGGTGGGTCACTCCTTCTATGTCAGTCATGCCGGTCACGCCACATGCGCCGCATCTGGGTAGCCGCTCAGGTCCACTGCCACAGTACCGCGCCGAGACGCTCGCCACACATGGCGTGGTGGCCGCGCCACACGCGCTAGCCGCACAAGCGGGCCTCGATCTGCTGAAGGCTGGAGGCAACGCGGTGGATGCCGCGATCGCCGCCAACGCGATGCTTCAGGTTGTCTATCCCTTCGTGTGCGGCCTGGGTGGTGACCTCTTCGCCATCGTCTGGGACGCCCCCTCGCGCACGCTCATTGGCCTGAACGCTAGCGGCCGCGCGCCCGCCTCGGCCACCATCGAGCGCTACCATGCGCTCGGCTACGAGACGATGCCGCGCCACGGCATCCACTCGGTGACAGCGCCGGGCTGTGTCAGTGGATGGGGCATGCTTGCCGAGCGCTTTGGCCGGCTCGGGCTGGCGCGCGCGCTGCAGCCAGCGATTGGCTACGCGCGCGACGGGTTCCCCGTCGGTCCGGGGCTGCATAACGCCTTGACGCGCATGGACAAGGCCGATTTCACCCATCGCTCCTTCCGCGAAAACTACATGCCGGGCGGGCGCATTCCCGAGGTAGGCATGGTAACCACCGCTCCCGCGCTGGCGGATTCGCTGACGCGCATCGCGAGCGATGGGCCAGATGTCTTTTATCGAGGAGAGCTGGCGCAGCGGATCGCGACGTTCTTCGCCCGCGAAGGTGGATTGATCACTGAGGCCGATCTTGCGGCGCACCTGGCGGATTGGGTTACACCCATCAGCGTGCGCTTCGGCGGACTGGATATCTGCGAGTTGCCGCCCAATACGCAGGGTGTGACCGCCCTGCAGATGCTCGGCATCGTCGATGGACTGCCACTGGGCGACGATCCGCTCAGCGCGCGGACGGTTCATCTGGAGGTCGAGGCGAAGAAACTGGCCTTCGCCGACCGCGCGGCGCACATCACCGACATCGAGCGGATGCGTGTGCGACCGGAGGCTATGATCGCAGCGGACTACCTGGCTGAGCGGCGCGCGCTGATCTCGTCTGATCGCGCGAGCGCCACGCGAGCGACGGCGGGCTTCGCGGGCGACACCGTCTACCTCTGCGCCGCTGACGGCGAGGGCTCGGCGGTTTCGCTGATCCAGAGCAACTACGCGGGCTTTGGCAGCGGTCTTGTCGTGGACGGCACGGGCATCTCACTGCAAAATCGCGGCGCCTACTTTTCACTCGATCCAAACGCCGCAAACGCGCTGGAGCCGGGCAAGCGCACGCTGCACACGCTGATCCCGTCGATGGCGCTACGTGATGGGCGGCCCGCTGTGGTCTTTGGCGCGATGGGCGGCGATGGCCAGCCACAGACCCATCTGCAGGTCTACACCAATCTGCTGCGCTACCAGATGAACATCCAGGCGGCGATCGAGGCGCCACGCTGGGTGCACGGCGCCGAGGAGCCTGGGCAGATTGAGACGCTGCGACTGGAGCGGCGTTTCCCAGCGGAAACCGTCGAGGCGCTGCGGGCGATGGGGCATCAGATCGAGCTGTCCGAGCCGCTCGACTCCGCGATGGGCCACGCCAACGGCATCGTCATCGACACTGAGCGCGGCGTGCTGCGTGGTGGCTCAGACCCACGCGCTGAGGGCGCCGCGCTCGGCTGGTAATCTCTCTGGTAATCTCTCTGGTAATCTTTGCGGTCGAGGCCGCCGCGACTTGACGGCTGAGCGGTTCAGTCGGTATGATAGCTCTCAACCTTGTGTGATTGGAACGCTGTTCCATTTTTCCCCGCTTCACTTCGCTGTGTCGTTTCGTTGTGTCGTCTCATCAGGCTGGCTTTGGCTAGCCTATCGCGAGAGGTAGCCGCTGTGACGCGATTTTCGACGCATGCCGCTCCGCATTCCGGCGTTTCAGGTGATCGCGGCGCCTCTGGAAGCGCCTCTGGAAGCGCCTCTGGAGACGAGCGCGACACTTCCGCAGGCGGCATGGGCCGTGATGAGCGTGACGGCGAGACAGGTGAGGCTGTTGACTCTGGCGACACGTTGCGCGGTGTTGATCGGGCGCTCGCTGTGCTGCTCGCCTTCTCGCGCGAGACGCCGACGCTCGGCGTGACGGACCTGAGTGAGCGGCTTGGGCTGACCAAGAGCGCCATCCATCGCATCTTGCGCTCGCTGCTTGCACACGGCATGGTGACCCAGGACCGCGAGACGCGCGCGTACTCGTTGGGCTTCCGTGTGCTGGCGTTGGCGGCGGGCGTCTCTGGCGAAGCGAACCTCCGCCAGATCTGCGCGCCGCATATGCAGTGGCTGCGCACTGCGACCAGTGAAACCATCGGACTGTATGTTGTCGCTGGCGATGTGCGTATGTGCCTGGAGGAGCTGGAAAGCCCACACCTGCTGCGCATGGCGGCGGGAGTGGGGCGCTGCTTCCCACTCGACGCGGGCGCATCGAGCAAGGCGTTGCTCGTGGAGGGCTTGGCCAACGCCGACCTCTGGCGACGGGCGACGGGCCGCTTGAGCGCCGCGCGTCGCACGCAGTTGGAAGCGGATCTGGAGCGTCTGCGCGCGACCGGCTACAGCGTCACACGCGGCGAGACTGTGGTTGGCTCGGCCTCGATGGCTGCTCCTATCCGTGTTGGACCGCATAACGAGGTGATGGCGGCGCTGAGCATCGCTGGCCCCGCCTCACGCCTCGACGACGCGCAGGCCGAGCGCTTCGCGCCGCTGCTGCTCGAAGCCGTTGATCGTGTCGGACGCGACCTCAGCGCACTCTATGGCGAGGCTCCAGCCGCGGGCCATATCGGCGCTCGCGCGGAGGTCCGGCGGTAGCGCGCTGGGGGCTACGCCCACACTGCCGCGCAACGATTCGCGCAACGATTCGCGCGTTTCGGCGTTGACGCCGACGACTCAGAGTGACAGTGGCATGCGATGGCATGCGGCTGGTTCATCACTTCGGGTTTCCAGGGCTTCGCGCCCTTGAAATTATAGATCTGGTGTCCGTGTACTCGTCCTCGTATGAGCATTCGTGTACTCGCGCATGAACTCTCACATGTGTGAGTGCGCGAATGCGGCGCACACAACCTGGCTATCTATCTGCCAATGGGAGGGAAGCCATGTCACAACAACGCGCGCGCCTTGCATTCTCCTCGTTTCATTCATCTGAGCGCGGCGCTGGGTCATCCACGACGCGGCCCACAACGGCGCGCTGGCGCAAGCCACTGCTCACGCTCGTCAGCGTTGGGATGCTGGCGCTCTCGCTCGCCGCATGCGGCGGTGGCGGCACATCCAGCGGCGGCGCCGTCAAGTCTGGCGGCACGCTAAACGTGGGCCTGGATTCAGACGCCGTCACACTCGACCCGCTGAAATCATCCGCGCTGGTTGATCGGCAGGTCATGCTGAACATGTATGACACGCTCGTGCGTGTGGATGCGCAGAACAAGATTCAGCCCGATCTGGCGACGGTGTGGTCGTATCCGTCCCCCACGCAGCTGGTGTTCACGCTGCGCTCCGACGTCAAGTTCGAGGATGGCGCGCCCTTCAACGCTGATGCGGTCGTGACCAACATCAATCGCATTCTGAACAACCCGACCTCGCCGCGCCACAGTGAAATCTCGTCTGTGGCCTCAGTGCAGGCGGTGGACGCCACGCATGTGCAGTTCAACCTCTCGAAGCCATTTGGCCCGCTGCTCGCCGCGCTGACCGACCGCGCCGGCATGATGCTGTCGCCCACGGCCATCTCCTCAGGCGCGAATCTGGCGAGCGCGCCGAAGAACGCTGGCAGTGGCCCCTTCGAGTTCTCTGACTGGGTCAAGGGTGACCATCTGACCCTGACGCGCAATCCGAACTACTGGGGCAAGACCTCCAGCGGAACCGCGCTGCCCTATCTGGACAAGATCGTGTACCACCCCATCACGAACGAGAGTGTGATGTACACGAACCTGGAAACGAACACGATTCAGGTAGCCGATGTGGTCGGCCCGACTGATGTCGCGGCGGCGAAGGCGAATCCCGCGCTGACGTACAAGCAGATTTCGGCGCTGAGCTTCTTTGGCATTGAGCTGAACACTCAGGCGGCGCCCTTCAACAATGCGAATGCGCGACGCGCGGTCTCGTGGGGCGTCAACCGGCAGGAGATCGTCAATAGCGTGCTGCATGGTGTTGGCGTGGTAGCGCAGGGGCCAATCTCGCCAACAAGCTGGGCCTACAGCAGCAGCATCGCGCCCTACAGCTACGACACATCGAAGGCCAAGGCGGAGTTGCAGGCGGGCGGCCTATCTTCTCTGTCCTTCACGCTGACCATCCCCAGCGGCTCTCCGGCGAATGCGCAGGAGGCGCAATTTTTGCAGTCGGAGCTACAGGCGGCTGGCATCACGATGACCATCAAGCAGGAGACGTTCGCGTCGCTGCTCTCTGACTCGGCGTCGCACAACTTCCAGGCGGCGCTGCTCGGCTGGAGCGGTCGCCCTGACCCGGATGGCAACATGTACTCGTGGTTCCACACGGGCGGTGGCTTCAACGACATGCAGTATTCGAATCCGCAGGTGGATACACTGCTCGAACAGGCTCGCGCGTCGAATGACCAGACACAGCGCGCGACCGACTACCAGCAGGCGGAGACGCTGATGCTGCAGGACGCGCCGTACGTCTTCATCAACCACGGCGTAGCGATTCAGGCGACATCGAAGAATGTGCAGGGCTACACGGTGCTGCCAACCGGCATCATGGAGTTCGAACAGGTCTCGCTCGGCTCATAGCGTGAGACCGTGAGCGCCAGCGCGCTCGCGGCGTCTGCCAACGATGGTGGGCGCCGCGAGCGCGCCGGACTCCATCTCATTTCGTCTCGTTTCGTCTCAATCCGTCGCCTGTCGTTCATTGCGGTACTCAGTTCGTCGCATCTGGTATTGCAGGCTCGCCTGGTGGCGCTCGCATCGCGCCGGTCTGCGTGGCAGGCAGGAGGAACGACTTCGATGGTGACCTTTCTCGTGCGGCGACTGCTCTTCATGATTCCAGTAGCGCTGCTGGTCAGCTTCGTAACGTTCATGATCATTCATCTCATTCCGGGCGATCCGGCGCGGGTGCTGCTCGGCGAGAGCGCCACGCCGCAGACCGTGGCGGCGCTGCGCCATCAGCTGGGGCTAGATAAGCCTTTGCTCACGCAGTACGTGCTCTGGCTGGGGCAGGCTTTGCATGGCAACCTGGGCCAGTCCATTCAACTCCAGCAGCCAGTGACGCAGGCCATCCTGCAGAGGCT
This sequence comes from Ktedonobacterales bacterium, assembly GCA_035642255.1. GTDB lineage: Bacteria > Chloroflexota > Ktedonobacteria > Ktedonobacterales > JADMIN01 > JAKAIY01. The sequence continues at coordinate 2,013 of DASQSS010000250.1, read as the reverse complement.
CCCGGTCACGGCGGAGCTTGGCGTTATCTCACTGGTCGTGTCGGTGGCGCTGGCGATTCCGTTGGGTGTGCTAGCCGCTGGAACGCGCAATACCCCGATTGACTGGCTCATCAACGTGCTCAGCCTGGTCGGCACGGCCATCCCCAATTTTGTGCTGGGGCTGCTGCTCATTCTGTTTCTCGCCGTGGTAATCCGGCCATTCCCGCCAGGCGGTTATGTGCCATTCACGCAGGATCCGCTGACCAACCTGCGCGATCTGGTGTTGCCGGTAGTCACCCTGGCGACGGGCGCGGTCGCGGGCAATATGCGGCAGGTGCGCGCCAGCATGATCGAGGTGCTCAGCCAGGACTACATCCGCACCGCGCGGGCGAAGGGTCTGCGGCGTGGCCGTGTGTACTTCGTCCATGCGCTGCGCAACGCGCTGCTGCCCTTGCTGACGATTGTTGGCCTGCAGGCGGGGGCGATTCTCGGCGGCGCCGTCATCATCGAGAGCATCTTTCTCTGGCCCGGTGTGGGCATGCTGGCGATCCAGAGCATCCTGTCGAAAGACTATCCAGTCGTGCAAGGGGTTGTGCTGCTCTCAGCGCTCTCCTATATGCTCGTCAATCTGCTGGTTGATGTCGGCTATGGCGCGCTCGACCCACGCATCACTCTCAACTCCGGCCATTAGTTAGTCGAGTACTGGGCGAGCGCTGGGCGAACGCTGATGTATTCGGGCGCGCCGGCAGGTTGAGCAGAGGAAAGGACAGAGAACGCGATGGCGCCACAGCCGTCAGAGAGCCAACGCGAGGCCGAGAGTCTGCGACATACGGGCGAGATTGCGCCATCGGCGGAGGCGGGCGAGCAGTCGTTTATCCTCGAGGAGGGAGCGCGCAGCCGTCCCACGTTCGCTGCCCGCGCGCGTGGCGCTCTGAGCGCTATTTGGGCCGATCCGCGCCTGATCTGTGGCGTCGTGCTGGTGGCGCTGGTGTTGATGGCGATCTTTGCGCCGCTGGTCGCGCCATATCCGCCACTCAAGTATCATCCCGCCATCGCGGCGCAGCCGCCGAGCCTCGCGCATTGGCTTGGCACAGACGCGCTCGGTCGCGATCAGCTGAGCCGGGTGATGTACGGCGCGCGCATCTCGCTGGCGGTCGGCGCAGGCGCCATCGTGCTTGGCGGCCTGGTCGGCGCATTCCTGGGCATCCTGGGCGGCTACGCGCGTGGCTGGGTGGATCAAGCCATCACGATTGTCGTGGATGCGCTGCTGGCGTTTCCCTCGCTGATTCTGGCGCTGGCGATCGCCGCGGCGCTGGGCTCTGGCATCACCAACGTCATCATCGCGCTGGCTGTCGTGCGTATTCCGATCTATGCGCGCCTGGCCCGTGGGCAAACGCTGCAGGTGCGCGCGCTCGACTACGTGACCGCCGCGCGCGCGGTTGGCACGCCCGCCTGGCGCATCCTGCTGCGGCACATCTTTCCCAACATCTTCAGCGCGCTGCTGGTGCAGGCGACGCTCTCGATCTCCTTCGCCATTCTGGATGAATCGGTGCTCAGCTTCCTGGGGTTGGGCGCGCAGCCGCCGACGCCTGAGTGGGGTACGATGATCAGCGACGCGCAGCCCTACCTGACCGGCGCGACTGACCCGTGGATGATCCTGGGGCCAGCGCTGGCGATCACGATTACGGTGCTCTGCCTGAACCTCTTTGGCGATGCGATGCGCGACCGTCTCGACCCACGCACCGCGAGCAAGGTGGACTCCGCTTCACTGGCCTCCGCCGCGCAGGAGTAGATGACACCAGCGCCAGAGGTCAGCGCCGTGGACCCGCTGACCTTGCCTCACACGGTTTGGCTGGCGGCGCCCTCACCTCAGCCCCTCGCCCACTAAGGCGAGGCTGACTTCATGACAGTTTTGGACAGGGAGCGAGGGCCACGGGCAAGAGTCGGAATGTGACCCGCACGCGCTGGTCGTTGGCCAGACAGCGGCGCAACCAGCGTAAGCCCAACTGAAAGACACTATAACAGCGGCGCGCG
>DASQSS010000249.1:0-6719 GCA_035642255.1 Ktedonobacterales bacterium | reverse complement strand
GATGTTCCTTGCGCATACGAGTGAAGCCCGGAGGGTAGCCAGGTCACACATCACATCGAACGCGCTGAACAGTATCGCAACCCATATGCCAGTCTGAACGACGCGCCTGCTCACTAGTGCGCAGAAACGCTGGAAACGCGGTGCAAAGCCGCAGTCATGCGTGACACAGCCCGATTCGTTCGTATACAGTAGTAGTCAACAGCGATGAACGACGATGAACGACGATGACTCAAACATCATCCACCCCTGGCAGATCGAGGAGGTCATTTTATGATGGCAGCGCCTGACTATTGCCCTTCCTGCGGAGCAACCTTGCGCGAAGGTGTCGCGTTCTGTGTCTCGTGCGGCCTCCCGCGTCCGGCGGCAGCCTCAGCGGAAGCGGTAGCTACCCTCGCAGCTACCCCCGCAGCCGTCCCTGCGCCAGCTCCCGGGGCGTCGCCTGAGGCTGCGGCTGAGGCTGCCGCCGAGGCTGCCCCGATGGTGGAGGCGAATTCTCCCGCCGCAGAGGAAACGTCCGTTGAGCCAGCGCCGGTTGACGCGGCATCCACTGAACCGACGCCAGTTGAGCCAGCTCCTGAGGCTGAGGCGGAGCCCGTCACTGAACCTGCCCCTGAACCCGTTACGGAGTCCGCTGTAGCGGAGCCCGCCATTGAACCCGCTGCGGAGGCCACGCCCACCGAGCCGGCGCCCGAACCCACCAATGAACCTGTTGCGGAGGCTACGCCTGAGGCTACGCCTGAGGCTACGCCTGAGCCGGTCGCGGAGCCGGTCGCGGAGCCGGTCGCGGAGCCTGCTATGATGACTGCCGCCGCGCCGCTTGCCGCCGCTTCGCCGCTCGCCGCTATGGCGCCGCTCGCCATGACGGGGGTCGCGGAATCTGAGGCGAAGGCCAGCGGCGAGCCAGCGGCGACTCACCCCCAGTCGGCGGAATCTCCACGCTACAACGCCGCGATCGGTCCGATTGTGCTCGGGGTCTTCATCGTGCTCGTCGTGCTGGCGATCATTCTGGGCAGCCACATCACATTCTAGCCGCGAGCGCCGCTGTGCCTGGAACGGAACACGAACGTAACACAGGGCCAACTCAGGCGCCTGAGTTGGCCCTGCGCATGCTTACACCATGCGTGATTGGGGCAGCGTAGGACGAGGCGCCAAGAGTTCCGCTAGACCTGCCAGACCTGCCAGACCTGAGGGGCCGCGTACCATCGAGCATGATGGGGCGCCTCGCTCGTTGCGCTCGAAGGAGTTGAGCCATGTCTGTATCTGCGCTGCGCGGCGGCCGCGCCATCGCCAGGCGTCCAGCGCGCCCGCCCGCGGCCTCGCGGCGGCTCGCATGGATCAGCGTCATCCTCGGATTGATGAGTATTGATCTGGAAGCGCTAGCCCTGCTCTCTCGGGTCATCCCCACGCCATTCGCCTGGTACGCCAACCTGCTGCTGCTCTACGGGCCAACAGCCGTCGTGACCGTAGCGATGCTCGCGCTTGGGGCGCCCCTCGCGCTGGCTGGGCTGGGATGCGCGGCTGCGACCGTGCGCCGGGGACGTGTGCCATTCACGATGCCGCTCGGCGTGGCGCTCTGCTCGATGAGCCTCGCCGTTCCACTGTGCTACGCCATCTTCGTCGTCATGTATCTGCGCGGCCTGGTCTAGAGCTTGCCAGAGGTCGCTAGAGAGCGCTGGCAGAAGCGTCAAGCCCCAGGAATGCCGCCGCATTGCCGCCAATAGCCAGCGCTAGCGCCGCTTCGTCGAGTCCAGCGGCGCTCAGATAAGCGAGCATACGCTGCTGCGAGATCAGCGGATAATCGCTTGCCCAGAGGACCTTATTCGCGCCACACATCGCGCCGACTGTCGAGAAGACTTCTGGGCGATAGAGATAGAGCGAGGCGGCGGAGTCGTACCATAGATTCACAGCGGCGGCATGGACCTCTGGCATGAGCTGATAGAATGGGAAGCCGCCACCCCAGTGCGCCGCCACGACACGCAGCTCCGGAAACGCCAGCAGGAAGGCATACAAATCGAACGAGCTGACGTTGCCCTTGCCGCGATAGAGATGCCCCACTGGCTCGCTCGTGTGCGTCAGTAAGAAGAGGTTATGCGCCAGACAGGTTTCGGCGATTGGCGCCATCACCGTAAGGTCGCTGAGCGTGTACCCCTGCCCATGCGGCATCAACTCCCCGACGCCTGCCAGTCCGGCCCGCGCGCAGCGCTCGATTTCAGCCACGGCTCGCGCGCGCGCCAGCGGCTGTATCACCGCCAGCCCCGTCAGGCTGCGTGGGTAGCGCCGCACAGCATCGATCACGTAACTGTTGCACTCCTCGATCAGTCCCGGATCGCTCCAGCCAAACGAGAAGGTGACGGAGTGATCCACACCCGCCAGCGCCATCGAGCCGATCAACTGCTCGGCGTCGGCCATGCGGGCGCGAGGATCGCTATACAGCTCGGCGAACCACGGGTCGCGCTCGGCGAACACCTCACGCCGCGCGATGACGTCTGGCGGGAAGATGTGGGTGTGGAAGTCAACGATCATACCGTCGCCTCAGATGGAGGCGCCTCGTGGGTTGCCTTCCACCAGTCAATCGTCAACTCGACGTGGCCCAGATGCAGACCCAGATGCTCCACGGTATGCGTCAGACAGCGGCGAACCATGCGATCTCCGGCGGGATGCCGGCTGATGGCCTGCAACTGCTGCGGCGCCAGTGGGCTGACCAACGCCTCCACCTGCGTCAGCCAGCCCTTGAAGCGCTCACGCATGTCGCGCCACGGCTGCGCGGCGGCGGTGAACTCGGCCTCGCGGTCGCGCTCCAGCGGCGCGTCGCCCACGCAGCTCAACGTCCACCACTCCGCCGAGGAGATGGCATGCGAGCAGATCGCCGCCAGCGAGTTGGCGTCACGGGCGGGCGGCGTCCACTGAAACGCCTCGGCTGGCAGCGGGTCGAGCGCCTCCAGATACCAGCCGATCAGGCGGCGGAAGTGGTAGCGGTATAGCTCGGCTTCGGTCGTCGGCTCCTCGCCGGGCGCCGGTGGTGTCGGCATTGGCATCGCGTGTCGCCCTCCTGATGGACAGTGAACACCCCTCGCCTGTGAGAAAGGGCACGATTTAGCGGGCGCTCGCCTCGACGATGCGATTGCGCAGCATGCCGAGCCGCTCAACGCTCATCTCCGCGACATCGCCGGGGCGCAGCCAGCGGTGGCGCTCGGTTCCAAGTTCCAGGATGCAGCCCGTGCCGACCGTGCCTGAGCCGATGATGTCGCCCGGGCGCAGGCGCACATGCTGCGCGGCGCGCTCGATCATCTGGGGGAACGTGAAGTACAGGTCCTTCAGGTTCGCATGGCTAAGCTCATCACCGTTGATGGCGCCGGTGATCGCCAGATCATAGCGCTCGTCTTTGCCAGAGCCGACGCGCCGATCATCCAGCTCATCGGGCGTGACGAGCCACGGGCCGAGCGATGTCGCGAAGTCTTTGCCCTTGGCCGGACCGAGGTTCATCTTCATCTCGTGCCGCTGCAGGTCGCGGGCGCTCCAGTCGTTCATCACCATGTAGCCGGCGATGTAGCCGGGCGCGTCGTCGGCGCTGATGTCCATCCCCGCCTGGCCGATGACTGCGGCAACCTCCAGCTCGAAGTCCAGCTCGTGGCTCAGGCGCGGATAGGGGATGTCCTCGTCAGTTCCGTAGACTGCTGAGGCGTTGGAGAAGTAGAAGACGGGAATCTCGTACCACTCCGGAATCATGCCGACATTGCGCCGGGCGCGAGCGGCCTTCACATGCTGCTCGAAGGCATAGAAGTCGCGCACGGAGGGTGGCTCCGGCACGGGCGAGCGCAGGCGTGCGGCGCTCAGCGGATGCGCCAGGCCAGCCTCCTCGGCCACCAGGTCGTCGGGTCGCGCCCGCGCTGCCAGCGCTAGCGCCTCGCTCGCGGCGGCCATGCCGTCCGGTCCCTGCCGCAGCAGCTCCAGCGTGGTCGTCGGCAGCGTCAGCCCGGTCCCGCCACCGTTGCGCGCGAACCACGCGCCGAGCGTGGCCAGGTCGAGTATCATCTCGTCGCCAAGCAGCAGTCCGGCGCGGCCCTCGGTATGTGGCGCCCAGTCCGCCCGAACGTAGGTCACGATCTTCACGGTATGCTTCACCTCATTGTGTCGCGAATGTCCTCTGCGCCCGCCTCTGGCTGAGGCGCCGCCTCTGCGGCAGTATAGCATCGGCGCGGCGTGCGCGTCGGCAAGCAGCGCGCAGGCGTGTTGGCCACTGTTAGCCAGTGTTGTTGGCTGAAGTGGCCCTTGTCCGCGTGACTGACATGGCCTCAGTCGTGCTATAATCTGTGAGCGTTCGCCCTCGCCAGAGCATGGCGCTCTGCCGCGATCACATCGCGAACGCCGCGCATGTTTCGCTGGAGCGATGTTTGCTCCGGCGCGAAAGCTGCGCGTCACAGGTGAGACACGTATGTCGTGGAAGATTCTGATCGAGCGGGGCAACCTGGGGTTCGCCGCCGCGCACTTTATCACATTCGAGGGAGAGTGTGAGCCACTCCACGGCCACAACTACGGCGTGCGGGTCGAAGCTGCCGGGCCGCTCACAGCGGACAGCTACGTCCTCGATTTCGTCGTCCTCAAAGATATCGTGCGCAGTCTCTGCAAACAATGGGACCACCGCTTTCTGCTTCCGCAGCATAACCCCCACCTGCGCGTGACCGAACACGCGGACGCCTGGGAGATCGAATATACCGGCGATCTCTCCGCCATCCCCAATGCCCCTGAGGCCCCCATCCGCTACCTCATGCCTAAATGGACGGTCGTGCCGCTTCCGGTGGACAACGCCACCGCCGAGCGGCTCGCCGAACTGCTGGCGCTGCGCATCGTCCACGAGCTTCGTCGACGCGGCGCGGGCCAAGCGTTAGAGCAGCTGACGGTCGGCATCGAAGAGACAGAGATGCAAATGGCGTTCTACGCGCTCGATCCACGAGAAGCGCCGCCTGAGTAGCGCTTGATGTACCCGCTGGCGGGCGTCCAGACGTCACTGACGCCTGAGGGACTTCTGGCAGTCATCACAGTGTTATCGGGCGCCCATGAGAACGTCTCAAGAAACATACTGGACAAAGACAACCTGTAGCTAGCTACGCGCGTAGTTGGCGCATGCGGTACCTTTCATGTGAATCTCAGAAACCCAAGTGAATGGCTGTTCATGTCGAGCGCACAGGCGCTCACCAGAGCGTGACCCCATGTCGCGGGTCCGCAAGCCAGAACTGGCTTGGAGCGATGAGGCTCTACCATGACCAATGATGGTCACTACCAGGAGGATGTGTAGTCGTGGCGATTAAGCAACCGAAAGCGCTGAATCCCTTCACCGAGGCGGTCGCCCAATTCGACGCCGCCGCGGAACGGCTGAATCTCAGTCAGGAGCTTCGCGCGATTCTGCGCGCGCCCAAGCGCGAGCTTACCGTCAATTTCCCTGTGCGGATGGACGATGGCCGGGTGGAGATGTTCACTGGCTACCGTGTGCAGCACAATATCAACCGCGGCCCCGCCAAAGGCGGCATCCGGTTCGACGCCAACGTCTCAATCGACGAAGTGCGCGCGCTGGCCATGTGGATGACCTGGAAGTGCGCTGTCGTCAACATCCCCTTCGGTGGGGCCAAGGGCGGCGTGATCGTTGACCCCCGCAAGCTCAGCCGCACCGAGCTGGAGCGCCTCACCCGCCGCTACGCGACCGAGATCGCGGGCGTCATCGGGCCAGAGAGCGACATCCCCGCGCCCGACGTCAACACCAACCCGCAGGTCATGGCGTGGATCATGGATACCTACTCCATGCATCGAGGGTACTCCGTGCCAGCCGTCGTCACCGGCAAGCCCCTCTCCATCGGCGGCAGCGAGGGCCGCATGGAGGCCACCGGGCGTGGTGTCTCGGTCATCACCCGCGAGGCGTGCAAGGCGCTCGGCATCGAGCTAGAGGGCGCGCGGGTCGTCATTCAGGGCTTCGGCAATGTTGGCAGCATCACCGCGAAGCTGCTGCATGCGGCTGGCTGCCGCATCGTCGCGCTCAGCGATGTCTATGGCGCGATCTACAACCCCGGCGGCATCGACGTCCAGCTGGCGCTGCGCTTTGCGCAGGAGCACGGCTCGCTGAAGGACATGCCTGGCACGCAGCCAATGGATGGCAAGGCGGCGCTGGAACTGCCATGTGACATCCTCATTCCGGCGGCCCTCGAAGGGCAGATCACGCACCAGAACGCTCCGCGCATCCAGGCGAAATTGGTCGTCGAGGCGGCCAATGGTCCCACTACGACCGAAGCGGACATGATCTTGCGCGAGCGCGGCATCGCCGTTGTGCCGGACATCCTGGCGAATGCGGGCGGCGTGACAGTCAGCTATTTCGAGTGGGTGCAGGATCTGCAACATTTCTTCTGGGCGGAAGATGAGATCAATCATCGCCTGGAGCACATCATGACCCGTAGCTTCGCTGCGGTGCAGGCCAAGAAAGAAGAGCAGAACTGCGACTACCGCATGGCGGCATATCTGCTGGCGGTGGCGCGGGTGGCCGAGGCCACGCAGGTGCGCGGCATCTATCCGTAGGGAACGGCCATATCGCTCAACGATGACAACCCGATGATGACGAGCCGATGATGGCGAAGCGCCCTCACCGCAGTGATGCGGCCGAGGGCGCTTCGCTCTGTCCGCTCTGTCCGCTCTGTCCGCTCTGTCCGCTCTGTCCGCTCTGTCCGCTCTGTCCGCTC
>DASQSS010000248.1:0-23463 GCA_035642255.1 Ktedonobacterales bacterium | reverse complement strand
AGCGCGCCACCTTCCGCTCCAGGGGAGTTCGGGTCGTCGGTCTGGAACCAGACGGCGAGGCCCGTGGCGAGGTTCTGGTCAGGGACGACAGCGCAGCCAGATACGATATTCGGCTGAGGCGCCACGGGAGATAGAGAGCTGATCTGGTTCCATGTCGCGCCGGCGTCCTGCGTGCGCCAGATGATGAAATGTCCCGCGCTGCCACGCCCACAAATCCACGCGTAGCGCCCGTTCACTGGCGAAACGCTCATGGAGACACCACCGTGGGTGAGGTCAATGGGCGTCGTGATTTTGCGCCAGTTGAGTGGCGGCGCCTTCGCTGCGGGCGTCGCGGTCGCCGTTGCGGCGACCCGCGTCTGTGCGCTCTTCGCTGCGCCGCCACATGCGCTGAGCGTCAGCGTCAGGGCAACTACCATCAGCGTCAGCCCAACGCGCGGGAACCGCATCGTTCCGATCCTCATGCTCTTCCTCTCGTGATCAGCAAATGTTCTTCAATGACGCCACACACCGGCATACGGGCGTAGCGCATGCCAGCGGCTCAGGGCAGCGCATCGAGGACATACGCGGAATGGCCCACTGTGTCGAAGCACCACGCCTGCCCTGTCCGTGTTGTGGTGATCTGCTGACAGGGCGCCTGTCCGAGCGTGGCCCATGTGGAGCTTCCGGGCGCGATGCGCGAGACGGTCCACGGCGTCGGCGCCACGCCGGAGTCCTGCGGGTCATCGCCGCAGACGGCGTAGAGCGCGCCGTTGGCAGTGATGGCTGAGGCGAGGCAAGGGTTCACGCCAGAGCTTGCTCCGCCAACCTGTCCGCAGTGCGCGCACTCCCAGGTATTCTTCAGCGGTGGGAGCGTTGTCCAGGTAGCGCCCCGGTCGCGCGTGCAGACGTTCATGGCGGAATTCTGCGCCCCAACTTTCTGGACATAGCCGCAGATGAGCCAGCCATCCGCATGCGAGCCGGTCGCCTGCGCGGGCTGCCAGACGGCCAGCGTCACCTGCAACCCCTCGCCAGTTGGGGGCGGCGTGATCGCATGCCAGAGGCCGCCGCTGCCGTTATTGTCGGTGTAGAGCGCGCCATTCGCATTCATGTTCGCCCAGAGCAGCTCGCCGGGAGTCGCGGCGGCCCAGAACTGAAAATCTGGGGGCTGTCCCTTGGTCGGCGCGCTGATGGTATGCCAGCTTGCCAGGTGATCGCCACTGGTGACGAGCGATGCTATAGAGCGTTGGCTCGTATCGAATAGTTGCGCATATGTTGTCGCGCCGACGGTGACAACCCGCGAAACCCAGATGTTCGTCGGAAGCGCTGACCAGCTTGTTCCGCCATCGGTCGAGTAATACGATTGCGACCCCTGCTGGCCATTCACAGGCGCGTTCGCCGCGCCCCAGGTGAAGTTGAGCGCGACAGCGCTTGCGTCGCTCTGGTTGGCGGTCAGCGCGCATGTGGTAAACGCCTGCGAGGCCGTTGGCTTGAGGTAGCTTACCTTGACCCAGGTCGTTCCCGCGTCGTCCGTGCGCCAAGCCTGATACCCTTGCGGGTCGCTCGCGGGCGCGCAGAGCCACGCCTCACGCCCATTCGCCGGAGAGACGGCGATGCCAGCGGCTCGGGCGTCAATGCCAGCGGGCAGCGCGGCCTTGCGCCAGTTCAGTGTGGGCGCGGGCGTTTTCGTGGTCGTGACCTTCGCGCTGGTTTGTCCGAGCGGGGCGCCGGGTAGACCAGTGCATGCCGCCAGCGCCAGCGCCATGACCAGTGCGAAGATCGTGACGGCGCCACGACGGAGCGTCGGCGCTCCATTCCTCACACCATTCCTCACACCATTCCTCACACCATTCCTCACAGGTCGCCTTCCTCATTTGCGGCGCGCCGGCATAGGCGCAGGCGGAATCGCGTCTTGCGCCAGTATAAGCGAGCGGCGCAATGTGTGCGGAGGAAAAGGCGAGAAAGCGGCGAAATGTGAGGTATTACCAGGCGCCCGGATGGCGGATCCGCAGGGCCGACCGATGCTACGATGCTAGCGGCTGGCGGCCAGCTCCGGGGCTGGGTGTGGCTTCTCACCTGATTGCGTGGCGCTAGTGGTGATGGGGTCCACCTCCAACATGCTCGCTTCTGGGTGAGCGTCGCGCCGCAGCATCGCCTTGGCGGCGGCATAGAACCACAGCGCGATAGGAATTGCGCCGAGCGCGATACTCCAGGTCATGGGGAGGTGCAGCCACAAATTGCCCAGATTGGGCGGCGTGGGGCCATCGCGTACAGGGACTACCCCCGTGCTGAGCATGGGCCAGTAGAGATCGGTCACGGGGTAGGCGCCGTAGGTGTGGTAGATCCGGACGCCCGTCACGACATAGAGGAAGGAGATGAGCAACGAGAAGCCCAGCATCACCACCATTGTGCGGCGCAGCCAGACGCGCGCATCATCCACCACCCAGATCAGGCCCAGGCAGGCGAAGGCTAACGCGGGCGTCAACAGTCGCGGCCCCGGCAGGTTCTCGCCCGCCATCGGCAGGAAGTAGGACGAGACGATCAGCGGATAGATGACGCTGACGGTGATGGCGACCAGCGCCTCCAGATGGAACTCACCATGCTGGCGATACCAGCGAACCAGTCCCATTGGAACGAGCACGAGGAACGGCGACTCGATGAGCAGGCCGCGTGGGTAGATCAGGATATCCCACAGGCCCTGCGGACGTGGCAGCGTGACGCCAAAGAAGCCCGTGTGCTGGCCCGAGAACTCGCTGCCAGAGACGAAGCCGTAGCTGAGGCTCAGCGGATTGCCGAACGCCCACCAGTTGTACCACGCCAGTGTCAGCGCGCTGGGCGCGATGCCCGCTCCAAAGATCACCAGTGACTGAATGCGTCTGCCGGGGAAGGCCAGCCAGATGTAGCCGCAGAGCAGAAGCATGACGACACCGACGGGATATTCGCTCACCACGGCGATGCCCGTCAGCAATCCCGCGAGGGCCAGCCGCCACTCTGGCCGCTTCATGTGTCTGGCGCGAAACAGCAAATAGAAGGCGACGAAGATCAGCGAGCCGCCGAACATATGGCTGAAAAAGGTATTGGAGAACGGGTAGGCTAATGTCCCAAGCGCGAACATGCCCGCAACCACATAGGGGAGCGGTGAGTTCGCCAGAGCGGGCCGTAGCTGTGCCACGAAGCGACGGAAGGCGAGCGCGCCCGCGACGGTCGCGGGAAGCAGCGTGAAGGCATTGAGCAGCGCGATCTGTTGCGTCAGCGTCAACTGCGCGTAGTTGTCGAGGTCGAAGAAATGACCCACGATGAACAGCATCGGTACAGCCAGCAGCGAGAGGCCAAGCGAGCGCGGTGAATACCAGTGGCCATTGTAGTAGCTGACATCAATCGTGTTGCTGGCGTGGATGTCAATATTCGCGCCGCCGTGGGCCAATGCATACACCATGTCGTAGCGGCTGATCGTGTTCGTGTTGGCTGGAGAAAGGAAGTAGGCGTAGCAAAAGACGATGAGCGCCGCGAAAGCCCACTCTGACGTGGTGAGCGCTCTGGCGGCGCGGTCAACCGCGCCCAGAGCGACACGCCACCATGGCATACCTTGCGTATCCATGTGCGGGTCGCGCTCAGAGGATGAAGACACCTGTACGCTCATTCGCCGCCTGTTCCTTGAGAATGGTCAAACCTTCTCAGCAGTATACCGGCCTGCGGCGATGCGGGTCAAACCGGGCGCCCCCCATTGGGTTTCCTCGCTTTTAGCATACACCAGACGGCGCCAACGCCGACGCAGCCCTGACTATTTCCTAACGAAACGCCATGTGACCGACAGCGGTATGCTGCAGCAGACGTGCGCCGTTGCCCCACAGCACTTGCTGGCGCGCGTCGTCGGTCCAGCCATCGATTCGCAAGAAATCAGCCATCCAGCGGTCTGGTGTGATGAAAGGATAGTCGGAACCGAAGAGAAACTTATGGTTGAGCCGCCCCGCCGCTTCTCTCAGCAACGCCTCAGGAATATAGCGGGGCGACCAGCCTGAGAGGTCATTGTAGACGTTGGGCTTGTGCTGGAGGATGGCGATCATCTCCTGCTCCCAGGGCCAGGAGGGATGCGCGCCGATGATGGTCAGCGCGGGGAAGTCCGCCGCGAGACTGTCGAGATAGATGGGGCGCGTATAGTCGAGCTTGACGCCGCCGCCGCCGGGCATATTCGCGCCCAGTCCCGATGTACCAGTATGGAACAAGGCGGGCACGCCCAGCTCGGCGATAGCGGCGAAGAGCGGCGCGAACTGCGGGTCGTTGGGATAGAAGCCCTGGATGCCGGGATGAAACTTCATGCCCGACAGCCCTAGCTCGCGTACCGAACGCTGCGCCTCGGTGATGGCGCGGTCGCCCTTGTGCGGGTCCACGCTAGCGAAGCCGACGAACCGCTCCGGGTAGCGCCGCACAATTTCCGCAACGGTGTCATTTCGCAGTGGTGGCTGGCCAGTCATCGTCTCGGCGTCCCACGCGAGCAGCACGCCAACCATGTCCTGCTCGGCGTAGTAGTCAGCGATCTCCTCGATGTCGCGCAGCTTCACCTCGCGCCGAAAGAACGCCTCCGCTCCCGCGCGATACTTGCCGATAGCGACATCCATGAATTCGGCGATGGGCAGGTGGACGTGGAAGTCAATCGCGCGCGGCATGGTGTACCTCCTCAGCGGGCGCAGGCGTCGCGGTTCTGTTGTGCGCAATCGTATCACACGACGCCGGAACGGCCGTCGTGGCCAGCTAGCCTCTTGGCGCCGTTTCACTGGAGCCGAGCGGTGTCGTGGGCTATACTCATCACCAGTGGTATAGAACAGGTGTCGCGCGGACCGGCGCCGCCCGACAGAGGAGGATGGTCATGCAGCAGCCGCACGCGGCGCCAGAGGCGGACGCCCAGGCGCTCATCGAGCGAGCGCGGCGCATCCTGCGGCATGAGCAGCGCACCGGCCACGAAGACGCCGCTGTCAAGCCCGGTGGCCTGGAGTCGTTTCTGACGCGATGGGCTGACGACTGGACCCAGCAGGCGCGTGGCGCGGCCAGCGACACCCTCGCGCAGTCGGTGATGCGCCAGCTCAGCGGCTACCGGGCGCTCGATCCCATGCAGCGCACGGCTCGCGTGCGCGCCGCGCTCGCACTGCTCGATGGCGCATCCGATGTATCTGGAGGAACCAGACGAGCAACGGCTGCCGACTCCGCCGTGCAAGGCGCGCCCCGTCCCGCTTCTGTGCGCCCGGCGCCCGCTACGGCGCCACGACCGACGGCAAGCCCAGCTGCGTCCGCGCCGCAGCGAACCTTGCGACCCGCGCGGCCTGCTCCACCTGTGCGCGAGGAAGACTGGCCGCTGGCCGCTCCCCTGCCGAAGCCGCCAGAGCTGCGCCGCACATCCACGGCCTCCGCACATGCGCCGCGCCCCGAGGATGCCTATCTGCTGGACGCGCCCGTCACCAGCATCCCCGGCGTTGGGCAGACGCAGGCGATGCGGCTGGGTCGGCTCGGCATCGAGACGGTGCGTGACCTGCTCTTCACCTTCCCACGCGAGCATCGCGATTACAGTAAGCTCATCAAGATCAACCAGGCGCCCTTTGACGAAGTCTGCACGGTGATGGGCCTGATCTGGGAAGTCGAGACGAAGCGCAACGGTCCGCGCACACGCACCACTGCGCGCATTTCGGACGAGACGGGCGCCGTCCGCGCGATCTGGTTCAATCAACAATACCTGCAGAAGCAGCTGACCCCTGGCTCTTATATCGTCATGACGGGAGTGAAGCAACGCTTTGGCAACAGCGTGCAGTTCAGCGTGCGCAGCCATGAGCTGCCTGAGCAGGGGGACCTCATCAACACCGGACGCCTCACGCCAGTCTATCCACTGACCGAGGGCCTCAATCCCAAGGCGATGCGCAAATTCGCCAAGTGGGCAGTTGACCACTGCGCGCCGTTCGTCACCGACCACGTTCCGCCTTCTGTGCGCGCTCGGGCTACGCTGGAGCCGCTGCCCGAGGCGGTCGCGCAGATGCACTTCCCCGACAGCTACGAGCAGTTGGATGCCGCCAAGCGCCGCCTCGCCTTCGATGAGCTATTCCTGATTCAGCTGGGCATGCTTACGCGCCGCGCCAACTGGCAGGATGGTCCGCCGGCGCCCGCGCTGCCCGCTCCCGCCGCGCTGATCTTCGACGAGCCTGATGCGCCCGCCGAGGTAGGCGATACGGAGGTGGCCAGCTTGCCGCAGACGGGACTCTGGCCACTCACAGCGACCTGTTTCGAGCGCACATTGCCGTTCCGCTTCACTGGAGCGCAGCGCCGCGCCATCCGCGAGATCATGGCCGACCTCGCCACGGTCAAACCGATGAGTCGCCTGTTGCAGGGCGATGTCGGCTCGGGCAAGACGGTGGTGGCCGCCGCCGCGCTGCTGGCCGCCGCCGCCAATGGCTACCAGGGCGCGCTGCTCGCCCCGACCGAAATTCTCGCCGAGCAGCATTATCGCGGACTGGCGCGACTGCTGGAGCCGTTTGGCCTGCTGGCAGTGCTGCTGACGGGCAGCATGCGCGCGAAGGAGCGGGCAGCCGCGCGTGACGCGCTGGCCAGTGGGCAGGCCGCCGTCGCCATCGGCACGCACGCGCTGATCCAGGAGGATGTGGCGTACAAGCGGCTGGGCGTGGCCATCGTGGACGAGCAGCACCGCTTTGGTGTGGAGCAGCGCGACGCCCTGCGTCAGAAGGGCGCCCATCCGCATATGCTGGTGATGACGGCGACGCCAATTCCGCGCACGCTCGCGCTGACCCTCTACGGTGATCTGGACGTCTCGACGCTGGATGAGCTGCCAGCGGGCCGCCAGCCGATCATTACACGCTGGCGCTCAGGCGGGCAGCGGCAGGAGGCGTATCGTCTGGTCGAGCGCGAGGCGGAGCAGGGACGCCAGGCCTATATCATCTGCCCGCTGGTCGAGGAGTCTGAGGCGCTGGAGGCGAAGTCGGCGGTGGCGGAATACGAGCGGCTGCGCACGCAGGTCTTCCCGCATCTGCGGATGGGGCTGGCGCACGGTCAGCTGCGACCGGCGGAGAAAGACCGCGTGATGCGCCAGTTCCGCGATGGCGAGATCGATGTGCTGGTGGCGACAGCGGTCGTCGAGGTCGGTGTGGACGTGCCAAATGCGACGGTGATGCTGATCGAGGATGCCGATCGCTTTGGCCTCTCGCAGCTTCACCAGTTCCGTGGGCGCGTGGGGCGCGGCTCGCAGCAGTCCTATTGCTATCTGCTCTCGAAGGAGGCCAGCGCCACAGCGTCTGAGCGCCTGCACACGCTGGAGATGACCAGCGACGGCTTTGCGCTGGCCGAGGCCGACCTGCGTATGCGTGGGCCAGGCGACTTCTTCGGCGTGCGCCAGAGCGGTCTGCCCGAGCTGAAGGTCGCCAGCATGGCCGATACCCGGCTGATGGCTGAGTCGCGCATGCAGGCGGAGTGGCTCTGGCGCCAGGACCCCTACCTGAAGGCGCTGGAGCATGCCCCGCTGCGCGAGCGCGTCTACCTCTTCTGGCGCAACTTCGCCGCGCACTAGTCCTCGTCTCCCGCCTGCGTGTTGGATTCGTCCGCTGTGGTTGACGCGGTTGGCGCGCTGGCGTCAGCATTTGTTGCGGCGTCGGACGTGAGCGATACTGCGTCCAACAGCGTACTATCTGGCAGTGGACCAGTTGTATCGGTGGTGTCGGATGCGGGGGTGGATCGCAGCCAGGGCGGCGTGACCATCTGTTGGCTCAACTGCGCGAAGAGCGCATCACGCGACCCACCCCCTCTCAAAAATGGCCCGTTGGCTCATCGAACTGCGCGCGGGCGTTGATATCCGCGTCCACTTCGGCGCGTGGACGGCCATACGCCTGCCGCGACCATGCGCGCACCGCCTCGTAGCGCTCCTCGCTGAAGGGGATGCCTAGCGGCTCAGTCTGCACTGTAAAGACGGGTGTTGGCTGGCCGTCAGAGAGCAGGCGCGCATAGGCTGTATAGCGTGGCAGGTCCATCAGATGCTGCGCTGCCACGGGCGATGGCTCCAGCGCCTGCTCGACCGCATGCCCGTCAGCCAGGCCGGTGCGGAAGGCGATGATGCTGCCCGCGTTGCCAATCACCGCTTCGCGCACATCGGTCCCAAGCTGGCCGATATGCTGATTCGCCAGCGTCAGCGCCACCTTGTACTTGCGCGCCTCGCTTAGCATGCTTGCCAGCGCCGTCGAAGGGTAATTCTGGAATTCGTCTATATAGAGCGCAACCGGGCGGCGTTGGGACTCGGGCAGATCGGCGCGTGAGAGGGCGGCATGTTGAATCATCGGCAGCAGATTGTAGCCGATGAAGTTGGCGTTTGCCGAGCCAAGTTTGCCTTTGCCCAGGCTGATCAGCACGATCTTGCCCTGATCCATCGCCTCACGAAAGCGGAACGCGCTCTTGCTCTGCCCAAAGATGTGACGCATCTTCTGGTCAACCGTGAAGTGACTGAACTTCGAGACGAGCCAGTCGAGCACTTCCGAGCGATGGTACGAGTTCGTGTGCTCGATCTGGTCGGTCCAGTAGCGGCGCACCATCGGGTCAGTAACGTGCTTCAGGATGCTGCGCACGAACTTGTCATCCTGGAAGGCGCGCACCACCTCGATAAGCGTGCCACCAGGCATGTACATGACCGTCAGCATGACGTTGCGCGCGCCATGCTGGAAGCGTGGGCCGAGGAAGCCTTGAAGGTGTGGATCATAGAGTTGGGTGAGCATGTCGATGAATGAGCTAACAATCAGGGCGCGCTCGTCGTCGGTCTCGCATTCCAGCGGATTCAGCCCCACGGGGTACTCGCTGTCGGACGGATCGAAGAGGATGACATCTTCGATGCGCTCGCGTGGCACACGCCCGGCGATGTCGCGAATGAGGTCGCCGTGTGGGTCAATCACGATCACGCCGCGCCCCGCGTGGATGTCTTGCAGCGCCATCTGCGCGATCAGCGTGGATTTGCCCACTCCCGTCTTGCCGAGCACCCAGAGATGTTGATCGCGGCTCTCCACGCTGAGTCGCACTGGCAGCTCACGGTTGCGCACGCGGTTGACGCCGAGTCGAATCGCCGGCTCGCTCACACGCGCGCGGTAGGCCAACGGGAGGGCGGCTCCATGCTCGGGCAGCCAGGTCGGATTGCAGGGCAGCGCCAGCAGATTCGTCGCCTCGCGCATGTCAGCGAGATTGGCGTAGATCATGGACTGTTCGTCACTGGCGGTGGACCCCCACGGCTGATGCTGCAGCAGCAGCAGGTTGCGCTCGGCGACAGCGAAAGCGCTGGCGTTTTCGCCGCTCAGACGCAAGGTGCGCGGGCGTTCACAGAGCGCGCCTCCCGCGATGGGTAGCTCAGGATGTGACCACGCGCCGAATCCGGTATCCTCACCCGGCCCGGCGATCTCGCTGCCCACGCGCGATACGAGCGCGCCTGAGAGCGCGCCCGCGCCTGCCAGCTGCGCGCGCACGCGGAACGCCCGCATGCTCAGCGCAGCATGGCGCATGGCGATGACCTTGCGTTGAGAGTACTCTGTATAGGCGGAGACGAGCGCTTCTGTCTCAGTGACGCCGTCATAGGGCGTCTGCGGGCGGCTCTCCTGGCGCTCCTGTTGTCCGTTGCGCATGGAGCCTGTCAGCGTGAACGGCTCATCACGCTCAGAGAAAAGCGGCCCGTCGTCTAGCTCCGCCGGGGTATAGCAGAAGGAGAGCAGCGATGCGGTGCGATGCCGCTGCATCTCATCCACCAGCGCCTCAACCTTTGGCGCACCCTGGAAGGGCAACGGCAGGGAAGCGTCCGACAGGCGCGCCGGACGCCGGCGAAACTCGACGGTGTCGGCGATTCTGAACGGGCTCAACGCATGGGTCAGCAGGCGCTTCTCTGTGATCGGTGCGAAGCGAAAGCTAGGTAGGCTGCCATGCAGCGTATCGCTCAGATCATTGGCGAAGACGCGAACCTGCGCGCGCAGCTCCGCAGGCGAGGAGGCCCAGGCTGAGTAGCGGCAGAGCAGGAATACCTCGATCAGCGGCTCCGTAGCGCCGCGTGTCGGCTCGGGGTCCACGATCACACGTACCTCTATGGCTGTGGTCGCGCCGGGCGCCGCGTTGCAGAGCATGGGATAGCGACCCAGAAACTGAGCCTGCGCCTCCAGGCGTTGCGTCAGCGTCATGGCGCCCTGCGCCTGAAGACTCAGCCCAAAGAAACTGTGGATGCGCTTGATCGACTCTGTGTCCTCTGCGTCGGTTGCGCTCTGGACGAGGGTGCGCATGCGAACAGACCCGCTCCATGAGACGCAGGATATGGGAGCGGGCGTCGCGGCTGGCGACGGCTCCACGACTGAGTAGATGGCAAAGCTCTGTTTCATATGGTCCTCGACATCTGCGCTCATGAGCCCTTCGCTCATGTGTCCGGATACGCGCACAGAAATGGGATTCCTGGCGGCCGACGACCGCTGCTCAGGATGGAGGGCGCTGGCCCTCAAAACATGCCGTGTGGCGCGGCGCGCGCCTGGACATGAGCGGCATGAGCGACGCTCGGCACAGGCGCGCCGATTCCAGGCCAGGCGATAGCAGGCGCACGTCTGTCCCACGGGCGCGCCTGCGCGCTCAGTGGAGTTACCGCTCGCTGTCAGTGAACAACGCAAACGGGAGCGGCAGCAGCAGCGCGGCCTCATCGCTCGTGAGCGCGATGTTCCCCGCTTGGGCTAACGCGGCTCCAGGCTCGGCGGCTGGCCCACTGAGGTTGTGATAGAGGCGCGCCCGGTCGTTGGCTGTGCGCGGGCGCAGCGCGCGGAGCATAGGCGCCGTCTGGACTGTTCGCGTACGGGAACCGAGAATCAACCCGCGCCCACGCAGTTCTCTGGCGAGCGGACGCAGCGCTCCCACCTGGGCCGCGGCGCCCAACGCCAATACGCCGAGCCGCAGTTGTGGCTCGTCCGGCGCTTCGGCGCTCGCGACACACTCCAGGGTGACCTGTAGCGCTGCGCTGTCAGGCTGGTTGACCAGATAATCCATGATGTGTTGGACCTGCACAGGCGCCAGCCAGTCAGACACCTGGGGCCAACTCGTGAATGCTAGCTCCGCCATGTCCGCCATGTCCGTCATGTCCGCCATGTCCGTCATGTCCGCAATATGTAACGCCTCGGCCACGGGATCATCGCTGACCGGCTCCAGGGTGAAACATGGCTCAAGATCGAAGCGCGCCGCGTTGAGCGCAGCGCGAAGGCGACGGCGCGCACGGGCGGCTGGCAGAGTGTTGGCCTCATCGGTTACGGGGAATGTAACGCCCCAGCGAAGATAGACGCTTGTGCGCGCCTGTGCTGCGCCGTGCGCGCTGGACGCCACAGTAAAGAGCAGCGCGATTGCGCTCGCCGAGCTGTCTGGCGCGAGTGTCCGCGCGGACTGCGCCAGACGCTGGCTGAGCGAGATACGGCGCGCGATCCCAATGGGAGCGTGCGCCGTCAAACGGGTATCAATACGGGCGTGCTGGACACGAGCTGCGCTCGCGCTACCAGACGAGATCGAGATACCGCTGTTGACCACCACCGCCGCCATCTCCGAACACATTACGGTATCCTCCACATGGGCGTCGCCAGGCAGGTATGAGCGAACGAGACGCGCAGTACGCCTCACGCACACACTACAGGGAACGGGCTCCAGGGAATGTTCGCGACTAAATGTAGATGTCGCGGCACAAGGGATGGAGGAATTATGACACGCCACCCGGCTCCTGTCAACCGTCTTCAAGACTCGCTTATAATAGAACTAATGTCAAATCTTTTGTAGCAAATACCTCACTAGATATTCTATGTTTTCTGCAAAGCTTCTGCAATGCATCATATGTAAGAGCCGCTGACCGGAAAAATGGCCTCTCGCGCATCACGCAATCGTCTAAACTCCCCTGGACGGTTGCCCACGGAACATCCGCATTCTCGCCAAGCCAGGCGAAAGCTTTATTTCCTCACAAAGCATGGCAGATGATCTCAAACCGGGTCTCATGGTACATTTATAGTGTACTATATCCGCCTGATCACAACATATGTAATACAACACTTGCCGACGTTTTTTCTGGAAACTCGTCATGTCTGTGACATATCTTGACATCAATGCGTAGTATCCCAGTATCAAGGGATGCCCTTGGTGGGGCGCGTGACGTGGCTGTATCGAGAGTGATAGTTGCCCGACGCGCTTTTTGTAACTACTGTCTAAATTGAATGGAATTCAATTGAAGGTATCTCACAGAGCGCCTGTGCGACTATAGCACTTTAATGCGCGTCTACACTGCCGTGAGCGCATGGCCGACATGGGTTGCTGATCGGCCGCATACTCGTTTCCAACTCGGTAGTTTCCGGGGTTCTTGCTCAACGAAGAAATCGCTGCTTGCGATAGACTCCCTTGGGAGGTGTACGGGTATGGTTACGTTCAAGGCACGACTCTCACTCTCCGAACTTCTCATGCAGCCAAATGTGATCGAACAACTCCGCGAGCGCTTCAAGCGCATTCAAGATGGCCTGAGCACCACGATCAGCGAAGCCTCGGATCTGACGCGACTTTCCGAAGCGCAGCTACGCTATGCGGAGGCGCGAGGGTTGCTCGCGCCCAACCGGGCGCTGGGAGCGAATGTCACGAGTACGCATCCACGCGGGCAGCGACGCTACACGGTTGACAACCTGCTGCGAGCGTATCTCATTGCGTTTATTCTCGATCACGGTTATTCATTGAGCGAGATAGCCACGTTCATGGAGAACAACGCGTCTATCATTCATGAATTGCTTGAGACAACAACCCTGCATCTCAAACCTGTGCTCGATGGCGCCAATGACATCTTATTCAAGCGATTCTTTATTCCACGTGTACTGTACTACGCGCTCTCGCTCATCTTCGAGCGCGACACCATGAGTGATGTGGGCCTGGTCTTTCCTGTGCGCTCCACTCCTGACGAGCTCAATGTGATTTCTCCGGGCGAAGTCGAGACTGCCGACGATCTTATTCATCTGGGTCACATCGTCGTCGCGTGGCGTGCGCGCGGCCGTCCGTTCTCCACCTTTATGACTGCGGGAAATCCCTTCGATCATGAGCAGTCGGTGCATGTGACTCCCTTCTCTCAGCTCGCCGCTGTCAACGCGCAGCAATGGTCCGCGAATAGTCTGCCGATTCAGGCGTATATCGCGTATAGTCCATCGGCGGAGCCGGAGCTTGCCCAGGCCGATCGGCTGCTCGCCAATCGGCAGCAACGCGATGTTCGCGTTGAGCCGGGCGCGCGCCGCCCGCCGAATCCGCGCGATGTCTCCGGTCGCCTGATCCGCCATGTGCAGATGTTGAGCTGCTCGGATGTCATGGCGATTGGTCAAACGGAGACTCGTCTGAGTGACGCCCTTTTCTACAACGCGCCTGGGATGGTCAATCCGGCGCTCGGTGATGCGCTGCTCAATCAGCTCACGGAATCCATCGTGACATTGGGTGGGCCGCCACGACCGCGTGACCTGGCCGGCGCATGTGATGAAGATGAGCCTGCCTCGACGCGATGGCGATTCTCCTGCGTGCTGGAGCCGCGTGAGATCGACAGCTCGCTCAAGCGACAGGAGCTTGTCGTGGCGGCGCAGAGCAGCCAGGGGCCGCATCGTGTCGGCGTGACGACCGCCTCGCCACAGCTCAACGGCGGCTTGACCTTCCTCGCCTATAGCAGCGGACGTGTCACCTATCGTCCCGAAGTGCTTGCGCTTGATCCGGCGGTGTCATACGTCCGGGAGGAATCGCCGATCAAATCAGCGCTGGCGGCCCCAGCGGTCGATGGGCAGGGCCTGGAGCGGAGTCAGCCCCCAGCTGTGATCTACATCGCCTCGAAATATAGTGATGCGTTCGATAGTGATGATTTTCTGCTCATTCGTGTCATGGGGCGCCTTGTCGGTGAGATTGTGCGGACCTATTCCAGTCGCGAGCATCTGCCAAACGCCCTGACCGATACACTCGCCGACCCGGAGATTGTTGACGGCTATTTCGCCGACTTTCTCTCTGAGTCGAGCTTTGTGTCAGACCTCCAGCATGCGCTGCGTGGGACCCTGAGCGAACCAGCTCTGGAGGAACAGACGGAGTTCTCGCGAGACATCCAGACGCTCACGTTGATCGGTCTGGATGTCAATGATTACTCTTCCATCCAGCGCCTGCAGGGCGACCGTGTCGCGCGGCTGCTCACGCGGGAGCTTGGCAATCGGCTCAAGCAGCGCATGCACGGCGCCTTTGCCCACGGCATCCTCTCAGCGCGGCTCTACCGTCCCTGGGGAGATCGTTTCTACATGCTCGTGCGCGATGAGGACGTCGACAAGGCTCGCCAGCGCGCTGAGCGCATCCGTCAGGATATTAGCCGCTCCTACCAGATCGACGGCGAAACGCTGAACTCTATGCGTAATGTCAGCGACTCCGCAGGGTGTCAGCAGCCTGGTGTGATCTCAGTCAACGTGCGCATGGCAGGCGTGACGCTCACCCGCGACGCCTTGGGCGTTCTGCTGCAGCGCGCGGGCGGCGATGTGACAAAATGCGTGGCTGGCCTGAGCCGTCTGCTCGACGATGGATTGAAGCAGGCGAATGACCGGCCAGCCGACGACGCTCCCTCAGTCTGGTGGAATGTCGATCTCAATGCCTACGAGGCGACGACATCAGCGCAGCCCGCCGAACAAGCGTGATCGGTCGCGCCGCGCTTACAGCCCCCAAAGCGCACAGTGCGCTCAAAGTGTTGTGACGGCGTAGGTGGGGCGCGTGCGGGCGAGCGTGGCCTGCTCGAAGGCGTAGGCCAGCGCGATGAGCCGCGCCTCGCTGAAGGCGCGCCCGCAGAAGCTGACGCCGACGGGCAGGCCCGCGATCAGGCCAACCGGTACGGTGACGACAGGATAGCCTGCCAGCGCCGCCGGTCCATAGCTCGATCCGCCGCCATCGGGATCGCCGTCGAGCAGATCGATCTTCCACGCGGGACCACCTGTCAGCATGAAGAGCGCATCGAGCCGTTGCGACTCCATTACGGCGTCAATGCCCTCGCGCCGCGAGAGTCGCTGAATCTCGGCCAGGGCGGATACATACGCTTCATCGGTCAGCGGCCCCTTCGCGGCGGATGCGATCAGGTGGTCCTGGCCAAAGAAGGGCAGCTCCTCAGCCGCGTGCGCCTCATTGAAGGCGATCAAGTCGTCCAGTGTCCGCACAGCGCCATTGCGGGTCGCCAGGTAGGCGTTCAGGTCGTGGCGGAACTCGTAGCGCAGCACGTCGAGCTCGGCGTGCGTCTCGCTGAGCGCTTTGGCCGTCGGAAGGTCCGCTGGGTCGATGACCTCGGCGCCGCACGCCTTGAGCGTCTCGATGGCCGCCTCGGCAAGCGGATCAGCCTTCTCGTTGTAGCCGAAGAAGGTGGTTCGCGCAATGCCGATGCGGGCGCCTCGCAGCGCGTCGGCGTCGAGGAACTGCGTGTAGTCGGTAAAACTATGACCCTCGCTCGCCTGCGTGGCGGGATCGCGCGGGTCTACCCCCGTCAGCGCGCCCAGTATCGCGGCGGCGTCGGCCACCGTCCGCGCGATGGGGCCAACCGTGTCCTGTGTGTGCGAGATGGGGATGACGCCAGCGCGGCTGGTCAGCCCAACCGTCGGCTTGACGCCCACCAGACCATTCACATTGGCTGGGCTGATAATCGAGCCATTTGTCTCCGTACCCAGCGCGACGACCGCCAGGTTTGCCGCCACAGCCGTCGCGGAGCCAGAGCTGGAGCCAGAGGGCGTGCGGTCGAGCGAGTAGGGATTACGCGCCTGGCCGCCGCGCCCACTCCAGCCGCTGGACGAGTGACTGGAGCGAAAGTTCGCCCATTCGCTCATGTTGGCTTTGCCCAGCAACACCGCGCCAGCCGCGCGCAGCCGCGCCGCGACAGTGGCGTCTGTGGATGGGCGGCTGTCGGCCAACGCCAGTGAGCCAGCGGTCGTCATCATCTCATCCGCTGTATCGATGTTGTCTTTCAGCAAGACAGGGATGCCGTGCAGCGGGCCGCGCGGGCCTGACGCTTGCCGCTCGCGATCGAGGGCGTCGGCGATGTCGAGCGCCTGTGGATTCGTCTCGATGACCGCGCGCAGGGCTGGGCCAGCCAGATTCATCGCCGCGATGCGCGCCAGATACATCTCGGTGAGGCGGCGCGCGGTGACATCACCGCGCGCCATCTGGGTTTGCAGCCCCGTGATCGTGGCCTCTTCGATCTCCTCATGCGGCGCCGTGAATCGCTGCGGATCGAATGTATCCTCGGCCATGCTGATGCTCCCCTCTTCCGGATCCTGCGTTCCAGCGCAGAGCCGCGCCGCATACAAAGCGAGCGTGACCCGCCGCAGCAGTCACGCTCGTCATGTGATGTGGAATGGGTGGAGATGAGGGGGCTCGAACCCCTGGCCTCGACAGTGCGATTGTCGCGCTCTTCCAACTGAGCTACATCCCCAGGCGGAGATGAGTATAGCACGGACCGGCGGGGCTGCGCAAGTGTCGCGCAGCGAGCGGTTGCGCCAATTATCGGGGGTTGGCGGTTGAAAGCGAGCTGGCGGTTGAAATCGCGCCTGGAGGCCCTGCGCCCCCGCGCAGGCGGACTGCGCGGGCTAGCTCTCAGCGCGCGGGCGCGCCAGGGGACGAAGTCTGCAAGCACAGCTTCGTGTCAGCCCACAGCGCTGACCGTAGGCGCGGCTTCAGCCGCCAGACAGCTCTGCGGCGAGCGACCTGCGTCATCGTCGACCCAGCGAGTTACACATCGGGTCATACAGCGCGCCGCAGCGCAGGTGGTCAATGCGGTAGCTCCGCGAGCAGCTCACGCCCGTCCGCCTCCGACTCGGCGACTACCTGTCTATGGTCGTCTAGATGGTCATGTTTACCGTCATGCGCATCATCTTGTTCGCCGTCAAGCGGCTGGCTCGCGTCGAGAGGAGGATACTTGCTGCTTGTGCGCTGCCAGCGCTCAAAGAACGTGTCCAGCATCGCGACCACCACGGCGGCGACCGGCGGCCCGAAGAGAGCGCCCCACACGCCCGCTTCGTGCGCCCCGATCAGTAAGCCCGCAAATACCAGCAGGGGATGCATACCCATGTGCGCGCTCAAGACACGCGGCGCGACGAGTTGCATCGTTATTTGCTGCGCGACGACGAGCGCGATGATCAGAATGACGAGGTTCCGCAAGACGACCGGGGAAGGCGAATCCATAAGCACCACCAGCGCTGGCGGAACAATCGACAGGAAGCCACCGATCCACGGAACGACGAGCAGAGCGCCCCCCAGCAGCGCAAACAGGATAGCGCCGGGCTGTCCGAGCGCGGCCAGGACGATCCAGTTGAGGACCGCATAGGTCAGCGAGATGACCAGCGCGCCCCGCAGGAAGCCACCGAAGATAGCGTTCACATGGGCCTGGAAGATGCGCACATCCGGAATCCAGGCGGGCGGCAGTCGCTTGACCAGACGCTCGAGCATGGCGGCGCCGTCGAGCATCATATAGAACGACAGGATGATGATCACCGTCGCATTCAGGACTGCTGTCATCACCTGGCCAAACATGCTCTCGACCATAGCGACCACCTGGCCAGAGAGCGCGCTCGTCGCCGTCTGGACCTGCTTGCCAGCCTGGCTGACAAGCCCATGTGCGTCGCTGGGGCTCATGCCGATATCCTGCAAGAAGCGAGCGACTCGTGCGTCCAGCGCGCTCACGTTGTCCGCCGAGAATAGGCCAGTGAGCAAGGACATGAGATGCGTCGCCTGGGAGCTCACACTCACAAAGGCCAACGCGATGCTTGCGATAGCGATGGCGAACAGCCCGACGTAAATGAGCGCCACCGCAAGCGCGCGCGGCATGCCGAGCCGCTCTAGCTGGACGGCGAGCGGATGGAGCACGAACACGATGATCCATGCCAGGAAGAGCAGCAGGATGATGCTCGCATAGTGGGCGGCGACGCCCCACATCATACCGATCGCATACATCACCGCGATGATCGCCACCGCGTAGATGAGCACTCGGACGACGGCATGACGCTCGAACATATCACGAGTCATGACGTTCCTCCCATCGTGCGACTGTCAGAGGCGTCCAGCGTAGCTGCCCGGTCAATCGTGGGGCGACGACATACGCCAAGCTGCGCATGGTCATGAGACAATCGCCCCCAATGCAGTGATAGCAGGGTCATATCACCTTTCGGTCACGCAGCGCGCCCGTGTTCTCACGAAATGCGCGCACCGAGCGTGCGCAGCGTCGCGTCAACGCCGACGCGCATCAGCGTCGGCCTGGAATCTGCTGGAAATCAACCTGCCCCGCGCGAGCGCAAAGCCATCGCGGTAAGCGCCACGGTGAGGCATCGTGAGGCATCGTGAGGCATAGGGTGAGGCATCGGGTGAGGGGGAAGGATGGTGGATATGCGCCCGCATGATTCGGCTCATGAGCGGTCACTGAATGAAGAAGAACCTGCGTCGGCTCCGCTCTCGCTTAGTACGGCGCGCCAGACGTGGCCGGGACTACGCGCGCTCATCCTTGGCATGCTCGCTCCATTTGGCTTCGCTGTGTTCGTCTACGCTCGGTACGTCGCTAGAGGGCCTGCCGGCGTCGGGCTGACACGCGCCCACCTGGGACGTGATCTAGCGCTAGGAGCGGCTGTCGGCGTTCCTATGGCAGGCGCCGCAGTGGCGTTCAAACGCTGGGCGGTTCCCGGCTATCGCGCGCACACGCGCGCCGATCATGCACTGCAGACGACCTTCTTCATGGCGGTGAACGCGCCGATAGAAGAGCTCTTCTGGCGTGGAATGGTCCAGAAACTCGCCATCCAGGGCGCGGAGCGGATCGTCGGCCCTGGCGCGCGAGCGAATGCGATTGGCTGGGCGCTGACGACGTTGGGGTTCGGCGCCTTCCACACGATCGGCGGCGCGTGGCCATGGCGAGCGGTCATCGGCGCCACCGCTGGCGGCGGCGTCTTCGGGCTGGTCTATCTGCTGCAGCCGCAGCCACGCTCCATCGTGCCATCGATCCTCGTCCACGGGTTCGCTGGCTCAGGATTCTTCAACTGGGGCGACGCTATCCTGCGATGGTCCGCTCAGCGCGCGGGACGACGCGGTAAGAAGGCATGAAGCCGCGTGTCCACGATTCAGCATTCAGTGGCGCATCGCCGCGCCGGTGACGCAGAGCGCAGGATGTTCCAGCGTTGGCTCCAGCTCCAACATGATCTCCTACGACGTCGCCAGCCAGAATCGCGTGGCTGACGACGCCGCGATGACTCGTTGAAAGATGAACAATCGTCAATAAGCCTTTCATGATGCTCACACCTACACCAGATACACTCTTCACTGTGAGCGGGAGACAAGGCGGTCAAGGTGGAGACAGCGTCGATCCGCTCAGATCAGTCCACAGCGACGTCGACTCTGAGACGCTCAGTGTGTTCACTGAGTCGCATGCTCATGCTGCGCCGAGAGAGGCCGCATGAGGACAGACAGAAGAAGGGGAGAAGGACAGAAATGGTGAAGAGTGTGAGGAGCGCCTGGTTCGGCATGTTCGAGCGTGTGGAGCGCACGTCGTCTGTAAGCCGCGTCGAACCGTATCCGACGCATACGGCTGTGGTGCTGGCCGAGGGTCAGTTGATGTATGTCCGCAATGCGAGCCTGGCGTCCGCGAAGGATCTGCTTGCGGCCCAGCATGCCATCGAGCGGCGCGTGCGAGAGGAGCGGCAAGCGCGCCTCCTGCGCGAGGCTACCGGCATCGCTCATAGCGCGACTGAGGCGACCCGCTAGGCCGCATGAAGCCGAGGATACCTTATCAGGCGCCCCGTCCAGCTGGATGGGGTGTTCTTTATGTCTCCGCAATGGGCGAAGCGCAAGCACGCGCTTGAGAACATCTTCTCGTCTATTGAGGGCAGCCCTGTTGGCGCGCCTGGCAACTAAGCCATCGGACCGAACAAGCATGGAGCCTTCCCCGTGTATGCCGTAGGGGTAGGCCCACGTATTGTCGTCGCAGGTGGACCGGCGCCAGTCAGACTCAACAAACGCGGGCGGCGCACGAGCGTCAGCGCATCGAGACGCACAGCGCCGGATGTCTCCTCTCCCGGGCCCAGTGATACGCTGGATCAGGGACGGGCGTTTGAGGCCCCTCTACTGCTAGAGGAAGGGTTGGAGAAGATGGCTAGAGATTCCGCTGTGGCGCCCGCAATGTTCCCCTCAGGTACGCCATCGTTCGTTCAGATTCCCGTAGCTATCGGGCAGGTAGTTCCTGGAGGTCCGCTGAGCTTACCACCGGATTCCTCGGGCGTATCAGCACGTTGGCGCGAGGTCAAGGTAAGGTCCCAAAATAACTTCGATGGGTGGGGCTGGGCGGACTCGAACCGCCGACCTCCGGTTTAGGAAACCGCCATCAGATGTCTAAGGCTGTCTCACCCTGTGCTTCCCTGTCCATTTGTTCGCGCACAATTATCCCTGATTCCAAGCCTTCACGGGTATCTATCGTCCACAGGTGTTCATAGCTGTTTAGTGGCGGCTGTCACGTTTTCTGTTTCCGGTTGGCGTCACGGTTGGCGTCAACGTGGCTGTGGTTGGCGTCAGGACGCGTGGGTACGACGCGGCTGAAAGTATACTGCGCGGGGTATGACTCCACCCCGCGCATCAGGGGCGTTCGGCAGTGGTGCGTCTCAGACTCACTTTCGGAATCCACGGTGACCAGTTGGTCAAACGTGATGTCGAGCGCATTAGCCAACTTCTTGCGGCCTTTGGGGACCACTGCGCACACCAGAGGTTGCGTTCGCGTGCGATACTGAAGAAATAGAGGGCACGTGTCCTCATGTAAGAGAGGGCTTGCAGGAAGCAAGCCAAAACGTTATCTGGCGCAAGGAGTACGAGCGCATGCAGGAACAAGACGACGATCTGACGATTGTGGAAGCCATAGGGGTAGGCGCTGGATGGCGTTGGTGGCCGGCATCCAGCGCCTACGTCATCCTGAGGACCAACGATGCGTTCTGGCCGCATAGTGAAGCGGTAGATGGGACGCGTCATCCCCTGTTTGAATGGCGTGAAGACTTGCAGCAGTGGCGGTTAGCGCATCGGTCGAGCTATCGAGATGCGCTGCGCCTCGTGCGGCTGAGTATAGATCAATGCGGATGCACATGCGGTTCCCGATGGTGATGCGAGTGGAAATGCGGTTGGAGGGAGCGCGTCAATGTGGTTATTTGAGAAGCCACTGACTGAGGTGACTGAACAGGATCTCCAAGCGCTGGTAGCTAGCGCGTTTGAGGAAGGCGTTTTGGTTGACTACAAGGAAACGCTGCCTGGGAACAGCGACAAGGACAGATTTGACCTGCGCGCTGACGTCGTCGCATTTGCCAATACCACTGGTGGACTGCTGATCTATGGCATGCGTGAAGTAGACGGCAAGGCATCAGAACTGGTAGGTCTCGAAGACATCAATACAGATGCTGAGATCCTCCGACTCGAAAATACTATCCTTGCCGGTGTGCAGCCCAGGATCAAGGTCGCAACCCACCCGATTACTCTTGGGTCGGGGCGGACCGCGATCGTCATGCGCATTCCGCGCAGTTGGATAGGGCCACACGCGGTAGTGCGCGAGGACTGGCTTCGTTTTGTGATGCGTGGATCGAAGGGCAATCAATACATGGATGTCAGACAGGTGCATGCTGCCACGATTGGTGCAGAGTCTGCCATCGAGCACGTGCGCGCGTTCCGGGCAGATCGACTAATCCAAGTTATGAGCAATGAGACGCCTGTGCCCTTGGCTAAGGGGCCGCGCATGATTCTGCATGTCGTGCCGTTGAATGTGTTCACACCGGGAATTAGCTATGATGTCGTCGGGTTCGCATCTGACAGCACGACGCGCTCGTTGATTACGCCACCAGGAGTTGCCACATATGCCGATCGTAGGTACAACCTCGATGGCGTTGTCGCATATGGCTCGAATGGAAGTGGCGCGATGTCGTATCTTCAGTTGTTCCGTAACGGCGCGATTGAAGTGGTGGACTTAGACGCCGTAGCCCCTGTCACCTCTAATCGGATGCGGCTCATTCCAACCGCCGTCTTCGAGCGAAACCTGATCGTAGGTTTGCCAAGCATGCTGAGGATTCAAAAGCGGCTCAGTGTCGAGCTACCGCTGGTCATCATGCTAACACTCACGGGAGTGCAAGAGATGGTGCTGGCTGTTCCAGGTGGTGCTGAAGGGCAGCGTCGCTATGCGATTGAGCGTGATGTGCTGATGATGCCAGAGATACTGGTGAACGATTTCGAGGTTGACGCCGCGCAGGCGCTCAAGCCCGTTGTAGATGCGCTGTGGAATGCTGGGGGCTATGCTGGATCTCCCAACTATCGGGATGGCGTCTGGATCAGCCGGGGCTAGCCAGGGCTAGTCCTCCGCGAGGCGCAAGCGTCAGAAGCCACCTACAACTCGTTGATTTATGTGACTTACCCGACAATTGACAATTCGCTCTGCGATGCCCGCCAGCCTTGACGCTATCAGGCTTTGCGCCCTCGCATACCCACCCGACAATTCGCCGACAATGACCCGACAATTACGCCGACGATTATCAAGCATGCCCTCCTCATCGTCAGTATGGCGATCGAATATAGCCGTAGGGCGCAGCGCACCATGCTCGTCGGGCACCATTTTTAGCAGGGCTGTAGCGGAGCTCACAGCGATGGGAGTTGCGCCTCAGGGTAAGGGAGCTCGTGCTTGGTAAACGCCAAAGTCGCTTCTATCCCGGTATTCAGGGTCTCGCGTAACCATCGATATCGTGAGGCTGTAGTGTCTGCGGTCAGATCGATGTCTCCAGCCCACATCGTGACCGCGCTTGGTCGTGCGTCATCGCCGCCAACGAGCGCAGATGGGTTGGAGTATCGGAGTGAGCGACCAGCCGTGGCCGCTCGGTGCGCTACCACGTTGCGAATATTGCTCCACTCCCGATATGCCGGATCAGCAAGCATCCGAGCAAGCTGGGTAGTAAGCGCATATCCAGCAAAGTGCTGTTGAAAAGCTTGCAACGTCACACGCGGTGTGATCGCTTGAGGCTCCTTTGGATCGTGAGGATCCAGATGAGGAAACAAAGGCTGCGGCGGGATGCTTGGTGCCTGCGTTGGTGTACGAACCAGCGTGCCCAACGCATAGAGGCCATAGCAGAAACACTCGAGGGCAGCGAGCCCTTTGAGAAAGAACCCAAAGAGCGCCTCATCTTCCTGGTACATCGCCATGTCCATGACATCGCCGCCATATTGGTCAAAAGACATGATGTATGTCTGGTCATGCGCTGCGCAAGCGCGAAAGCGAAACGCAAGTCCTACCCAGCCACTATAGAAATGCCGATACTCGAAGTCCCGTACCTTCCAGATCTCAATGCCCTGTGCATTGCCTTGCGCATTGCTCTGTTGAAGGCGCTGGTCTACGATCTCACGTGATCTCACCCATGCCAAACGTACTATCTGTTTCCAGGCGAGCGTATCAAGGTCAGGAACGTC